>JANYGW010000063.1 GCA_025359245.1 Massilia sp.
AAAAACTTACGCTGCTTCGCCCACGACGGCGACGGTGATGTCGACGACGACATCGGTGTGCAGCGCCACGGCAACAGCGTGCTCGCCGGTGGTTTTCAGTGGGCCGACTGGCAGGCGCACTTGTGCTTTTTCGACCGGGAAACCTTGCTTCGTCAACGCTTCAGCGATGTCGAAGTTGGTGACCGAACCGAACAGACGGCCATCGACGCCGGCTTTTTGGCCGATCGAGATGGTCATGCCGGCCAGCTTCTCGCCTTGCGCCTGGCTTGCTGCCAGTTTCGCTGCGGCTGCTTTTTCCAGCTCAGCGCGCTTGACTTCGAATTCCGCGATCGCGGCGGCGGTAGCACGGCGGGCCATGCGTTGTGGGATCAGGAAGTTACGTGCGTAACCGTCTTTGACCTTGACCACGTCGCCCAGATTGCCGACGTTAACGACTTTTTCCAACAGAATGATTTGCATAGTTCTTCTCCAGTTTGTCTGTCAGCGCGAATTAAGCGTGGTGCAGATCGGTGTATGGCAGCAGCGCGAGGTAGCGAGCGCGTTTGATGGCGGTGTCCACTTGGCGCTGATAGTGCGCCTTGGTGCCGGTCAGACGTGCTGGCATGATCTTGCCGTTTTCCTGGACGAAGTCCTTCAGGGTGTCGACGTCTTTGTAGTCGACCTGTTCCACGTTTGCTGCGGTGAAGCGGCAGAATTTCTTGCGCTTGAACAGTGGGTTCTGTTGTTTGCGTTTTTCTTTAAGCTTGAGCTTGTTCTTGTCGAATTTTTTACCGAATGCCATTTGAGGCTCCTGTATCTAAAAGTGTGTCGTCGCCTTAGGCGGCGGCACTGAAATCAATGATGTGAAACACCAGGCTTTTGCTGCTGCGATTCTTCTTGGCCAAAAATCCCGTGAACTGATGCGCGGCCCCCAGTTCGGCCTGGCTGAATCGTCCTGAAATCTCGCCTGCGGCGAACGCAGGAATTTCAAACTCGACCAACCGGGCGACCCCTGCTTCCATCTGCTGCGAACTGTGCATCAGAGTGGCGGACACAACCGGTACGCCGGCGGGGGTGTAGCGCAATACGTCGCGCTCGCAAATCAGGGCTACGAACTGGAGTTGGTTCACCGAGGTAAAGTCAATCCGGGTTCAGGACTTCCGTACAAAAAATTACGCTGCTGCTGCGGCTGGAGCTGCGGCGGCGGCCGGAGCTTCCGAACGGTGGCTCTTGGCTGCGTCTTCACGTTGTACCGATTTCATCATCGGCGATGGCGTGATTTCAGCCTTCTTCATACGAACGGTGAGGTGACGCAGCACGGCATCATTGAATTTGAAGGCGGTTTCCAGATCCACGAGGGTATCGTTGTCGCATTCGATGTTCAGGCAGATGTAGTGTGCTTTTGGCAGTTTGTTGATCGAGTAAGCCATCTGACGACGGCCCCAGTCTTCAACACGGTGAACCGAACCGCCGCGCGTGGTTACGCTGGCTTTGTAACGTTCGATCATCGCCGGGACTTGCTCGCTTTGGTCCGGGTGGACGATAAAGACGATTTCATAATGACGCATGCATAACTCCTTAGGGACGTTTAAACAAGTGCCCACCTCGGCGTCAAGACGAGTGTGGGAAGGGAAAGCCGGCAATTATAGCGCGCAAACGGGTGCGCTGGCAATCCCCTTCTTTCCCCGGCGAGTCGGGCACTGACGCCCATGTCGAGAAAAAGGGGCATTCGCGCCCTGCCTGGTACGCGATTCGTCCCGCCAGGCAGCTGAATATGCAAATAATTGAGGCAAACCGCATTTAATTCTTGCATTAGCCGAAATACTGTACAAAAATACAGTCTGTTCATACAAACAGCCCTACACATCGATGATCAAGCTCACTCCGCGTCAAGAACAAATTCTCAACCTGATCAGGGATGCGATCGACAACACGGGCTTTCCTCCGACCCGCGCCGAGATCGCCAACGAACTGGGTTTCAAATCGGCCAATGCGGCCGAGGAACATCTGCAGGCGCTGGCGCGCAAGGGCGCGATTGAAATTTCGCCGGGCACGTCGCGCGGCATCCGCCTGATCGGCGCCAGCCTCGACGTGATCCCGCTGGTGCCGCCGACCTTGATGATGTCGCTGCCGCTGGTCGGGCGTGTGGCCGCCGGCTCGCCCATCCTGGCGCAGGAACATGTGGAAACGACCTACAGCGTCGACCCGGCGATGTTCTCGGCCAAGCCCGACTTCTTGCTCAAGGTAAAAGGCTGGTCGATGCGCGACGCCGGCATCATGGACGGCGACTTGCTGGCCGTGAAAAAGGTCGACAGTGCCAAGAACGGCCAGATCGTCGTGGCCCGCATCGGCGACGACGTGACCGTCAAACGCTACAAAAAAACCGGCAACATCATTGAACTGCTGCCGGAGAACCCGGACTTCAAGGTGATCCGGGTCGATCCCGAGACCGACGACTTCACGCTCGAAGGCCTGGCCGTCGGCCTGATGCGCAGCTGGCACTAAACGCAATGGCTGCGTTCGCCCTGTTCGGCAACCGCGAATCGGGCCATAGCTACAAGGTCAGCCTGATGCTGGCCCTGGCCGGCATCGTGCACGACTACACCGAGATCGACCTCGCCCAGCCGCGTGCAGAACGGCCCGAGCCGTTCCGTACGCTGGCCAAATACGGCGAAGTGCCGCTGCTGCTGGACGATGGCACGCCGTACGTCCAGTCGAACGCGATCCTGCTGCATTTGGCCGAGCATGGCGGCGTTTTCGGCGGCGAATCGATGGAACGGCTGGCGCGGGCGCGCGAATGGCTGTTCTGGGAAGCGAACCGGATCGGTTTTTCCCTGCCCAATTTGCGCTATGGCTTGCGCATTGCGCCGGGCGGGCTGGCGCCGGCTGTTGAAGCGCTGCTGCGCGGGCGCTGCGACGCCGACATCGCGCGCCTCGACGCCGAATTTTCCGATGGCCGCGCCTTCATCCTGGGCGGGCTGCCCAGCATCGCCGACCTGTCGCTATGCGGCTATATGTTCTGGCCCGAGCAGGCCGGCGTCATCCTGCCGCCCCGCATCAACGCCTGGCTGGGCCGGATCAGCGCCCTGCCCGGCTGGCGCCATCCCTACGCCATGCACACCTAGTCGTTCTTGCGTTTCTTGACATTTTTCGCTTCGTCGACGATCCGATTGTTTTCGGCGACGTAGGCATCGGTCGCATCGCGCCACACGGTGTAGTCCGCCAGGAACAGCTTGGACGCCACGCGTGCCTCCTCGACGACGCGGGCATAGACTTCTTCCAGATGCGCGGTCGCCCTGTCCATTTCATCCTTGGTCATCAGATCGGCCACTTCCTTGGGGATGCGCTTGGTCAGCGGCTTGACCGAGTTGATGTTCTCGGCAAACCCGTTGTAGCAGGTTTTCCACGCTTCGACCTTGGCGTTGATCGCCGCGATTTCATCGTTTTGCTTGGATATCGCGGGCATGCGCGGAGTCGGGCAGCGGTACTGGCCGGATTTGAACTCGGCGCCATCGTACTTCGAGGTCCACAATTCCAGGTCGGCCTTGTGCGCCTCGCGCTGCGCCATCATCGCGAGCGCGCTGGCGGCGCTCTTGTTGCCCTTGGCCGCGGACTTCTTGAACCACGCTTCGGCCTTGGCCAGGTCGACCGCGCCGGTGTCGCCGTACAGGTACATTTCACCCATGTGCAGCTGGGCTTCGGCATTGCCGCCATTGGCCAGCCTGGTGTAGATCTGCAGCGCCTGCGGATAGGATTTCTTGGCGAACAGTGCGTTGGCATCGGCAAGGTCATCGGCATATGCCGAAATACTCAGCAACAAGGACAGGCAAAACAGGGTCTTCTTCATTTTCGGGTTCTTTTGAACTGGGGCGGATGCCAGATCATAACTGGATTGGCGCGCACCGTTCAACCGGCTTGGGCCGTGCGGCCACTATTGGATGCAGAAACATGCCGCGGAACCAGGGTCAAACCACTTTTGGCCAACGGCAAAAGTGGTCTAACCCCGGTGTGAAGGAAACGAATGGTTAGAGCGCGGCCTGGAAGTCGGCCAGCAAATCGGCCGTGTCTTCGATGCCGACCGACACCCGGATCAGCGATTCGGCGATGCCCATGCTGGCGCGCCGCTCGGCGCCCATCTCGAAGAAGATCGTGTGCGCCACGGGAATGACCAGCGTGCGCGTGTCGCCCAGGTTGCTGGCCGAGATGGCGATAGTCAAGCGGTTCAAATAATCGAAGCAGTCGATGCCATCCTTCAGCTCGAAGCTGAACAAGGCGCCGTAAGCACGGAACAGGTCGCCCGCGAGCGCGTGCTGCGGATGCGATGGCAGGCCCGGGTAATGCACAGCCGCGACGCGCTGGTCCGCTTCGAGCATGGCTGCCAGCGCCAGCGCACTGCTGCTGGCGCGCTCCATGCGCAGCGCCAGCGTTTCGGCGCCGACGGCGATGTGGTGCGCCGCTTCCGGCCCGAGCGAGGCGCCGAAGTCGCGCAGTGCCTTGGCGCGCAGCTGCACGATGCCCCACATGGCGGGCGGATTCTTTTTGTAGTTGGGCGCGATATGCGGGTACACGCTCCAGTCGTAGACGCCGGTATCGGTCAGGCTGCCGCCCAGCGCGATGCCGTGCCCGCCGATCGACTTGGTCAGCGCATTGACCACCAGCCCCGCACCGACCGCTTTCGGGCGGAACAAAAACGGCGTGGTCATCGTATTATCGACCACGTACAAGATGCCGCGTTCCTTGCACAGCTGGCCGATGCGCGCCAGGTCGGCCACCTGCGTGCGCGGATTGGCGATCGTCTCGACGAACACGATCCGCGTGGCCGGCGTCAATGCCGCTTCCACGTTGGCCACGTCGGTGGCGTCGACGAACGCCACGCCCACGCCCTGCCCGGCGACCGTCTGCCACAGGCTGTTGGTGTTGCCGAACAAAAACGACGACGACACCACATGGTCGCCCGCTTTCAGCAGCGCCTGGAACACGGCGCCGATCGCGCCCATGCCGGTGGCGAAGCACAAGGTGGCCACGCCGTCTTCCATGCGCGTGATCTTGTCTTCGAGCGCGGACACGGTCGGATTGCCCTGGCGCCCGTAACGGAAGCCCGGCTCCTTGCCCTGGAAGACGGATGCCAGCTGGCGCGCGTCCGTGTAGCCGAAGGCGACCGAGGTGTGCACCGGCTTATGCAGCGAGCCGTGCTCGATCGGCTTTTGCCGGTCGCTGTGCAGGATGGTCGTCGTAAAGCCGTAGCTCTTTTTCTCGCTCATGGGTCCCCTTACTCGGCGGTGGCCAGGTTCAGGTTCAGCTGCGTGCGGGCTGCGTCTTCGGCCGGCGCGTCCTTCGGATGATGGCGCGCGTATTCGAGTTCGTTCAGATAGTCCGCCGTCACGTCGCCGGTCACATAGATGCCGTCGAAGCACGACGCTTCGAAGTTCTTCAGGTCCGGATTGCAGTCGGAGATGGAGCGCTTGAGCGCGTCGACATCCTGGTACACCAGTTTGTCGGCCGTGATTTCGCGGCATACTTCCTCGGTGCTGCGGCCGTAGGCAATCAGTTCGTCGCGGGTCGGCATGTCGATCCCGTACACATTCGGGAACAGCACCGGCGGCGCGGCCGAGGCAAAGAACACGTTGCGGGCGCCCGCTTCGCGCGCCATGTTGACGATCTCGCGGCTGGTGGTGCCGCGCACGATCGAGTCGTCCACCAGCAGCACGTTCTTGCCCTTGAATTCGGAGCCGATCGCGTTGAGCTTCTGGCGTACCGACTTGCGCCGGATCGCCTGGCCCGGCATCAAAAAGGTGCGGCCGATGTAGCGGTTCTTGATGAAGCCTTCGCGGTATTCGATGCCGAGCTTCAGCGCCAATTGGATCGCGGCCGGGCGCGACGAATCGGGAATCGGCATGACGACGTCGATGTCGCCGGCCTGGAATTCCTTGCGCACCTTGTCGGCCAGGTACTCGCCCATTTTCAGGCGGGTGGCGTAGACCGAGGCGCCGTCGAGGATCGAATCGGGGCGCGCCAAATAAACGTATTCGAACGCGCACGGGTTGAGCGACGGGTTGTCGGCGCACTGGCGTTCGTGCAGCATGCTGTCGTTATCGATGAACACCGCTTCGCCCGGCGCGATGTCGCGCAGGAAGCGGAAGCCCATGCCTTCGAGCGCCACCGATTCGCTGGCGATCAGGTATTCGTTGCCCTGCTCGGTTTCGTTGATGCCGATGCACAGCGGACGGATGCCGAACGGGTCGCGGAAGGCCAGCAGGCCGTGCCCGGCGATCTGCGCCACCACCGCGTAGGCGCCGCGCACGCGCCGGTGCACCGCCTGGACCGCCTTGAAGACGTTATCCGGGTCGAGCGTGAAACCGGTGGTCGATTCCTGGATTTCGTGGGCCAGCACGTTGAGCAGCACTTCGGAATCGGAATCGGTGTTGATGTGGCGGCGGTCGTTGCGGAACATCTCGGACTTCAGCTGCGCCTGGTTGGTCAGGTTGCCGTTGTGCGCGAGCGTGATGCCGAACGGCGCGTTGACGTAGAACGGCTGCGCTTCTTCTTCGCTGGACGAGCCGGCGGTCGGATAGCGGCAATGGCCGATGCCGGAATTGCCCTGCAGCGAACGCATGTTGCGCGTGCGGAAAACGTCACGCACCAGGCCGTTGGCCTTGTGCATGGAAAACATACTGCTATGACTGGTTGCAATGCCCGCCGCATCCTGACCGCGATGCTGCAGCAGCAGCAAGGCATCATACAAAAGCTGGTTGACGGAATTATGCGAGACGACGCCGACGATGCCACACATGGTGCGCTCCTAGAGACTGGTACTGCTGATTTAAGAATTCTTTAAAAATTAACGTGCCGCGACAAGGCCTCGGGCAGAAACGGTTTGACGGTCCGCACGCCGGTTTCAGCCATCGGGCTGAACACCGCATGCGTCCAGAAATCCTGTTTCGGCAGGTCGGTCATGCCGGCCACGATCACTGCCGCGAGCACGATGACGACACCGCGCGCCAGGCCGAACAGGCCGCCCAGGCCGCGGTCGGCCAGGCTCAGGCCGCTCGACTTGATCAGCGCATCGACCGCCATCATCAGCAGGCCCATCAGGAGGCGCACACCGATGAACAGCACCACGAACGCGACCATCAGGCGCACGATCTCGCCCGGTATCACGGACGGCAGCAAGGGCGCCAGCTGCGCGCCGTACAGATTGGCCACGACGAAGGCGACGACCCAGCTCACCAGCGACAGGATTTCCTTGACCAGGCCGCGCAGCGTGCTGATGACGACCGACGCAATCAGGATGAACAACAGCAGGTAATCGAAAATCGTCACGCCGCGCGCGCCCAGTCAGCCACGCTCATCACGAGTTCGGCACGACGCTGCCGGTCAGGCCCAGCTTGCTCAGCTTGGCGCGGATGGTCTCGCCTTCTTCCTTGCTGAACGGTCCTACCCGAATACGTATCAGTTCGCCGGACTTGCCGCTGCCCTTCTGGGTGAACGACGGGATACCGGCCGCTTTCAGCTTGCCCTGCAATTCATTGACTTTTTCCTGCGAGGCCAGCGCGGCCACCTGCACGATGTATTTCTGGCTCGATGGCGCGGCGGCCGGCTTGTCGGCCTGCTTGTCTTCGAGGATCGCCAGCGCCCGTTCGGTGTCGGCCTTGGGCACCACCGGTTTCGGTTCGGCCGGCTTGGCGGCGACTTTCTCGACCGCTTTCGGCTCCGGCTTCTTGACTTCAGGCTTGGCCGGGGCCAGCTTGACTTCGGCCACGTCGCGCGCTGCCGGGGCCGGCGTGGCGGCCGGCGCGTCGACGATCGTTTCGCGCCGGTCCAGCGCTTCGGCGGCGGCCACCGGCACCGGCACGCGCTGCGGCGGCGCCTTGTCCTTGGACGGGATGCGGATATCGATGTCGGTGGCCAGCGGCTTCGGTTCGGAGTCGAGGATCATCGGCAGGCCGACCGCGACCGCCAGCGCCAGCGCGATGGCGCCCACCAGGCGGCGGCGCGCGCGTTTTTTCTCTGGCAGCACCGGGTCGGGACGCGCCTCCTTGCCGCGCTTGGCCCCTTCGCCTGCATGCGAGGCGCGCTTGGCGCGGGCACGGGCGCCAACGGCGGCGTCCTCGTCGTCGTCGCGGGAGTGATACCCACCGTCGGTGGTTTCTTGCTTGTTTTTAGTGAACAACGAGAACAAGCCCATGCGTTTATCTTCAGTGATGTGAGGTTTTTCGGGCTGCCATCACGCCGGCGACGGTGTAGAAGGAACCAAAGACCACAATTCTATCATTCTCCCCGGCTCGGCTCATCGCATTTGCAAAAGCGGCGCCCGGATCGGCGAAGGCGGCGGCGCTGCGTTCGCCCGGTTTGGCATCGCCGGCCGGCAGCGCGGACAGGCGCGCCACCAGCGCCGCGGCGCTGGCCGAACGGGGCGAGGCCAGGTCGGCCACGCACCAGTGGTCGATGAAGGGGGCCATCGGCGCGATGACGCCGTCGATATCCTTGTCCTGCATGATGCCGAACACCGCGTAGGTATACGGGTGAAAACCCATATTGCCCAGGTTTTGGGCCAGCGCGCAGGCCGCATGCGGGTTATGGGCCACGTCCAGGATCACGGTCGGGCGTCCCGGCAGCACCTGGAAGCGGCCCGGCAGCTCGACCACCACCAGCCCGGTGCGCACGTCCTGCGCGCTGACCGGCAATTCGAGGCGCAGCACTTCGAGCGCGGCCAGCGCGGCCGAGGCATTGAGCAGCTGGTTGGCGCCGCGCAGGCTCGGATAGGCCAGCGCGTTGCGGCGCTGTTCGCGCCCGCCGTAGTTCCATTGCTGCTGGTCACCCGAATAATTGAAGTCGCGTCCCAGCAGCCACAGGTCGGCGCCGATCGCTTCGGCGTGGGCCACCAGCGTGTCTGGGGGCACCGGGTCGCTGCAGATGGCCGCCTTGCCGGGCCGGAAAATGCCGGCTTTTTCGAAGCCGATCTTTTCGCGCGTGTCGCCCAGGTAGTCGGTATGGTCGATGTCGACCGAGGTGACGATGGCGACGTCGGCGTCGATCACGTTGACCGCATCGAGCCGCCCGCCCAGCCCCACTTCGAGGATCGCCACGTCGAGCCTGGCGCCGGCCAGCAAATGCATGATGGCCAGCGTGGTGAATTCGAAGTAGGTCAGGTCGGTGCCGGCGCGCTGCGCTTCGACCGCGTCGAAGCTGGCCACCAGCATGGCGTCGCTGGCGAGCTCGCCGTTGATGCGGGCGCGTTCGTTAAAGTCGAGGAAATGCGGCTTGATGTACAGCCCCACCTTGTAGCCGGCGCGCAGCAGTATCGATTCGAGCATCGCACAGGTCGAGCCCTTGCCGTTGGTGCCGGCCACCATGATGACCGGACAGGCGAAGGCCAGGCCGAGGCGCTCCTTGACGGCGCGCACGCGGTCCAGGCCCATGTCGATGTGGACTTCGGCATGGCGTGATTCAAGCAGCGCCAGCCACGCGGGCAAGGTGGTGGGGAGTGTGGGCATCAGGGGAACCGGGGAGGATGAGTGTGGCGGCGCCGGCCGTGGCCGCGCGCCGCCCGGGTACGGCTCTTATGCAATGACTTCGACGGCCTGGTCTTGCAGCAGCGCCAGCAAGCGCGCGATTTCTTCGCGCATCTTGCGGCGGTCCACGATCATGTCGACCGCGCCCTTGGTGACGAGGAACTCGGCGCGCTGGAAGCCTTCAGGCAGCTTTTCGCGCACGGTGTTTTCGATCACGCGCGGGCCGGCAAAGCCGATCAGCGCCTTCGGTTCGGCGATCACGACGTCGCCCATGAAGGCGAACGAGGCCGACACGCCGCCCATGGTCGGGTCGGTCAGCACGCTAATAAACGGCAGCTTTTTCTCGGACAGCTTGGTCAGCATCGCGGTCGTCTTGGCCATCTGCATCAGCGACAGCAAGCCTTCCTGCATCCGCGCGCCGCCGGTGGCGGTAATGCAGATGAACGGCACCTTCTGTTCGAGCGCGACCTGGGCGCCGCGCACGAAGCGCTCGCCCACGACCGAGCCCATCGAGCCGCCCATGAATTCGAATTCGAAGCAGGCCACCACCACCGGCAGGCTCATGATCGAGCCGCCCAGCACGATCAGCGCGTCGGTCTCGCCGGTCGCTTCCATCGCGGCCTTGAGGCGGTCAGGGTATTTTTTGCTGTCCTTGAACTTGAGCGTGTCGACCGGCAGCGTTTCCTGGCCGATTTCGTAGCGTCCGCCTTCGTCCATCAGGCCGTCGAGGCGGGCACGGGCGCGGATGCGCATGTGGTGGCTGCACTTCGGGCACACATGCAGGTTCGACTCGAGGTCGGTCCGGTACAGCACCGCTTCGCACGAGGGGCACTTGACCCACAGGCCTTCCGGCATGGTCTTGCGCGCGCCGGCGTCGGAACGGTTAATGCGTGGGGGCAGCAGCTTCTCTAACCAACTCATATGTACTCCTTGTGCGGCAATCTTCAGTGGACGGTAGTTTAGCGGTTAAGGTCGTGCTTGTCGAACATAAAGGTCGAAAGCTTGCCTTTAAAGCACTGTTACCGACTGCGCCGTCGCGGTCCGCCTGCGCCGAGTGTAGCGCGCGGCCCCGAGAAACGGCGCTTCGATTCCTCCAGAAATTTATGCGTCAGCACCATAGCTGTCGCTGGTCATTTTTTCTTATGAACAATTAACAACAGCAGATACCTTTTTGCTAATTCCGGATGTATACTTCTGCTAATGCAAGAAATCCAAACGCCTTGCAGCTCGCCCATCAAGCACACCAGGGGGGATCGAGTGGACCCACAGGACCAGGCACGACGCGCCGCCGGCCACCCGATGGCGCCTGACCCGTACGCGGGCGCCGACGACAGCACCTCGGTGATCGGCACCGTCCATCTGGTGCTGGCCATCACCGCGCTGATCACCGTGCTGATCGACCCGGTGGTGGTGCAAACGCTGCCGGACGGCGCATGGCTGGTGTTCGCCGGATTCACGCTGCATAACGTGGCGCTGTATGTGCTGGCCCATGCGGGCAAGCACAGCACCCAGGGCCGCTTCAGCACCTGGATCGACCTGGTCTGGTACACGATCCTGGTATCCATCACCGGCAGCGACAATAGCCTGTTTTTCCTGTTTTATTTCTTTGCGATCCTGGTGTCCTCGTTCCGTTCCGGTTTCGACGAGGGGGCGCGCATCACGCTGGCCTCGGCGGTGCTGTATTCGCTGACGGCGCGCTCGACCATCGGCTCGGCCGAACTGCTGCAAGTGCTGCTGCGCGCCGCCTTCCTGCTCTCGCTCGGCTACATGATCGCGCGCTGGGGCGAGGCCAACCTGCTGCAAAAGCGCCGCCTGGCGTTGCTGCGCGACGTCAGCCGGCTGTCCAATCCGCGCTTCGGCATCGACCACACCATTTCCGACGTGATGCAGCGGGTGCGCCAGTTCTTCCACGCCGATTCGGGCGTCATGGTCAGCCGGCGCGCGGCGTCGGCGCGCTGGATGCTGCGCATCTTCAATGCGTCCGGCGCGCGCGGCGCCGACCTGCCGCCCCAATCCGGCTCCGATACCGGGCCGCTGATGATGTCGCTGCCAGGCGGCATGCCGGTCATGTATACGCGGCCGCTGGTGCGCTGCTTGCCCTGGAGCGGCCACTATTGCTGCTACGACGGCGAACAGTGGATCGATTGCGATGACGACGCCGGCGAACGCCTGGCCGAGCTGCTCGACGCGCGCTCCTTCATCAGCACCCCGCTGACGATCCAGAACAGCGAAGGGCGCGCCTTCATGGCATCGACCAGCGCCAGCTATGCCAAGGCCGACCTGATGTTCCTGTGCCAGATCGCCGCCCAGGTGGTGCCGGTGCTGGAAAACATTTATCTGCTCGACCGCCTGGCCACCGAGGCGGCGCTGCGCGAGCGGCGCAAGATTTCGCACGACCTGCACGACTCGACCGTGCAGCCCTACATCGGCTTGTCGCACACGCTGACCGCCTTGCGCGAGAAAACCGGAGCGGACAATCCGCTGCTGGCCGAGATCGACATCCTGGCGAAGATGGCGGCCCAGGTGGTGCGCGACCTGCGCCATTACGTGGGCGGTTTTGCGCGCGAGACCAGCATCAGCGAACCGCTGTTCTACGGCGCCCTGCGCCATCACGTGCGCCAGGTGCGGCTGATCTACGGGATCGATATCCGCCTCGACACGCCCGGCCCGATCGCTATCGGCGACCGCCTGGCCGCCGCCGCGGTGCACCTGATCAGCGAAGGCATCAGCAATATCCGCAAGCACACTGCGGCCCGGGTCGGCTGCGTGCGCCTGCGCTGCAACCAGGCGCTGTTCAGCATTGAAATCGAAAACCCCAACGATGCGGGCCCGGTGCAGGCGTTTACGCCGGTGTCGATTTGCGAACGCACCGGTTCCTTGGGCGGCAGCGTCCGCATCGAACAGCGCAGCCCGGCCAGCACCGCCGTCTGCATCGACATCCCTGTCTAGGCGACCATTATGCAGATCCAGCCACACACCATTGAAGTGATGCTCGTCGACGACCACCAGACCATGCTGTGGGGCCTGCAGCGCCTGCTCGAAGGCGCCGGCATGCGGATCGTGGCCAGCGCCACCACGGTCGAAGCGGCGCGCCTGGAACTGGCACAGTGCGTACCGGACATCGTGCTGCTCGACCTCGACCTGAACGGCGTCTGTTCGCTCGCCCTGCTGCCACTGATACTGGCCAATGAAAAAACGCGCGTGCTGGTCTTTACCGGATCACGCGACGACGCCCTGCTCGACCGCGCGATCCGCGCTGGCGCGCGCGGCCTGCTGCGCAAGGATGCGTCGGCCGAGCAGGTGATCAAGGCGGTGGGAAAAGTATGCGAAGGCGAACTGTGGATCGAGCACACGGTGATGGCGCGCGTGCTCAACGAACTGACGCGCCCGCCCGCCAAGGCCGACCCCGAGGCCCAGCGCCTGGCCAGCCTGACGCCGCGCGAACACAAGATCATCGCCTCTATCGTGAGCGGCAATGGCGCCTTGAACCGTTCGCTGGCGCAAAGCCTGTTCATCTCCGAACACACCTTGCGCAACCATCTGGTATCGATCTACAAGAAACTAGGCGTGGCCAACCGGCTCGAACTGTACGTCTACGCCGTCAAGCACCATCTGGGCGAGACTGCCGACACCGTTTCCTGACCCCTGCCGCCCCGCTGTGGCCGGCACCGCCCCGGCCGCGGTGGGGAGAGGCTTGCCTGACAGGGATTCCCTACAGGACATTTGTCATGACTAACGCCAATATTTTCAGGCGCAATGCCCCTGTCGAAAAGTTCGTTTGTGTGATGCCCTTTCGCGTCGGAGTCGGTACAGTGGAATTATTGGAGCGGAAACAAACATACTGAAATGCAACGAAAACAGGAGCACCTACGATGCAGATGTCGCCCAGCGTGTCCCGCCCAATATCGGCATTTGTCGAGGAAAAAACCGGGGCGTCCATGTACGAATTCGCCTTGCTGGCCTCCCTGGTTGCAGTCGTGAGCATCATCATCCTCATTGCACTGAACCTGAGGTGACGGGCAAGCGGCAGCGCCGGAACAGATCCAAAACTTTCGATGTTCCATAACCCTGAAGGAAACCATCATGCAAGCCATCAAGAACTTCATCAACGACGACGACGGCGTCACGGCCATCGAATACGGCCTGATCGCAGCACTGATTGCCGTGGTCATCATCGGCGCGGTCAGGACCCTCGGCACGGACGTGAACACGGCTTTTGGCGCCGTCGCCGCCGCATTCTGAGCGCATCGCCGTCGGCGTGGATCAGGGCCCCTGCCTGCAGCGGCCACGGTCTGCGCCGGGTCGCGGCGCGCGATTGCCACCATGGTGAGCCCACGCTTCCTTGCCTTGCTGCCCGCCCTGGTGCTGGGCCTGATCTTTGCCTTCGCCCTGTGGCATGACGTGCGCGCACGACGCATACCGAATCAGCTGGTGGCGGCGGGAACCATCGCCGCGCTGCTGTTGCAAGGGCTGCTGGCGCCCGGTGCTGGATTGTTCAGCACGCCAATGGGCAGCCTCGGCCTCGCTGCCAGCCTGGGCGGATTCGCCGTCGGCCTGCTGCTGCTGCTGCCGTTTTACGCGCTGCGTACCCTCGGCGCCGGCGATGTGAAGCTGATGGCCATGGTGGGCGCCTTTATCGGACCGCTGGGCGTGCTGGGAGCGATCCTGCTGACCATGCTGGTGGGCGGCGTACTGGCCGTGGTGGTGGCCTTGCGTTCCGGACAATTGCTGCAAGTGATGGTCAATGTCCAGCAGATGCTGGGCAGCCGCCGCAGCGGCGCCGGCGTCCCGCTGGACGCGCCGGTGGTAGTCACCGGCAAGCTGCCATACGCGATCGCCATCGCCTGCGGCACGGCCACCCAGTTGATATTGGCAGGGAGCGCCGAATGGCGCTTTTTCTCTTGAACCGCACTTGTGACCACGACCATGAACCTCGCCATCCTTTGCCAGTCCAGATTGTCGCAGGCCCTGATCGGCGCCATCATGGCCTGTGCCTGGGTGTATTTCGCCGTGCTCCATGTGTTCGCCTTCAAGCAGTCGGGCAACTGGAGCTACCTGATTTTCTGCGTCACCGAATCGCTGACCGCGCTGCTGTTCCTGGTGCGCTCGCGCCCGGTCAGCGTGTCGCCCGACCCGCGCGACTGGGCCATCGCGGTCGGCGCCACCTTCGTGCCCTTTTTGTTCCTGCCTGCGGCTGCCGGCTGGCTGCCGCAGGCCGCCGCGCTGGTGATCGGCGGCGCCGTGCTCCAGCTGAGCGGCATGCTCTCGCTCAATCGCAGCATCGGCCTGGTGCCGGCGCTGCGGGTGCTCAAGACCGGCGGCCTGTACCGCGTGGTGCGGCACCCGTTGTATGCCAGCTACCTGCTCACCTTCAGCGGCTACCTGCTGGCCAATTCGTCATTGCGCAACCTGCTGGTGTACCTGTTGTCGGTGGCGCTGCTGGCGCTGCGCATCGCCCGCGAGGAACAGCACCTGGCGCGCGACAGCGGCTACCGCGACTATATGGCGCGCGTCAAGTACCGGGTGCTGCCTTTTGTTTTCTAACGTTTTTGCCGATGAGGCAGTCGAATGCCGAATGAAATCGCTCCACCGGTCAACCAGCGCCGCACTGGCGAGGTCGCCCTGCCGCTGGCCCCGCGCACCCCCGAGGAAACGGGCGTGCCCTTCCTGTTCCTGGTCGAACTGGTCAGCAAGATCCTGTTCCTGCGCGGCCAGGTCTACCTGACCGAACTGGTCGCCCACGTCAAGCTGTCGGTCAGCGTGGTCGACAAGGTGCTGGTCTTTTTGCGCAGCGAAAAAATGTGCGAGACCAACCGGCGCGGCAACAGCGGCACCGACGCCGATCTCTGTCTGACGCTGACCGAACTGGGACGCACGCGCGCCATCCAGTACATCCAGCAAAACGCCTATGCCGGCCCGGCGCCGGTCACGCTGGAGGCCTACACTGCCCAGGTCTTGCAGCAGAGCGTGGCCGGGATGCACATTACGCGCGCCGACCTGGCCGCCGAGCTGGACGGCCTGGTGGTGGCCCCGGAAGTGCTCGAACAGCTGGGCGCGGCGATGAATTCGGGACGCGCCATCTTCGTGCACGGCCCGGCCGGCAGCGGCAAGACCTACCTGGCCGAACGCTTGCACGGCCTGCTCAAAGGCACGGTGCTGATTCCCCACTCGATCATGGTGGACCGCGAAGTGCTGCCGTTTTACGACAGCCTGGTGCACGAGATCGTCGACGAGGCGCCGGCGCCGGCCGACAGTTTCGAACGCCGCCCGCCGCTCGACGGCCGCTGGCTGCGCATCAAGCGCCCCACCGTCATGGTCGGCGGCGAGCTGACGCTGGCGATGCTGGACGTGCAGTTCGATCCCGGCAGCCGCATGTACCACGCGCCCAGCCACCTGAAGGCCAACAACGGCATTTTCATCATCGACGACCTGGGGCGCCAGCGCTGCTCGGCGGTCGAACTGATGAACCGCTGGATCGTGCCGATGGACCGGCGCCAGGATTTCCTGTCGCTCCATACCGGCTACAAGTTTCCGGTGCCGTTCGACATGATCATCGTGTTCTCGTCCAATTTCGCGCCCGACCAGTTGGCCGACGGCGCCTTCTTGCGCCGCCTCGGCTACAAAATCCTGGTCGACGCCGTCACCCGTCCCCAATACGAGCAGATCTTCCGCGCCGTGTGCAGTGCCTACGGCATCAGCTACGACCAGGCCTCGTTCGACTACCTGCTGCGCGAACACCATGACAAGGAAGAACGAGCGCTGCTGGCCTGCTACCCGCGCGACCTGCTGGCCCAGGTGCGCGACGTGGCGCGCTACTACCAGCGCGCGCCGACGCTGAACCCCGGCGTGCTGACCTGGGCCTGGAATAACTATTTCACCACGCATGCCAGGCAGGCCGCACCCGCGCCCGCAGCACCGGCCGGCAGTGGACTATTTTATGAACGCAGGAATCGGGCCAACCCGGGAGAGTAGCGATGAAAAATATTCGTGGAGTCGTCATGATGGGCATCGCGCTGTTGCTGGCCATTGCGGCCGTGCTGGTGGCGGCGCGCTGGATCAACGCCAAGGCGTCGAACGCGACCAACAAGGTGGCGGTGGCGCAGGTCGACATCGCGCTCGGTTCGCGCATCACGCCGGACACGGTGAAGATGGTCGACTGGCCCGCCAGCGCGATGCCGCCGGGCGCCTTCACCGACCAGAAGCTGCTCGAATCGCGCGTGGCGCGCACCACGATCCAGCTGGGCGAGCCGATCATGGAAACCAAGCTGGCCCCGCCCGGCACCCAGGGCGGCCTGTCGGCCGTGGTGGCGCAGGGCAAGCGCGCGATGACGGTGCGCGTGAACGATGTGGTCGGGGTGGCCGGCTTTGCCATGCCGGGCAATTTCGTCGACATCCTGGTCAACACCCAGGGCGAAAAGGCGCACGGCGGCAATGCCGACAAGGATCCCAGCATTTCCAAGATCGTGCTCGAACACATACTGGTGCTGGCCATCGCCCAGGAAGCGAGCCGCGACGACAGCAAGGCCAAGGTGGTCAACGCGGTGACGCTGGAACTGTCGCCCGAACAGACCGAGAAGCTGGACCTGGCGCGCAGCGTCGGCACGCTGTCGCTGGTGCTGCGCAACCAGGTCGACCCGGCCACGGCGGTCACCGGCGGCGCCACCAAGTCCACGCTGCTGGGACTGGCGCCCGAGCCGGCGCCGGCCGCCAAGCCGGTGCCGCGCCCGGCGCCGGCAATCAGGCGCACGTCCCTTCCCCAGCCCAGGCTGGCAGACAAGGTCGAGGTCATCAAGGGCCTCGAACGCAGCACCCAACAATTTTAATCCAGCCACGGGAGTATCGAATGAAACCACTGCGCACTGAGACGCCACGGCCGCTTTGCCGCCATCGGCTTGCTTCGGCCGTCCTGCTGGCCATGCTGGCCGGGGCCGGCTTCGCCGCCGCCGCGCCGGCCAAACGGGCGCCGGCGGCACCGGTACCGGACGCGCCGAGAGCCGAAGGCCATTCCGAGATCGGACCGCAACTGGTGCTGGTTGAAGGCAAATCGACCCTGATGCGCCTGCCCTACCAGGCGGTGCGCATGTCGGTCGGCGACGCCCGCATCGCCGACACCCATTTGCTCAACACCAGGGAGGTCTACATCGTCGGCAAGGCCCCCGGCACGACCAATCTGATTCTGTGGAACAAGAATAACGACGTCACCATCATCGACATCGCCGTGCGCATGGACACGGCGCTGCTGCAGGCGCGCCTGGCCGAGCTGCTGCCGGCCGAAAAGGATATCCACCTGAGCACCGTGGCCGACACCGTGATCGTCTCGGGCAGCGTGGCCGAGGCCTCGACGGCCGAACAAGTGATCTCGGTGGCGACCGCGTATGCCCAGCGCGGCATCCGCGAAAGCCGGCCCGGCGCCGCCCAGGGCGCGCCCGGCGCGGCGATCCCGCAAAACGCCAGCGCAGCGGCGCCCGTGCCTGGCGCCAGCGGCGGCCAGGCCGCGCCGACGATGCCCAAAGTAATCAACATGCTGTCGGTGGCCGCGCCCCAGCAGGTGATGCTGGAAGTGAAGGTGGCCGAGATTTCCAAAACCCTGGTCGACCAGCTCGGCGCCAGCTTCAACGGCAGCCGCACCAACGGCAACTGGACCTATTCGATCCTGACCAATCTGCTCGCCGGCGTGCCCGGTCTGGTCAGCGCCGGCAAGTCGCCCGGCGGCCTGATCCAGCTGGACGCCCAGAAACGCGACGGCCTGGTCAAGGTGCTGGCCGAGCCGACCATCATGGCCATCAGCGGCCAGGAGGCGAGCTTCCTGGCCGGCGGCAAGATCTTCATTCCCGTCAGCTTCACCAATACGGCAGGCAATGCGGAAATCAAGCTCGAAGAAAAGGAATTCGGCGTCGCCGTGCGCTTCACGCCGACCGTGCTGGCGGGCGGGCGCATCAACCTGCGCGTCGCGCCCGAAGTGTCGGACCTGAACAAGGAAGGCATCGGGATCACCGCCGCCGGCGTGAGCGGCACCGCGATCCTGCCTTCGTTTACCACCCGCCGCGCCACCACCACGGTCCAGCTGTTCGACGGCCAGAGCTTCGCCATTGGCGGGCTGATCAAGAACAATGTGACCACCAACGTCAAGGCCTTCCCGCTGCTGGGCGAAATCCCGATACTGGGCGCGCTGTTTCGCAGCAGCGACTTCCAGACCGACCGCACCGAGCTGGTATTCGTGATCACGCCGCACCTGGTCAAGGCATTGCCGCCCAATTACCGGCTGCCCACCGATGGCTACATCGCCCCCAGCCGCGGCGAATTTTTCCTGAACGGGAAAATGGAGGGCGCGCAGGCGCCCGCCGCGCCGGCCCCGCAAGCGAGCAACGCCGCCCCCACCGGCTTCGACCTAAAATAGGAGAACGAGATGACCCCGACCCTTTCCCGCCTGGGCGCGCTGGCGCTGCTGGCCGCGCTGCCAGCGTGCAGCAACACGCCGCTGCTCGACCAGCAGTTCGGCCTGGCCGCCCGCACCACGCTGCAGCAGCAGGTGCTCCATCCGGGACTGCCGGCGTCGCAGTCGGTGGCCGGCATGGACGGCCAGGCCGCCAAGAGCGCGCATGACAATTACGAAAAATCGTTCAAGGAGCCGGTGCCGCAGACCGGCGCGCTGGCGATCGGCGTGGCGCGCTGAGGCTTGCCATGAAGCGGCTCCTGCTCCGTCCCCCGCGCGCGCGCCAGCGCGGCGCCATCGCCATCATGTTCGCCATGACGCTGGTGGTGCTGCTGGCGGCGGCCGGTCTGGTGGTCGACCTCGGGCATTTGTACGTGCTCAAGTCGGAGCTGCAGAACGGCGCCGACAGCGGCGCGCTGGCCGGCGCGCGCGAGATCGACATGACGGCCGCCGGCGTGACCCGGGCCGCGGCCAAGGCGCTCGCCTTCGCCCAGCAGAACAGCTTCAATTTCTCCAGCGCGCTGGTGCTCACCAACGCCAATATCAGCTTCGCGGCCGACCCGGACGGCCCCTGGGTCTCAGTCGGCGAGGCGCTGGCCAGCCCGGCCGGCAAGTCCTTCATCCGGGTCGACACCGCCACCAAGAGCGTATCGACCTACCTGATGGGCGTGGCCGGGATCCCGACCATCGCCACCGCCGGGATGGCGGTGGCGGGCCGCTTCGTGGTCGACGTCACCCCGCTCGGCGTGTGCGCGCTGCCGCCCTACACGCGCACCAGCATCCGGCTGACCGCCTCGCTGCAGCAGGAACTGGTCGAGTACGGCTTCCGGCGCGGCACCACCTACGACATGCTGCAACTGGGCAATATCACCGGCTCGGCCGATCCGATGCTGATCAATCCGGTCGACCGGCCGCCGGCCGCCTGCTCGCCCGCCAACAGCAGCGCCAACTTCACGGCGCCCTTCCTGTGCCAGGGCAATTCGGCCGTGGCCAGCAATGACACCGAGGTGTACGCCAATACCGGGGTCAGCGCCGGGCCGGTCGAAAAGGCGCTGAATTCCCGTTTCAACGATTATTCGGGCGGCTCGGCCTGCATCCCGGCCAGCGCGCCGCCGGACACCAATGTGCGCGAGTATGTGACCGGCGGCGTGGCGCTGAACTGGATGAATCCGGCCCAGTCCCAGCAATCGCAGCCGATCAACGGCAGCGGCCTGCCACAACCGGGAACGTTGACCACCCAGGGCGCGCTGTGGACCTATTCGCGCCCGGTGCGCGCCACCGGCACGCCGGGCAATTACAGCGCCGGCACGCCGTTCGAGACCACCGACTGGGGCGACCTGTACAAAAGCACGCTGAGCACCGTGCCCGGCACCTACCCGGCCGGCACGGCCGCCTCGCCGTACGCCGAAACCTCGGGCCTGCACTACCTGCCGGTCAGCAACCACACGCCGCGCGCCAACCGGCGCGTGATGAACCTGGCCATCATCAATTGCGCCGGCGTCGGCAGCGGGGCCATGTCGTGCCGGCGCTTGCCGGTGCTGGCGATCGGGCGCTTCTTTCTGCAGCGCAGGGCGGCCCTGACCGGCAGCGACAAGGGCATCTGGGTCGAATTCGGCGGCCTGGTCGGATCGGTGCCGAATTCCGAAATCAAACTCTACAAGTGACCCCATGACAGCGCGCCCTCCCTCCGCCCCGATACGCCCGCGCCAGCACGGCGGCGCCGTGGTTGAATTCGCCCTGATGCTGACCGTCTTGATCAGCATCGTGGCCGGCATCATCGAATTCGGCCGCACCTTCTGGTACTACGATGCGCTGTCCAAGGCCACCCGCAACGCGGCGCGCGCGCTGTCGGTGAGCGCCCCGTCCAGCATTGCTTCGGCCGGCGTGAGCGCGGCCCGCAACGCCGTCAGCGATGCCGCCGCCAGCGCCGGCGTGCCCGCCTTCAGCAGCGCCAACGTGGCCGTCGCCTGCCTCGACGCCGGCATGACCGTGGTCACCTGCACCGACGGCGCCGGACCGGCCGGGGTGCGGGTGAGCGTCACCGGCTACTCGGTGTTCCTCGGCTCGCGCATCCCGTTCCTGGTCGGCGCCAGCTCGACCTACACGCTCAACCTGGCCCCGGCCACCACCATGCCCTACATGCGATGAACATCCTGCCCCTTCCCTTGCGCCGGCGTACGCTCGGCGTGGCCACCGTCGAATTCGCGCTGGTGTGCCTGGTGTTTTTCACGCTGCTGTTCGGCGCGCTCGAATTCGCACGCCTGCTGTATGTCTACAACAGCCTGCAGGAAGTGACGCGCCGTGCCGCGCGCGAGATGACGGTGCGCTGGATCTCGGACGAGGCGAGCGTCAAGACGCTGGCCCTGTTCGGCGCGGCCGCGCTGCCCGGCGGCCCCGAGGTCAACAGCGCCAGCATCAGCATCGAATACCTGGCCGCCGACGGCAGCGCCGTGACCGTGTTTCCGGGCAGCCCGGGCGACAACCTGTCGGCCTGCGGCGACGCCAACCGCACCGCCAGCTGCATTTTCAGCGTGCGCGTGTCGATCAACAATATCCGCTACAGCCCGATGCTGACGCTGTTCGGCTTTTTGAACCTGACCCTGCCCACCTCGAGCGTGACGATGCACGCCGAGAGCATGGGCTTCGACACCTGACACGCACTCCGGAGAACCGCCATGAGAATAAAAGTGATCTCCAGCGACGACAAGCAACTGGCCGAGCTGGCCCGCTTGTTGCGCGAACGCAGCAGCGCCGACGAGGTCTCGACCATGTCGGCGTCGCTGGAACGGGTGCTGGCGATCGCCGAACTGGGCGACGTCGACCTGCTGGTGCTTGCCCAGGACAACCTGGACGGTCAGGACGTCGAGCGGCTCGAGCGGCTTGGCCTGAACCTGCCGGCTGCCGCCTTCATCCTGGTCTCGCCGCTGCAAACGCCCGAACTGCTGCTGCAAGCCATGCGCGCCGGGGTGCGCGAAGTGGTGCCCTCGCCGCCGGCCGCGGCGACCCTGTTTCCGGCCGTGCGGCGCATAGCCGACAAGCGCGACAGCCACGCCAACGCGGGCGGCAAGGTGCTCGCCTTCGTGTCCTGCAAGGGTGGCAGCGGCGCCACCTTCCTGGCCACCAACCTGGGCTACGCGCTGGCCACGCTGGAGAACAAGAAGGTCTGCCTGCTCGACCTGAACCTGCAGTTCGGCGACGCCACCCTGTTCGTGTCCGAGCAAAGGCCGCACGCCACGCTGGCCGACGTGTCCAAGCAGATCCACCGGCTCGACCCGTCCTTCCTGGCCGGCAGCATGGTCAGCGTGACGGCCAATTTCGGCATCCTGGCCGCGCCCGAAGACCCCGCGTTCGCCGAGGACGTCAAGCCCGAGCACATCGACATCCTGCTCAAGCTGGCGCGCCGCCACTACGACTTCATCCTGCTCGACGTCGGGCGCAGCCTCGATGCGGTCAGCGTGCGCGCGCTCGACCAGGCCGACATGATCTACCCGATCCTGCAAACGACGCTGCCGTATATCCGCGACGGCAAGCGCCTGCTGGGCGTGTTCCATTCGCTCGACTACAGCCCCGCCAAGATTGCGCTGATCGTCAACCGGCACGGCAAGGAGGGCCAGATCAAGCTGGCCGACCTGGAGAAGGCCTACGGCATGCGGATCCCGCTCAACATGCCCAACCATTACGAAGCGGCGGCCGCCTCGGTCAACCAGGGCGTGCCGATCCTCAAGCTGGCCCCCGCCAGTCCGCTGTCGAAGGCGCTGGCCGAGATGGCCCATGCGCTGACCGGCGTGGCGGCCGGCAGCGAACACGCGCGCGCCGGCCTGCTCACGCGCCTGTTCTCGGCCAAGCGCGCCCCGGCTAACCTGAAGAGGGAGAAACTGGCATGATCAAGGTATCCAATTCATTGCGCGACCGGCTCGGCAGCAAGAACGGCTTCGGCGGCGCCCAGGGTTCGATCGACAACCACGAATACCAGCAGCTGAAGCACCGGCTGCACCAGGCGCTGCTCGACCGGGTCGACCTGGAAGGCATGCAGCGCCTGTCGCACGAACAGATCTGCGACGAGATCAAGACCCTGATGGGGCGCCTGCTGGAAGAAGAAACGGTGGTCATCAACGATAGCGAGCGGCGCAACCTGACGCGCGACGTGCAGTACGAAGTGCTCGGCTTCGGCCCGCTCGAACCGCTGCTCGAGGACCCGACCGTATCCGACATTCTGGTCAACACCTACAAGCAGGTGTATGTGGAACGGCACGGCAAGCTCGAACTGTCGAACGTGACCTTCACCGACGATGCCCACCTGATGAAGATCATCGACAAGATCGTCTCGCGGGTCGGGCGCCGGATCGACGAATCGTCGCCGATGGTCGACGCGCGCCTGCCGGACGGCTCGCGCGTGAACGCCATCATCCCGCCGCTGGCGATCGACGGCCCGATCCTGTCGATCCGGCGCTTTTCGGCCGAGCCGCTCAAGCTGCAGGACCTGGTCGACTTCAACAGCATGACGGCGCCGATGGCCGAAATCCTGCAGGGGCTGGGCAAGGCCAAGGTCAACATCCTCATCTCGGGCGGCACCGGCAGCGGCAAGACCACCATGCTCAACGTGGTGTCCGGTTTCATCAGCCACAGCGAACGGATCGTCACGGTCGAGGACGCGGCCGAACTGCAGATGCAGCAGCCGCACGTGGTGCGCCTGGAGACGCGCCCGCCGAATATCGAAGGCAACGGCGAGGTGACCCAGCGCGCGCTGGTGCGCAATGCGCTGCGCATGCGGCCCGACCGCATCATCCTGGGCGAGGTGCGCGGCGGCGAGGCGCTTGACATGTTGCAGGCGATGAACACCGGCCACGAAGGCTCGATGGCGACCATCCACGCGAACAATCCGCGCGATGCCCTGACCCGCCTCGAAAACATGATCAGCATGGCCGCCGCCAGCCTGCCCAGCAAGGCCATGCGCCAGCAGATCAGTTCCGCGATCGGGGTCGTGATCCAGGTGGCGCGCCTGACCGACGGCAGGCGCAAGGTGATGTCGGTGACCGAGATCACCGGCATGGAGGGCGACATGATCACGCTGCAGGAAATCTTCGCCTTCCGCCAGACCGGCACCGACGACAAGGGCGTGGTGCTGGGCCATTTCTGCGCCACCGGCGTGCGCCCGCGCTTTGCCGAGCGGATGCGCAATTTCGGCATCACGGTGCCGGAAAACCTGTTCGACCCGACCCGCATTTTCTCCTAGGCTGCCATGGACTACCTCTACTACATATTCGGGATCCTGATCTTCGTGGCCGTGGTGATGGCCATCGAGGGCGGTTTCATCGCCTGGAACGGCAGCCACGGTCCGGAGGCGGCGCGCCTGGCGCGCCGCCTGCACGCGATGACCAAGCACGGCGACGTCGCGCGCGCCTCGATGATCAAGCAGCGCCTGCTGAGCAAGTCGCCGCAGATCCATGCGCTGCTCGAAGGCATGCGCGTGAGCGCCACGCTCGACAGCTGGCTGCTGCAGTCCGGCCTGGCATGGACGGTGGCCCGCCTGCTCGGCATGATGCTGCTGTTCGCGCTGGGCGTGCTGGCCGTGGCCGCCTACCTGGGCCTGGCCTGGCGCTATGCGCTGCCGGCCATGCTGAGCGCGGCGCTGCTGCCGCTGCTGTATGTGCGGCGCGCGCGCGTGCTGCGCCTGCGCAAATTCGAAAGCCAGCTGCCCGACGCGCTCGACATGATGGGACGCGCGCTGCGCGCCGGCCACGCATTCCCGACCGCGCTCAAGATGGTGGGCGAAGAAATGCGCGCGCCGCTGGCCGAGGAATTCCGGGCCGCCTTCGACGAAGTCAATTTCGGCATCTCGATGCAGGACGCGCTGCTCAGCCTGGCCGCGCGGGTGCCGGTCACCGACCTGCGCTTTTTCGTCATCGCCGTGGTGATCCAGCGCGAGACCGGCGGCAACCTGGCCGAACTGCTGGCCAACATCAGCGCCATCATGCGCGACCGGATCAAGCTGTTCGCCCAGGTGCGGGTGCTGTCGGCCGAAGGCAAGATGTCGGCCTGGATCCTGTCGATGCTGCCGTTCGCCGCCGCGCTGATGATCCAGCTCACCAACCCGACCTTCCTGGCGGTGCTGTACACCGATCCGGCCGGCCAGAAAATGATCGCCGGCGCCCTGTTCATGATGGCCCTGGGCGTGCTGGCCATGCGTCGCATCATCAACATACGGGTATAACCATGACTATCCTGCAGATGGCCTTCCTGGCCCTGGTTTTCTTCGCCGTGCTGGGCGGCGCGTATGGCGTACTGCGCCTGTCCACGCGCAGCCCCGTGCAAGGGCGCATCGATGCGCTTTCCGCCGAGGGCGGCGCGGGCGCCAGCACGCCGCGCCAGCGCCCGCTGATCGAGCACATCGCGAAACTGACGTCGCCGCTGGCCAAGCTGTCGCTGCCGGACGATAACTGGGCACGCTCGGCGATCCACGCCCGCTTCACGATGGCCGGCATGCGACACCCGGCTGCGCCGGCGATCTTCTTCGCCGCCAAGACCGTGCTGGCACTGCTGCTGCCAGCGCTGCTCTACCTGACCCTGTCGTCGAGCGGCAAGCAGGATACCAATCTGCTGCTGATGTACCTGCTGCTGGCCGCCACGCTGGGCACCTACCTGCCCAACGCCCTGCTGCGCCAGGCCATCGCGCGGCGCCAGAACGAGATCTTCGAAAGCTTTCCCGACGCGCTGGACCTGATGACGATCTGCGTCGAAGCCGGCCTCGGGGTCGATGCGGCGCTGTCGCGGGTGGCCACCGAAATCGGCCTCGAAAGCCCGGTGCTGAGCGAGGAAATGACCCTGGTCACGCTCGAATTGCGGGCCGGCGGCAGCAAGGAGAAAGCCTTGCGCAACCTGGCGCTACGCACCGGCGTCGAGGACATCGATGCACTGGTATCGATGCTGATCCAGGCCGAGCGCTTCGGCACCAGCATTGCCGCCTCGCTGCGGGTGTAGTCGGACCTGCTGCGCAGCAAGCGCCGCATGCGGGCCGAAGAAACCGCCGCCAAGATCGGCCTGAAGCTGCTGTTCCCCCTGATTTTCTTCATTTTCCCGGCCTTGATGGTGGTGCTGATGGGACCGGCCATGCTGCAGATTTCCCGTGTGCTGCTGCCCTCCATGACCCAACAATAAGAGGAACCGACCATGACCACCCAACGCCCCCTGCGCTTTTGCATCGCCGCCGCCTTGCTGCTGCAAGCCTGCGCCACGCCGCCCGGCCCGGCGCAGCTGGCGGTCCACCCGGCGCTGCAGGTGCGTCATTCGAGCAATGACACGGCCGAAGCCTACTACCAGCTGGGCCGGACCCACCAGGCCCAGGGCAACCTGGACCTGGCGCTGACCGGCTACACCTATGCGATCGCGCGCGACCCGCGCCACGTGGAAGCGCGCAATGCGGCCGCCGCCATCCATGCCCGGCAGGGCCGGCTCGACCAGGCCAGGGCCATGATGCTGGACGTGATCGCCGACTATCCATCGCTGGCGCAGGCGCACAACAACCTGGGCTATATCGACTACCTGCGCGACGACCACGCGGGCGCGGCGCGCGCGATCCGGCGCGCGCTGGTGCTCGAACCGGGCAATGAACGGGCGCGCAACAATCTGCAGTTGGTCGATGCGGCGCTGGCCCGCGCGCAGCCGGGTGCGCAGTCGGGCGCGCAGGAGCCGGCGGCACCGGCTGCGCCGATCGCCGTGGCGGCAGCGCCCACCGCGCCGCGCGCGCCCCAGCTCGCGCTGTTGCAGGTGGTGCCGAACGTGTATGAATTGAAGATGACGCCGCCATTGGCTGCGCCAATGCGCGCTACGACCGCGTCACCGACAGCGGTTGCGCTCGCGCCCTCGCGGGTGGAAGTGGCCAATGGCGATGGCACGCCAGGGCTGGCGCGCCGGGTCGGCACCATGCTCGGCCAGCATGGCTTCCCGGTTGCGCGCCTGTCCAACGAACGGCCCTACGGCCAGCGCAGCACGCGCATCCAGTACCGCCCCGGCTACGGCGAGCAGGCCGAGGCGCTGCGCAAGCTGATCGAGGGACGTGTCGACCTGGCGCCGCTGCCGGCGCTCGCTGCCAGGGCCGACCTGCGCGTCGTGCTGGGCCGGGACACGCAGCGCGCGATGGCGCTGCACGACGCCGATGGCGCGCCGCTCAGGCTGGCGACGCGCTAGACGCTTGCCTTATTTTTTGGGCGGCGGATTGTTCTGCGCCGCCGCGTTCGCTTGCGCCTGGCGTGCATTGGCGTCGGCCTGCGCCTGGGCGGCGGCCTGTTCGCGCTCTTTCTTCTTGCTCATGTGGTGCCCGACGGCGCAGCCGGCGGCAGCCCCGATCACGCTGTGCTTGCCTGCGAGATGACCGGCGACGCCGCCCACCAGCGCGCCCTTGACGCAACCGGCCTGCGACGCGCCCGATACCGAGGCCAGGGAAATGAACAGTGCAGCCGAAATGAGTTTGACATTCATGATGAATCCTAGGCTAAGAGGCGCGAGGCGCCCGGATAGTCAGGATAGCGCATGCTGGCGCAAACGGTAAGTACGCCACGCCACACATGCGCCCCTTCGACCGGGGCCCCCGCGCGCCACGCCGGCTCAGGAGCCGCTTACTTCTTCCGTGGTGAACTCGAAGCCGCCGATTTGTGACGCGATCATATTGTAGATCCAGCCGCCCAGCAGCGAAAACAGGAAGCCGAACACGCCGTACAGCACCGGCATTAGCACCAGCATCATGACGCCGCCGAACATGCCCATGCCCCCACCTGGCAGGCGGGACATGAACAAGGCCCCGATCAGCATCAAGGGAATCGTCATGGCAACATACAGCGCCGCCATGACTTTGGCCGACTGGAACACGGAAACACGAACGATCTGTTTTTTCATTTTAGGCAGCGCTTGCGCGAAAAGTTGAACGGTTTGCAATACCGGCTCACTGTAACGCAAGCGTGGCCAGAAAGAAACATATATGTATTCAAACGGCGTCGAGCGCGCTGCGGATCCCGGCCACGAAGGCGCGCACTGCTTCGGCCGCCTGTTCCTTCGGCGCCGCTTCGATTTCCTGGATGATGCGGCTGCCGATGACGACCGCATCGGCCACCTGCGCCACCGCTTTCGCCGTTGCCGCGTCGCGGATGCCGAAGCCGACCCCGATCGGCAGCTTGACATGCTCGCGGATCGCCGCCAGCCGCTGCGCCACCTCGGCGGTGTCGATATTGCCGGCCCCGGTGACGCCCTTGAGCGAGACGTAATAGCTAAAGCCGCTGCCGACCTTGGCCACCTGGGCGATGCGCTCCGGGGTCGAGGTCGGCGCCAGCAGGAAAATCAGGTCCAGGCCGTTGGCTTGCATGGCGGCGGCGAACTGTTCGCATTCCTCGGGCGGATAGTCGACCACGATGGCGCCGTCGGCGCCGGCCGCGCTGGCGGCGGCGATGAAGGCATCGCTGCCCATGCGTTCGATCGGGTTCGCGTAGCCCATCAGCACGACCGGGGTGGACTGGTTGGTTACACGGAATTGGCGTACGAATTCGAGCACGTCGCGCGTGCCGATGTTGAACTTGAGGGCGCGCTCGCAGGCGCGCTGGATCACCGGGCCTTCGGCCATCGGATCGGAAAACGGCACGCCCAGTTCGAGGATGTCGGCGCCGCCGGAGACCATCGCGTGCATCAGCGGCACGGTCAGTTCGGGCGCGGGGTCGCCGGCGGTGATGAAGGTGACCAGGCCGGTCTTGTTGCTGGCCGCGAGGGCGGCGAAAGTAGGTGCGATGCGGGACATGGAGTGGCTTTCTTTTAAATGGGAGGGCGATTCGTCAGGGCGGCGTGCGCGTCAACTGAAATCGAGCCCCATCCTTTCGGCCACGGTATGCATGTCCTTGTCGCCGCGGCCCGACAGGTTGACCAGGATCAGCTGGTCCTTGGGCAGCGTGGCGGCCAGCTTGGCCGCGTACGCCAGCGCGTGCGACGACTCCAGCGCCGGGATGATGCCTTCGATATGGCAGCAATCGTGGAAGGCGGCCAGCGCCTCTTCGTCCGTCACCGACACGTATTGGGCGCGCGCCGTATCCTTCAGCCACGCGTGCTCCGGGCCCACGCCCGGATAATCGAGGCCGGCCGACACCGAATGGGTCTCGATGATCTGGCCGTTTTCATCCTGCAGCAGATAGGTGCGGTTGCCGTGCAGGACACCCGGAAAGCCGGCCGTCAGCGAGGCCGAATGCTTGCCCGAGTCGAGCCCCTCGCCGGCCGCCTCGACCCCGATCAGCTTGACGCTCTTGTCGTCGATGTAGGGATAGAAAATGCCCATCGCGTTGGAACCGCCGCCGATGCAGGCGACCACGTAGTCGGGCTGGCGTCCGGTCAGTTCCGGCATCTGCACCAGGCATTCTTCGCCGATCACCGACTGGAAGTCGCGCACCATCATCGGGTACGGATGGGGGCCGGCCACGGTGCCGATGATGTAAAACGTGTCTTCGATATTCGTGACCCAGTCGCGCATCGCTTCGTTAAGCGCATCCTTGAGTGTTTTCGAGCCCGATTCCACCGGCACCACGGTCGCGCCCAGCAGCTTCATGCGGTACACGTTCTGGGCCTGGCGCTTGACGTCCTCGCTGCCCATGTAGACCACGCATTCGAGGCCGAAGCGGGCGCAGATGGTGGCGGTGGCCACGCCGTGCTGGCCGGCCCCGGTTTCGGCGATGATGCGCTTTTTGCCCATGCGCCGCGCCAGCAGCGCCTGGCCGATCACGTTGTTGATCTTGTGCGCGCCGGTGTGGTTCAGGTCTTCGCGCTTGAAGAAGATCTGCGCCCCGCCCTGCTGCTGCGACCAGCGCTTGGCGTGGTAGACCGGCGACGGACGCCCGACGAAGTGCTTCAGTTCATAGCGAAATTCGTCGAGGAATTCAGGGTCGTGGCTGTAACGTTCGTAGGCGGCGGACAGCTCGGCCAGCGCGTGGCTGAGCGTTTCGGCGACGAAGGCGCCGCCATACTGGCCGAAGTGGCCGCGCGCGTCGGGCAGATTGTATTCAGGGGTCTTGAACAGAGGGGCGGCCGGGGCGCGCTCAGGTGCGTCTTTCATGGGTGTTCTCGCTTTCAATGGTGGTATCGGCTGCCCTCACCGCCGCCACGAAGGCGGCGATCTTGCGGGCGTCCTTGATGCCCTTGCTCTGTTCGACACCGCTGGAGATGTCGACCGCATAGGGGCGTACGCCTGCCACCGCGTCAATGGCGTTGTGTACGCTCAAGCCACCACTTAAAACGACCCGAGGCGCGAGTTCTTTTGGAATGAGAGACCAATCGAAAACCTTTCCTGCTCCACCGTAGGCGTCGACATAAGTATCGAGCAACAAGCCCGAAAACAAGCGACTGGCGGAGCGGTATTGATGCTCGTATTCTAGCAAATCGGCGGCGCTCGTGTCAGGCTTGACGCGAAACACCCGCAGGAAGGGCCGGTTGACGGCGCCGGCGATGGCCGCGCAGTGCGCCGCCGTTTCGTCGCCGTGGAACTGCAGCTGGGCGAACGGCGCCACCGCGGCCACCTGTTGCACTTCGTCGACGCTCGGATTGACGAACAGCGCCACCGTGCTGATAAAGGGCGGCACGGCCGCCATCAGCGCTCCGGCCTGGGATGGCGTGACGTAGCGCGGACTTTTGGGATAGAACACGAAGCCGAGCGCGTCGGCGCCGGCGGCGACGGCGGCGCGCACATCTTCGGGGCGGGTCAGTCCGCAAATCTTGATGCGTGTACGGTGCATGGTCAGAACCAGGGCAAGGGGCTGCGCGCGTCCTGCGGCAGCGCCCACTTGGGATCGTAATCGATTTTGGCCAGGTACAGGCCGTCCGGCATGAAGGTCGGCGCGGCGTCGTTGCGGTCGCGTCCTTCGAGCACGTCGTGCAGCCAGGCCGGCGTGTGGCGCCCCTGGCCGACGTAGATCAGCGAACCGATCAGGTTGCGCACCATGTGGTGCAGGAAGGCGCTGGCGCGCAGCGTGAACACGATCGCTTCGCCGTGCCGTTCGACCTTCACTTCGTGCATCTGCTTGACCGGCGACTTGGCCTGGCACTGCGAGGAGCGGAACGCCGAGAAATCGTGGGTGCCGAGCAGGCACTGCGCCGCTTCGCGCATCAGTTCCACGTCGAGCGGGCGGAAGGTCCAGCCGGCGCGCCCGACCAGCAAGGGCGAACGCACCGGATTGTTGTACAGGACGTAGTGATAGGTGCGCGCGAAAGCGGCAAAGCGCGCGTGGAATTCCTGGCCCGGCAGCGACGGTATTTGATGGGCCCAGCGCACCGCGATCGAATCGGGCAGGAAGGCGTTCACGCCCCTGACCCACGATTGCATGTCGCGTTCAAGTTCGGTATCGAAGTGGATCACCTGTTCGAGGGCGTGGACACCGGTATCGGTGCGGCCCGCGCAGGTGGTGGACAGCCCGGTCCGCGCAAATTTTTCTAGCGCGATTTCGAGCCGGTCCTGGACGGTATGACGGTCTGGCTGCTTCTGGTACCCGTTCCAGGCGGTACCGTCGTACTGGACACCAAGTGCTATCCGTTTCAATGGTTGTCCAGTACTTTCATGCTCAGGCCAGCTTGGCGCGCATTTCGTTGGCCTTGCCGATCTGTTCGCTGCTGCCGCCCTTGATGACTTCGTCGAGCAGTTCGCGCGCGCCTTCCTTGTCGCCGATTTCCTGATAGGCGATGGCCAGGTCCAGCTTGGTCTCCATCTCCATCTGGACTGCCGACTGGTCGCCGGTCTCCATCAGCATGGTGTTGGCGAAGTTGTCGTGGGC
>JANYGW010000076.1 GCA_025359245.1 Massilia sp.
CAAGTTATGCCTGATGACCATAGTAAATCGGTACCACCCCTTCCCATCCCGAACAGGACCGTGAAACGATTTTACGCCGATGATAGTGCTGCAACCAGTGTGAAAGTAGGTTATCGTCAGGCTAAGTATTATTAAAAAGCCCAGCAGAAATGCTGGGCTTTTTTCTTTGGAAAACCCATCAGCCTGAACGCGCTCAAGATCGCGCTCAGTGCGGACGGGTTTTTTTTCGTCCGCAGATTTGTACTAGAATGCACGCATACGCAAAATCCTCAACAGGCAGACCTTTGAAATTGACGACTTCGCCGCGCATCGGGCCGGCTACGCTTACCCTTTTGGCATCGACCTTCCTGGTCGCCGCATACAACACCGCTTTCTGGCGCAATTTCATCATCGCGACCGGCCATTTCAGCCTCGGCCACCTGCCTCTGATCGCCGGCAGTGTCGTGCTGATCGTGATGCTGTTCAATGCCTTCCTGACACTGGCCAGTTTCCGCTATGTGCTCAAACCCTTGCTGATCGTGCTGTTCGTGGCCACCGCGTTCACCACCTACTTCATGAACAAGTACGGCACGCAGATCGACCGCTCGATGATCCAGAACCTGGTCGAAACGGACATCGGCGAAGCGACTGAGCTGCTCAGCTGGAAACTGCTGATGACCGTTGTCCTGCTGGGCGTGCTGCCGTCGCTGCTGGTGTGGCGCACACGCATTGACTTCCCTGTGGGACCGCGCGGCCTGCTGCGGCGCGGCGGCTTTTTCGCCGGCTCGCTGACCATTGCGGTGCTGCTGCTGCTGGCGTTCTCCAAGACGCTGGTGCCGTCGCTGCGCGAACACCGCGAATTGCGTTTTCTGCTCACGCCGACCAATTACATCCAGGCGATCAACAGCTACGTCAAATTCAAGCGCGCCAAGACCGTGGTGGTCGCGCCGCTCGGTACCGACGCCGTCAAGGCCGTGCGCGGCAGCGGCAACCGCGATCGTTCGGTGACGCTGATCGTGGTCGGCGAAACGGCGCGCGCCGCCAATTTTTCGCTCGATGGTTATGTGCGGATGACCAATCCGGAGCTGGCGGGCCAGCCGGACCTGATCAATTTCCCCCACATGCAATCGTGCGGAACGGCCACCGCCGTGTCCCTGCCGTGCGTGTTTTCCAACCTGGGCCGCGAAAATTATGCGGACGCGCAAGCGTATGCGCAGCAGGGCCTGCTCGACGTGCTCCAGCATGCCGGCTACAAGGTGCTGTGGCGCGACAATAATTCGGGCTGCAAGGGCGCCTGCGCCCGTGTCGCCTACGAGGACCTTGCCAAGCCCGTGCCGGGCAACCAGTGGTGCGTCAACGACGAATGCTATGACGAGCGCCTGCTGGAAAAGCTGCCGGACATGATCCGCGACGCGCACGACGACATGGTCATCGTGCTGCACCAGAAGGGCAGCCACGGGCCGGCCTATTACAAGCGCTATCCGGCGTCCTTCAAGCGCTTCGTGCCCGTGTGCGAGACCATCGAACTGGACAAGTGCTCGGCCGAGTCTATCGTCAACGCGTACGACAATACGATCTTGTACACCGACCACTTCCTGAACAAGACCATCGAGCTGCTGAAAGCGAGCGCCGCCAGCGAGCACGTCAACACGGCGATGATGTATTTCTCCGACCATGGCGAGTCGCTGGGCGAACACAATATGTACCTGCACGGCGCGCCGTTCATGTTCGCGCCGGCCGAGCAGCGCGAAGTGCCGTTCATGATGTGGATGTCCGACGGCTTCCGCTCGCGCTACCAGCTCGACCAGTCCTGCCTGAAGGAGCGCGCCGGCCTGCCGTATTCGCATGACAATGTATTCCATTCGGTGCTGGGCATGCTGAGCGTCAAGACCAGCGTCTACAAGCCGGCGCTGGACCTGTTCGGCGCGTGCGTCAAATGAGGTACGCCATCGCTTTCCTGCTCGCCTGCAGCGCGCTGGCCATCGCCTGGCTGGGCACCTATACCGACGTCGACATGCTGCTCGCGCACCAGGTCTTCGATCCGACCGGCTCGTTCCCGATGCGCACGGCCTGGATTGCCGAAACCTTCGGCCATCTCTACATGAAGTATTTGCTGACGGTGCTGGCGGTCGCTGCGATCGGCCTTGCCGTCTACGACTGGTGGCGTCCGCGCGCCGGCTGGACGCGCCCGTTCCGGCTGCACGTGCGGGTGCTGGCGCTGTCGGCGGCGCTGGTGCCGCTGGTGATCAGCATGCTCAAGAAAATCAGCTATTCGCACTGCCCGTGGGACCTGGCCGACTTCGGCGGCGCCGAAAAATACGTGCGCCTGTTCGAATCGGCCCTGCCTGGCGTGAGCGCCGGCCACTGCATGCCGGCCGGCCATGCGTCGAGTGCGCTGTGGCTGATCGCGCTGACCGTGTTCTGGCTGCCCAAGCGCCCGCGCGTGGCGGCGCTGGTGTTCTGCGCCACGCTCGGCATCAGCCTGGTGCTGGCATGGCTGCAGCAACTGCGCGGTGCGCATTTCCTGACCCATACGCTGTGGTCGGTATGGATCGCCTGCGCCCTCGTCAGCCTGATCTACTGGGCCGTGATGCGCGCCGAGCGGCTACGGCCGCGGCACGCTGGCCTGGACGTCTAGCCAGCCGAGCAAGTCGGCGAGCGGCCGCTCTGAAGCGGTCTCGTTGAAGATCTCGTGATACAGGCCGTCGTACAGCGTCATGCTGGCGCGGCCTTCCGGCAGCTGGGCAAAGAAACGCTTGCTGCCGTTGAAGTCGACCAGATGGTCGTCGCCCGCCACCAGCAGCAAGGCTGGCACCGCCAGCGTGGCCGCATGCGCCTGGCAAAAGGCGATCGACGCCAGCATCGAACACAGCAGGTGAGCGCTGATCTTGTTGTGCACCAGCGGGTCGGCCAGGTAGGCGTCCACCACCCGCACGTCATGCGACAGGAAGCGCGGCTTCAGGCCGTTCGGCATGCCCATCCATGGCGCGATCGTGCGCATGGCCTTGAGCAGCAGCAGCTGCACCTTCGATAGCGGTACCGACAGCGCCGGCGACGACAGGATCAGCCCGCGCAAGGGCACGCGCGCGGACAAGGCAAAGTGGGCCGCGAACAGCCCGCCCATGCTGTGCCCGAGCAGGAAGGGGCGCAAGCCGGTGCGCGCCGTGAAGTCTTCGATGACGATCTGGGCGTCCTGCAGCATCGGCGTGCCGTTCGGCACGTCGCCGCGCGGGCCCTGCGAGCGGCCGTGGCCGCGGTGGTCGTAGCAGCGCACCGACCAGCCGGCTTCAGCGAGGCGCTGCGCCAGCTGGCGGTAACGGCCGCTGTGCTCGCCCAAGCCGTGCAGGATGACGATGCCGCCGCGTGCGTCGGCAAGCGGCAGCAGATAGTCGGACACGTACAGCGACGTGCCGTCTGCCGCGGCCAGCTGGTGGCTGTGCGCCACCAGCGCCTGCATTACACGCCCCAGAGGACGTCGTTGCCGCCGGCCTTGGCGGCGCGCAGCATTTCGAGCAGGGGGAAGGCGCGGGTCGCAAAGCTGACCATTTCCATGCCTTCGTGATCGCTGTCGTCGCCCGCTTCGCCGTGGTGCGCGACGACATCGCGGCGCACGTCTTCGGAAGCGGTATGGAGCCGCGTTTCGGCGATTTCACGTTCGATGACGGCGACGGCATTCGGCGCTTCGGCGGCGGTAATCACACCGCGGTTGGCATCTTTATCGAGCAAGTCCAAGATGCGCTTGGCATGTTCCTTGTACATGGTGACTTCTGCTGCGGCCTTGGAAGTAAAGGTAATTAACATAGGAACTTTCTGATTGTGCGGTTCATGACGAAACGATAACACGAACTGGGGCCGGGGTCATCCCGCGCACACCATGTGCGCAGGTCTTGCTTACTTGTACCACAAAGAAATTTTACTCTGGCTTTGCTTCCGGCTGGGCGCGACTGGCGAGGAAATATAGCCAGGCCGCCGCCTGCAGCGCCAATACGCTGGCCAGCGCCATGCGAAACGCATGGCCGGACGGCGCGCCGTGCACCTTGAAGGCATCGGCCAGCACGCCGAATCCCCACTGCGCGGCAAAGGCGCCTATGAACAATTGCAAGTTATACGCCGAGTTGGCGCGCCCTGCCAGCGCCGCCGGAAACGCCAGCCCGACATTTGACTGGACCAAGGTCGTGACTGGCACGCACAACGCCAGCGCCAGCCACAGCAGCCAGGCGTCCGGACCGGTGGCCAGCAGCATCGCGCCCTGCGCCAGCAGCATGCCGGCAATGCCGATGCCGATCAAGCGATGGCTGTTCCAGCCGCGCCTTGCCAGGCGCGGCGCGGCCCAGCCCAAAGCCAGGTAGGACAGCATCAGCACGGCATTGAGCGCAAACAGGATGCGCGCCGTTTGGGCCTGGGTCTTGCCCAGCACCGTCATCATCCAGGGACCGGCCCACAAGGTTTGCAGCGCGAAGAAAATGCCGTGGTTGGCCAGCCCCAGCACGCCCATGCGCCAGAAGTAGGCGCTGCCGAAAATGCGCCGATAGCCGCCGTCGCCGCCGGCCGCCAGCACCGGCAGGACGGCTTGGCCGGCCTGTTGTTCGGCCGTGCGCAGCAGCACAAAAATCGCGGCCGACACCAACAGCAGCAGCGCCGCCACGACCCAGAAAATACCGCGCCAGCCAAGCAGCGGCAAGGCCAGCGTGACCGGCACGGTGGCGCTGAGCGCGCCGGCGGTGCCGGCCACCAGCATCCAGCTGGCCAGCTGGCTCTGGCGCTCGGGTGCGAACCACAGCCGGTAGCCCTTGAAGGCGGCCATCAGGCAGGCCGACACGCCGATCCCGATCAGGGCGCGCCCAAGCCACAGCCCGGCCAGCGTGGTGCTGGTGGCAAACACGATCGCGCCGGCGGCAGCGACCAGCAGCAGGGCCGATTCGGTGCGGCGCGGGCCGTATTTGTCGAGCCATATCCCGAGCGGCAATTGCATGCAGCCGAAGCTGACGAAATAGGCCGACGACAGCAGGCCCAGGTCGGCGTTCGACAGGCCCAGTTCGGCCATCAGCGCGGGGGCAATGACGGCGTTGATGGCGCGCAGCCCGTAGGACAGCAGGTAGCCGAGCGCAAAGCACAAGAACACGCGGGCGGCGAGGGCGCCGCGCAAGGTCGCGCCCATTGCCGCTTACTGGAGCTTGAACGAGGACATGAACATGTCGACGTTTTCTTTGCTCAGCTCTTTTTCCTTGCCCATCACGATGACCTGGTAGAAGCGCTTGTCGCGCGACTCGAAATGGCCGACCAGGCGCATCGGCACGCCATTTTGCATGCCGCTCGCATCGATGTCGATCGCCGCACTGCGGGCGCTGGTCGAACCGGACACGGCCGACGCCTTGCCGCTTTTTTCGCTCTTGACCGTGGCGCCGATATTGTTCACCAGCGCCGTCTTCATCGCCGCCAGCGCCGCTTCCGCCTGCGCGGCATCGGGTGCTTCGGCGGTGCCGACCGCGAACATGCTGCCGTCGACCTGGGCCGCGGTCATTGTCATGTCAACTTTCATGCCATCCAGGTCGATGCTGCGCGTGTGGCTGGACGGCTTGTCCGGGAACATGGCGCGGAACGGCGCGTCCTCGCTGCTGTAGTCGCGCCAGTTGTATTTCGGGCTGCACGCGGCCAGGGCAAGGCCGGCCAGCGCGCACATCGTCAGTATCTTGGGGAGGGAAGGTCGCATTCCCGCATGGTAGCAGGAGTTGGCGCGGCTCTGTTAAGCAGCCAACACTGCGGCGCGGCGGCGCGCAGTACGATGGTGGCTGTCAATTCAACGGCGCGAATATGCGAGAAAGGACACATCATGCAAGCCGAACACCACCAACAAGATCTGGCCGGATCCCAGGCCATCCACAAATTGGCCGAACTGGTGCGCCAGGCCCAGACCTGCTTTTTTTGCACCGATGACGGCAGCGGCCAGGTCGATGCGCGGCCCATGCGCGTGCTGCAGGTCGATGAGGATGGCAACCTGTGGTTCCTCAGTGCCAACGACAGCCACAAGAACCAGGAATTGCAGGCCAATCCGGCGGTCAGGCTGTTCTTCCAGGGTTCGCCCCACGCCGAGTTCATGCACATCGAAGGACTGGCCACGCTGTCGCGCGACCCGGGCAAGATCCGCGAGTTGTGGAAATTCGTGCTCAAGACCTGGTTTACCGAAGGCGAAAACGATCCGCGCATCACGGTCATCAAAGTGGCGCCGTCGCATGGCTACTATTGGGACAACCGGCACGGCAACGCGGTGGCCGGCATCAAGATGCTGATCGGCGCGACGCTCGCCAGGACACTCGACGATTCGGTCGAAGGAAAGCTCAGCGTTGGGGCCTAAGTGCGGGTGGAAAATAGAATAATTGCCAATGTTGGCCACTGCGTGATACAGTTTTCGGCTACGTGCCACTTTGGCGTCTCACCTTTAAAGGCTTTCACATGCAGAACAAATTCCTTGCCCTGTGCACCGTCGCCGCGCTGATCGCGCAACCTGGCCTGGCCCATGCCCAACTCGGCAACGGCGGCACCACTTATTCCGACGTCAACAACAAAAACCAGTGGCAACAGTTCCTGGGCAAATTTGTCGGCGCAACAGGGGACGCGAATGCGGCGCAGGCGCGCCTGATGTACTCGGTCGGCATGAGCGACCAGGCGATCGCCCTCGCAGCCCAGACCAAGGATCTGAACAGTACCGCAACGCCCGGCATGGTCGAGCAGGTGATGGCGAGCCGCGACCGCGTTGCCGCGGCGCTGATCGCCAAGCTGGCCGGCGGCGGGATGACGCTCGATCCGGCGGCGAAACAGCAATTCGGCGAAGGTATCGATGCGCTGGCGGCCGCGATCAAGCAATACGAAGAACTCGGTACCGACCTGCCGTACATGAAGACGCAGTTGCGCGGTGCCGGCGAAAAGGCACGCACCGGCCTGTTCGTCGCCAAATCGCTGCCCGACTATCTGCGCGAAGCCAAAAAAGAACTGGATGCGGCCACCGTGTTCGCGCGCGCCAACAACATCACGTTCGGCGCCCCGGCAATCGTGCCGGCCAAGCCTTGATGTAGTGCCAGGCGGGCCGCCCGGCCCGCCCTTCAGTGGATATTTTTCGGCTCCCTGAGCCCGCGCCGAAACTGGATCGCTTCGTTGACGTGTTCGTACGTGATGAGGTGCGAATCGGCCAGGTCGGCAATCGTGCGCGCCACCTTCAGCACGCGATGGTAGGCGCGTGCCGACCAGTGCAGCTTGAGCATCGTGTAGCGCAGCATCTGTTCCCCTTTCACGTCCAGCCGGCAATGACGATCGATGTCGCGGGTCGACATGCGCTGGTTCGACTTGTGCTGGCGCGCCAGCTGGCGTTCGTAGGCCAGCGCCACGCGCGCGGCGATCAGCGCGCTCGCTTCGCCGCTGGCCACCGCCGACAGGGTCGCCGGCTCCAGGGCCGGCACTTCGATTTGCATGTCTATGCGGTCGAGCAAGGGACCGGAGATGCGGTCCTGGTAGCGCAGCACGCCCTCGCTGGTGCAATGGCACTTGCCGGAAATGTGGCCGAGATAGCCGCACGGGCAGGGATTCATGGCCGCGATCAGCTGGAAGCGGGCCGGGAAATCGGCATGCTGGGCTGCGCGCGAGATCGTCACGCGGCCCGATTCGAGCGGCTGGCGCAGCACCTCAAGCACGCGCCGGTCGAATTCGGGCAGCTCGTCGAGAAACAGCACGCCGCAATGGGCGAGTGAAATTTCGCCCGGACGCGGCACTTGTCCGCCGCCGACCAGCGCCACGCCCGAGGTCGTGTGGTGGGGGCTGCGGAACGGGCGCACTTTCCAGCGTTCGGCCTGGAAGCCGCCGGTCAGCGACTGCACGGCGGCCGATTCGAGCGCCTCCTCGTCCGTCATGGCTGGCAGCAAGCCGGCAAAGCGCGAGGCCAGCATGGTCTTGCCCGAGCCTGGCGGACCGATCAACAGAACACTGTGGAAACCGGCCGCCGCCACCTCCAGCGCGCGCTTGGTGATGATCTGCCCCTTGACGTCGGAAAAGTCAGGATAGGCCGGCGCCGCCTGCCCCGGCTTGGGCGTGTGGCGCACCAGGCGGCCGTCGGCATCGCTGGCGGTGAAGTGCCCGCATACCTGCAGCAGCGTCGCTGCCGGGTAGATGATGGCCCCGCTCACCAGCGCGGCCTCGTCGGCGTTGGCCAGCGGCAGGATGAAGGCGCGCGGCTTGCCTTCCTTGAAGCGCTGCATGGCGACCGTCATGGCCAGCGCGCCGCGCACCGGCCGCAGTTCACCCGACAGCGACAATTCGCCGGCGAATTCGTAGCGCTCCAGTTCGATGTTCGGGATCTGGCCGGATGCGGCCAGGATGCCGAGCGCAATCGGCAAATCAAAACGGCCCGACTCTTTCGGCAAATCGGCCGGCGCCAGGTTGACCGTGATCCTGCGGGCGGGAAATTCGAAGCCGGCATTTTGCAAGGCGGCGCGCACCCGGTCTTTGGATTCGCGCACTTCGGCGTCGGGCAGGCCGACGATGGTCAGGCCAGGCAAGCCATTGGCCAGGTGCACTTCGACGCTGACGCACAGCGCGTCCATGCCGGCCAGCGCGCGGCTACGCAAAACGGCAAGGCTCATGGATTTTCCGGTGGCAGCGAATGATGACTCCGCTGATAGTAAGCGCTGCCCGCCATCGCTCATTGAGTGCGACCAAATGTGCGTGGATAGAAACGCGGCGCCGCTACGGCTTTTAATTTGTTGATTTTGTTGAAAGATTGCTTCATGATTTCACGGCCGCGCATTTGTCTCGCGCACCAATCGTCTCGACGAGATGCCGCCCCAATCACATGAAGGACAAACGATGTCGAAAGTGAGCATTTTTCTCGCCGGCTGCACCACGATGGCCGCCGCGCTGGCTGCAGTTGTGGCCCTGACCGGCGCCACGGCGCCGTTGGCGCGTGCCGAATTCGCGGAAATCACGGTAGGCCGCATCAATATTGTCGAACCTGATGGAACGACACGGATGATCGTGTCGAACCGGGCCCAGTTTCCAGGCGATTTCTACCGCGGCAAGGAAGCGCCACGGCCCGATCGCCGCAGCTTCGCCGGCATGATTTTTCTCAACGATGAAGGCACCGAGAGCGGCGGATTCATCCACAAGGGCGGCATCGACAGCAAGGGCAATGCGGACGCCGGCATGTCGCTGACGTTCGACCGCTTTCGCCAGGACCAGGCGATCCAGCTGCTGCATGCCGAGGGCGATGGCAGCGTGCGCACGGCCGTCATGATCAACGACGTGCCGGATCAAAAAATCCATTCATTGGCCGACTGGACCCGCTTGAGCAATGCGGGCAGCGCGCTGCCGGAAGCGCAACAAGCGGCCTATTTCCAGCGGCTGGAAGAGCAGGGCGCCACCTCGCAGCCGCGTGTCTTCCTCGGCACGACCACCGCGCGCGATTCCGCGTTGCTGTTAAAGGATGCCAAAGGCCGCACGCGCATTCGGATGGCCGTGGCCGCCGACGGGACGCCGCAAATCCAGATGCTGGGCGAGGACGGCAAGGTGCGCAAGACGATCAGCGCGGACAATTGACACGCGTCGCATGCCCAGGCCGTGCCGCTGACAGCCCGCCATGCGCGGGCTTTTTGTTGCCGGCGAGGGGGCGAGCGGCGCTTCAGCCCTTCTGGCCAGCCAGGCTTTCTTCCATCTGCTGTACGCGCAATTCCAGCGCTTCGAGCTTGGCGCGGGTCTTGGCCAGCACCTGGTTCTGGATATCGAATTCCTCGCGCGTGACCAGGTCGAGCTTGGAAAAGCCCTGCGTCATCATCGCCTTGACGTTTTTTTCGATGTCCTTGGCCGGCGAGCTCTCGATTGCCTGATTGATCTTGCCCTGCAAGTCATTGAAAAAGCTGTTCATATCCATTTGAAATCCTTGGTAAATAATCATCGCACCGTTGTGGTGCTGATTGCGCATCATGGTGGTGCAAATAGTGCACTTCTGCCGGCCCATTCGCCATTTTTACAGTTTATTAACAGCAAGATGGGTAAGCTTCATGCAAAAACAAGTGCGGCGGCTGCAATTTAGAGCTGGCATGACTTCTGCTAATGAAAGGATAAGTCGCATCAAGCGTCAGCCATGATTTTAAACCGCATCAGCATCATTCGTTCAAACCAATAGGGAAACGCCATGAAAAAAATGACCACGAAGTTGACCCTCGCCGCCGCGCTGACACTGGGCCTGGGCACCGTTGCTGCCCCGGCCGCCCACGCCGAAGAAGCCGTGCCCGAGCACGTGCTGGCCTACAACATCGCGATCGCCAGTGACTACCGTTACCGTGGCCTGACCCAAACCCGCTTCGAGCCTGCCTTGCAAGGCGGCGCCGACTACACCCATAACCCGACCGGCCTGTACGCCGGCGTGTGGGCCTCGACCATCAAGTGGATCGACGATGCCGGCGGCGACGCCAAGGTGGAAGTCGACCTGTACGGCGGCAAGCGCGGCGAAGTCGCGCCCGGCATCAGCTACGACGTCGGCGGCCTGTATTACCTGTATCCGTCGAACGGCCTGACGCCGAACGCGAACACCTTTGAAGTCTATGGCCAGCTCGGCTACGGTCCTGGCTACATCAAGTATTCGCACGCGACCACCAACCTGTTCGGCACGGCCGACAGCAAGGGCAGCGGCTACCTCGACATCGGCGCCAACTACGAAATGACCAAGGGCCTGATGCTGAACCTGCACGCCGGGCGCCAGAAGATCCGTCATTACAGCGACCTGAGCTACAACGATTACAAGATCGGTGTCACCAAGGACTTCGGCTACATGTCCGTTGCGCTGGCCGCCATCAAGGCCAGTACCGACGTGTTCGTGACGCCGCAGAACAAAAACATGGGCAAGACCGGCCTGGTATTGACCGTTTCCAAAACTTTCTAATCGAGGCAGCGTATGAAAATGATTACCGCCATTATCAAACCCTTCAAGCTCGACGAGGTGCGCGAAGCACTGTCGGCGATCAATGTGCAGGGCATTACGGTGACCGAAGTCAAGGGTTTCGGACGCCAGAAGGGCCATACGGAGCTGTATCGCGGCGCCGAGTACGTGGTCGATTTCCTGCCCAAGACCAAGATCGAAGCTGCCGTCGACGACGCCATCGTCGACCAGGCGATCGAAGCGATCGAAACAGCGGCCCGCACCGGCAAGATCGGTGACGGCAAGATTTTTGTCTACAACCTGGAACAGGTCGTGCGTATCCGTACCGGTGAAACCGGCAACGAAGCACTTTAAGGGGAATTCGCGATGAACAAAACCATGATCAAATGGCTGGCTGGGGCGGCTGTCCTGTTCGCCTTCAGCGGCGCGCTGCCAGCGATGGCGCAAGATGCACCAAAACCGGACGCCCCGGTCGCTTCCGCCCCTGCCGCCGCGGCGCCTGCCGCTTCGGCTGCCGTGCTGGCCGCGTCGGCGCCCGCCGCCGCCGCTGTTGTGGCCGCGCCTGCTGCAGGCGCACCAGTCGTTGCAGCGCCGGCCGCCGCAGCGCCGGCGCCCACCCCGAACAAGGGCGATACCGCCTGGATGTTCATCGCCACCGTGCTGGTGATCGTGATGACCATCCCCGGCCTGGCGATGTTCTACGGCGGCCTGGTGCGTTCGAAGAACATGCTGTCGGTGCTGCTGCAAGTATTCATGGTGTTTGCCGTGATTATCGTGCTGTGGTGCCTGTTCGGCTACTCGATTGCCTTCACCGAGGGGAACCAATTTTTCGGCGGCTTCAGCCGTACGTTGCTGCGCGGTATCTACAATCCGGCCACCGGCGCCTTCGCCACCGCGGCCACTTTCAGCAAGGGCGTTGTCCTGCCCGAGTTCGTCTACGTCGCCTTCCAGGGCACGTTCGCCGCGATCACCTGCGGCCTGGTGGTCGGCGCTTTTGCCGAACGCATCAAGTTCTCGGCTGTGCTGGCCTTCATGGTGCTGTGGTTTACCTTCAGCTACCTGCCGATCGCCCACATGGTCTGGTTCTGGACCGGCCCTGACGCCATCACCAATGCCACGACGCTGGCATCGGAAACGGCCAAAGGCGGCTTCCTGTTCCAGAAGGGCGCGCTCGATTTCGCCGGCGGCACCGTGGTACACATCAACGCCGCTGTTGCCGGCCTGGTGGGCGCCTTCATGATCGGCAAGCGGGTCGGCTATGGCCGCGAAGCGATGGCGCCGCACTCGCTGACCATGACCATGATCGGCGCGTCGCTGCTGTGGGCTGGCTGGTTCGGTTTCAACGCCGGCTCGGCCCTGGAAGCGAACGACATCGCCGCACTGGCGTTCATCAACACGCTGCTGGCCACGGCCTGCGCCAGCGTCTCGTGGCTGTTCGGCGAGTGGATCACCAAAGGCAAGCCATCGATGCTCGGTGCTGCGTCCGGCGCCGTTGCCGGCCTGGTGGCGATCACCCCGGCGGCCGGTTTTGTCGGCCCGATGGGCGGCTTGGTTATCGGGTTGCTGGCTGGTATCATCTGCCTGTGGGGCGTGAATGGCCTGAAACGCCTGATCGGCGCCGATGACTCGCTGGACGTGTTCGGCGTGCACGGCGTGGGCGGCATCCTGGGTGCCTTGCTGACTGGCGTGTTTGCTGCGCCTTCGCTGGGCGGCCAGGGCGTTTTTGACTACGTTACCAATAAGCCATCGCCAGACTATTCGATCGGCGGCCAGGTCTTGACGCAATTGACCGCAGTCGGCACGACGATCCTCTGGTCCGGCGTGGTGGCGTTCATTGCCTACAAACTGGTGGACCTGCTGATCGGTCTGCGCGTACCGGAAGAAGAAGAGCGGGAAGGTCTCGACATCACGAGCCACGGCGAATCCGCCTACCACGCCTGATCACTTCAGACTCCCGGCCCGCGCAAGCGGGTCGCCAGGCGCCCCGCGGGGCGCCTTTTTGCATTTTTGGCACACCGCACCTTTAAAATAGCCGTTCCGCCCCGACTTACGCGGTTCATCATCACCAAGAAGCCTTAAGGACGTACTCCATGGTTCCCCACCTCGTCACGGCCCTGACTGGCCCGCTCCTCGACCTCGAGAAAAAAATCCTCGCGGCCACGCCTGCCATCGAGCGCTGGTTCCGGATGGAGTGGCAAGAACACACGCCGCCGTTCTACTGTTCGGTCGACCTGCGCAATGCCGGCTACAAGCTGGCCCCGGTCGACACCAATTTGTTCCCGGGCGGCTTCAACAACCTGGCCACCGAGATGCTGCCGCTGGCGGTGCAGGCGGCCATGGCGGCGATCGACAAATACTGTCCGGACGCGCGCAACCTGCTGCTGGTGCCGGAAGGCCACACCCGCAATCCGCACTACCTGCAAAACGTCGCGCGCCTGATGCAGATCTTCCGCCAGACCGGACTGCACGTGCGGCTCGGTTCGCTGTCGCCGGAGATCACCGAGCCGACGCCGCTGGCGCTGCCTGACGGCAACATGCTGGTGATCGAGCCGCTGGTGCGATCGAGCAACGGGCGCCGGGTCGGGCTGGTCGACTTCGATCCCTGCACCATCTTGCTCAACAACGACCTGTCGGCCGGCATCCCGTCCATCCTGCAGAACATCCACGAGCAATCGCTGCTGCCGCCGCTGCACGCCGGCTGGGCGCTGCGCCGCAAGAGCAACCATTTCGCCGCGTATGACGAAGTGGCCAAGAAATTCGGCAAGCTGATCGACGTCGACCCGTGGATGGTCAACCCTTTCCACACCAAATGCGGCGAGATCAACTTCCAGGAAGACACCGGCATGGAGTGCCTGGCTGACAACGTCACCATGCTGCTGGCCAAGATCCGCAAGAAATACAAGGAATACGGCATCAAGGAAAAGCCGTTCGTCATCGTCAAGCCGGACGCCGGCACCTATGGCATGGGCATCATGACGGTCAAGGACGCCAGCGAAGTGCGCGACCTGAACCGCAAGCAGCGCAACAAGTTGTCGGTCATCAAGGATGGCGTCGAAGTGACCGACGTCATCATCCAGGAAGGCGTGCCGACCTTTGAAAAGGTCAAGGAGGCGGTGGCCGAGCCGGTCGTGTACATGATCGACCGCTACGTGGTGGGCGGTTTCTACCGGATCCACGCCGAGCGCGGCGTCGACCAGAACCTCAACGCGCCGGGCTCGCAATACGTGCCGCTGGCGTTCGCGCAGCAGCACGCGGTGCCGGACCTGAAGGCCAAGCCGGGTACGGCGGCGCCGAACCGTTTCTATGTGTACGGGGTCGTGGCGCGCCTGGGATTGCTGGCCGCGTCGCTCGAAATGGAGCGCACCGACCCGAATCCCGAGGTGTATTGACGCCACGGGATTCGCAAAAACCACATCGCCCTTGCGCAGGCGAGGGCCCGTAGCACCTTTGAACGCAGGTGCTATGGGCTCTCGCCTGCGCAAGGGCGACGTGTTTGCGGCTGCTATCAAGCCAACAATGCTGTTTCCGGCTAAAATCAAGCATTACACGCCATAGTTCACGCCCATGAAAATCGCTTTCCTCGCCGATCCGCTGTCCGGCTTCAAAACGTACAAGGACTCGACCTTCGCGATGATGCGCGAAGCGGCCCGGCGCGGCCACACGATCCACGCGTTCGAACAAAGCGACATGGCGCTCGACGGCGGCGTGGTCAGCGCCAACGTCGCGCACATCACGCTCACCGGCGACGCCCACGACTGGTTCCGCGCCAGCGTCAAGACTGAATCGCGCCTGTCCGAGTTCGACGCCGTCCTGCAGCGCAAGGACCCGCCGTTCGACATGGAGTACGTGTATGCGACCTATCTGCTGGAGCTGGCCGAAACCCAGGGCGCGCGCGTGTTCAACAAGCCGTCCGCGATCCGCGACCACAACGAAAAGCTGTCGATCGCCCAGTTCAGCGAGTTCACCTCGCCGACCCTGGTCGCGTCCGATGCGGCGCGCCTGCGCGCCTTCCATGCGAAACACGGCGACGTCATCTTCAAGCCGCTCGACGGCATGGGCGGGGCCGGCATCTTCCGCATCAAGAGCGACGGCATGAACCTCGGTTCGGTGATCGAGACGCTGACGCTGAACGGGGCCCGTACCATCATGGCGCAGCGCTACATCCCCGAGATCGTCAAGGGTGACAAGCGCATCCTGGTCATCAACGGCAAGCCGGTGCCGTTCGCGCTGGCGCGCATCCCGCAGGGCGATGAAATCCGCGGCAACCTGGCTGCCGGCGGCGTCGGCGTGGCCCAGCCGTTGACCGAGCATGACCGCCACATCGCCGACACGCTGGGCCCGGTACTGGCCGCGCGCGGCCTGTTACTGGTAGGATTGGACGTGATCGGCGCATGCCTGACCGAAGTGAACGTGACCAGCCCGACCTGCTTCCAGGAGATCACCGACCAGAGCGGCTTCGACGTGGCGGCGATGTTCATCGACGCGCTCGAGCAGCGGGCAGGGGCATGATGGTCGGTATCCTGTTGATGACCCACGCACCACTGGGCCAGGCGTTCATCGCCGCGGTGGCGCATGTGTTCCGCGGCCCCACCGAGCGCTTCGAAGCGATCGACGTGAGCGCCGACCAGGACCTGGCCGAGGTCAATTGCCTGGCCAAGGAGGCCATTGCGCGCCTGGACGACGGCAGCGGCGTGCTGGTGATCACCGACATCAAGGGCGGCACGCCGGCCAATTGCTGCAACTCGCTGGCCGACGCCGGCCGGGTTGAGGTCATCGCCGGCATCAGCCTGCCGATGCTGCTGCGCGCGATCACGTATCGGCGCGACAGCCTCGACGTGGTGGTCGAGATGGCGCTGGCCGGCGCCCAGAGCGGTGCGGTGCGGGTCGATAACCGGATCAAAGTAGGGTAAGTCCAGGAGGTGGCCCAGCGCAGCCACCGCATGAGTGCAGTTTGTGTAATCCGTGACAGAGAAAACTAAAACATGATTCAACAAGATCTTGAGATTATCAACAAGCTGGGCTTGCATGCCCGCGCTTCTGCCAAGTTCACGCAGCTGGCCGCCAAATTCCAGAGCGACGTCTGGCTCACCCGCAACGCGCGCCGCATCAACGCCAAGTCCATCATGGGCGTGATGATGCTCGCCGCCGGCAAGGGCGCCAAGGTGTCGCTGGAAGCGGACGGCGTCGATGAAAAGGAGTGTGTCGAGGCGCTGGCCGCGCTGATCAACGACAAATTCGGCGAAGGCGAGTAATGCCGCTGGACCGTACCCCAAGCCGTTCTTACACAGGACTACCGATGGCATCGTTCACGCTCCACGGCATCCCCGTCTCCCGCGGCATCTCGATCGGCCGCGCACACTTGCTCACGCCCGCCGCGCTCGACGTCAAGCATTACCTGGTGGCCGAAGAGCAGCTCGAGAACGAAGTGCGGCGCCTGCAGGACGCGCTGGCCGAAGTGCACCGCGGCTTGCAAGCGCTGTGGACCGACCTGCCCAAGGACGCCCCGACCGAACTGGGCGCCTTCATCGACGTGCACGCGCTGATCTTGTCCGACCCGATGATCTCGGAAGCGCCGCTCGACATCATCCGCACCCGCCACTACAACGCCGAATGGGCGCTGGTGACCCAGATCGACGAACTGTCGGCGCAGTTCGACGAGATCGAGGACGAGTACCTGCGTGAGCGCAAGGCCGACATCCAGCAGGTCGCCGAACGCGTGCTCAAGGTCCTGATGGGCAGCGCGCAGCTGGTGCCGGCGCCGCTCTCGGACGACCCGTTCCAGCCGCAGATGATCGTCGTCGCGCACGATATTTCGCCGGCCGACATGCTGCAGTTCCGCGACCGCTCCTTCATCGGTTTCGTCACCGACGTCGGCGGCCAGAACTCGCACACTGCGATCGTCGCGCGCAGCCTGGACATCCCGGCCGCGGTCGGCATGTCGCAAGCGTCCGCGCTGATCGAACAGGACGACTGGGTCATCATCGACGGCGACGCCGGCGTGGTGATTGCCAACCCGAGTGCGCTGGTGCTGGAGCAGTACCGGGCCCGCCAGGCGCTGATGCAAAAGGCGCGCAAGAAGCTCCTCAAGCTCAAGAAAACCCCGGCCATCACGCGCGACGGCACCCTGATCACGCTGCTGGCCAACATCGAACTGCCCGATGACTGCCCCGGCGCGCTCGAATGCGGGGCCGAAGGCGTGGGCCTGTTCCGCTCCGAGTTCCTGTTCATGGCGCGCGGCGGCCACGCGCACCGGCTGCCGAGCGAAGAAGAGCAGCTCGAACAATACCGCAATGCCGTAGTGGCGATGAAGGGCCGCCCGGTCACCATCCGCACGCTCGACATCGGCGCCGACAAGCCGCTCGACCAGACCGAGCATACCGCCCTCAATCCGGCGCTGGGACTGCGCGCGATCCGCTACTGCCTGGCCGAGCCGCAGCTGTTCCTGACCCAGCTGCGCGCGATCTTGCGCGCCTCGGCGTTCGGCAAGGTGCGCCTGCTGATCCCGATGCTGGCGCACGCGTTTGAAATCGACCAGTCGCTGTTGATGATCGAACAGGCCAAGGCCCAGCTGCGCGAAGCCGGCCACAAATACGATACCTCGATCGAAGTGGGCGCCATGATCGAGATCCCGGCGGCCGCGTTGGCGCTGCCGATGTTCGTCAAGCGCATGGATTTCCTGTCGATCGGCACCAACGACCTGATCCAGTACACGCTGGCGATCGACCGCGTCGACTACGAAGTGGCGCACCTGTACAACCCGCTCCATCCGGCCATCCTGCAGCTGATCGCGATGACCATCATGGCCGGCAAGAAGGCCGGCATCGACGTGGCCGTGTGCGGCGAAATGGCGGGCGACACCAAGCTCACGCGACTGCTGCTGGGCATGGGCCTGCGCGAGTTTTCGATGCATCCGGCCCAGCTGCTGTCGGTCAAGCAGGAGATCCTCAACTGCGACCTGACGACCGTCACGCCGCAAACCCGCAAGATCCTGCGCAGCATGGAGCCGAACGTGATCGCCGAAGCGGTCGAACAGCTGCGCAACCTGATTTAAACGATAGCCCTTTTCTTGAGCCACATGTCCTCCATTGGAATAGTCACACCGCAAGCGATGCGCTTTGCCGAACCCCTGCAGCTGCAGGGCGGCGGAACGCTGGCCGATTACACGCTCGTCTATGAAACCTACGGCACGCTGAACGCCGACAAATCGAACGCGGTGCTGGTATGCCACGCGCTCAACGCGTCGCACCACGTGGCGGGCATGTACGAGGGCGACCCGAAGAGCATCGGCTGGTGGGACAATATGGTCGGGCCGGGCAAGCCAGTCGACACCGACCGCTTCTTCGTCATCGGCGTCAACAACCTCGGTTCCTGCTTCGGCTCGACCGGTCCGATGCACGCCAATCCGGCCACCGGCAAGCCGTACGGGGCCTCGTTTCCGGTGGTGACGGTGGAAGACTGGGTCGCGGCCCAGGCGCTGCTGGCCGACAAGCTGGGCATCGCGCAGTTCGCCGCCGTGATGGGCGGCTCGCTGGGCGGCATGCAGGCGCTGGCCTGGAGCATGATGCATCCGCAGCGCTTGCGCCATTGCGTGGTGATCGCCTCGACCCCCAAGCTGTCGGCCCAGAACATCGCCTTCAACGACGTGGCGCGCCAGGCGATTTTGTCCGATCCGGACTACCGAGGCGGCGATTTCTATGCGCACGGCGTGGTGCCGAAGAACGGCCTGCGCGTGGCGCGCATGGTCGGCCACATCACCTACTTGTCGGACGACGACATGGCCGAGAAATTCGGCCGAAAGCTGCGCAATGCGGCAGAAGGCAACGCGTACAAATTCGACTTCGGCATCGACTTCGAGATCGAATCGTATTTGCGCTACCAGGGCGACAAGTTCTCCGAATATTTCGACGCCAACACCTACCTGCTGATCACCAAGGCGCTCGACTATTTCGACCCGGCGCGCGCCTTCGACGGCGACTTGACGCAGGCCCTGGCCAACACCACGGCAGAATTTTTCGTCGCCTCGTTCTCGACCGACTGGCGCTTCTCGCCCGAGCGTTCGCGCGAGATCGTGCAGGCGCTGGTGTGCAACCGGCGCCGCGTGACGTACGCCGAAATCGACGCCCCGCACGGGCACGACGCCTTCCTGCTGGAAGACGCGCGCTACATCAACATGGTGCGCGCCTATTACGAACGGATCTGGGACGGTATGAAAGGCCAGGCATGAATTTCGAAGACCTCTCCAGCCTGCGTCCCGACCTGGCATTCATCGCCCATTGGGTGCGCGAGAAGTCGCATGTGCTCGACGTCGGCTGCGGCGACGGCGCCATGCTGCGCTATCTGCAAAGCGGCAAGGGCTGCACCGGCTATGGCATCGAGATCGCCGACAAACAACTGCTGGCCAGCGCCAAACGCGGCATCAACGTGATCCAGCAGGACATGGAAAAAGGGCTCGGCATCTTTACCGACAACTCCTTCGATACGGTGCTGTGCCTGTCGTCGCTGCAGATGATGCAGCAGGTCGAGCCGCTGCTGCGCGATATCGTCCGGGTCGGCAACGAAGCGATTGTTTCGTTTCCCAATTTCGCCTACTGGCTGCACCGGGTGGCGCTGCTCAAGGGACGCATGCCGGTCTCGAAATCGCTGCCTTACCAGTGGTACGACACGCCCAACGTGCGCTGCGCGACGATCTACGATTTCGAAGAACTTGCCGACGAATGCGGCCTCGAAGTGCTGGAGCGGGTCGCGCTGGCCGACGGCAAGCCGGTGTCCTTCCTGCCGAACCTGCGCGGCAGCCTGGCGGTTTTCCGCCTGCGCAAAAAGACACAATCAGGCTAGATTAATCGTGTGCTTCAACGGCGCATTTCCTGCGATGATAAGTTAAACCTGCAGCACGGAATGAGATCATGAATCAGCTCAAGAAAAGTGTGCTTGCCGTCGCGCTGGCGGCCTGCGCCGGTATGGCCCCGGCGCAGCAGCCCTTGCCGCAGCAGGTCCAGGACAAGGTCGTGGTGCAAGACGGCATCGCAGTGCGGCCGATGTGGCGCGGCCGCGTGCTGGCGCCCGAGCAAATGGTCGAGCAGCAGTCGAAGCAGCAGTATGTGCAGTTGATGCAGCAGGCCGCGCAGAAGGGCGCGCTGGTGCCCGCCTCCGATCCTCAAGTTGCGCGCCTGCGCTCCATCGCCAAACGCATCATTCCCTACACCGCGCGCTGGAATCCGGCCGCGGCCAAATGGGAGTGGCAGGTCAACCTGCTGGCCTCGCAGGAGGTCAACGCCTTTTGCATGCCGGGTGGACGGGTCGCTTTTTTCAGCGGCATCCTTACCAAGCTCAAGCTCACCGATGACGAAGTGGCGGCCATCATGGGCCACGAAATCGCGCATGCCTTGCGCGAGCATGGGCGCGAACAGATGGTCAAGTCGGCCGGGACCAACATCGGCATGCGACTCGGCGGCGCCCTGGTGGCGTCGCTGCTCGGCCTTGATCCGGGCGTCACCGATACCGTGGCCCAGTACGCGGCCCAGTTCGCGTCGCTGAAATTTTCGCGCGATGATGAGCGCGAGGCCGACCTGATCGGGCTCGACCTGGCGGCGCGTGCCGGATACGATCCGCGCGCCGGCGTCATCCTGTGGCAAAAGATGGCGGCGCTGAACCAGAGCGCGCCGCTGGCGTTGTTTTCGACCCATCCGGGCGGTCCGGAACGCATCCGCCAAATGACCGATCACATGGGCGTGCTGCTGCCGCTGTATGCGCGCGCCAAGGGGAGCTCGGTGCGCGAACTGCCGCCGTACCGCAGCATTGGCATGAACTGAATGGGCAGCCAGGCCAACGTGAACGCGGCGGCGCCGCTGCCGACCCGCGACGGGGTCTCGCCCAGCTATATGTGGCTCAACGACGAAGCGCCTGGCTGCGCGCTGGCCTATCTGCTTTCGCGGTTTGCCGATGTCACCGAGGCTACCTGGCTGAGCCGGATGGCGCGCGCCGAAGTGGTCGACGGCGCCGGCAACCGGATCGGGCCGGACAGCCCGCTGCAGCGCGGCATGCGGATCTGGTACTACCGCGAAATCGATGGCGAGCCGCGCATTCCGTTCGACGAGATCATCCTGCACCAGGACCGGCACCTGCTGGTGGTCGACAAGCCGCATTTCGTGCCGACCACGCCGGGCGGGCGCTTTTTGCATGAGTCGCTGCTGGTACGGCTCAAGAACAGGCTGGGCGTGGCGCACATGGTGCCGATCCACCGGCTCGACCGCGAGACGGCGGGGGTGGTGATTTTTTCGATGCGCGAAGACACGCGCGGCGCCTACCAGTCCATGTTTCAGCAGCGGCGCGTGGAGAAGGTCTATGAGGCGCTGGCGGCGCCGCTGCCGCAGCGCCAGTTCCCGTTTATCCATCGCAGCCGGATGGACGAAGGCACGCCGTTTTTCCGCATGCGGGAGGTCGAGGGCGAACCGAATTCGGAGACCCTGGTCGATGTGATCGACGTGAAGGACGGGCTGGCGCTGTACCGATTGCAGCCGCATACCGGGCGCAAGCACCAGCTGCGCGTGCACATGGCGTCGATTGGCGCGCCGATCCTGAACGACGGCTTCTACCCGGACGCGCTGCCCGAGCAGGCCGACGATTTCACGCGCCCGCTCAAGCTGCTGGCGCGCACGCTGATGTTCGACGACCCGGTCAGCGGGGAGCGGCGGCGCTTCGACAGCGCGCGCACGCTCTACAGCGTGTAGTCGATGATCAAAGGGGCGTGGTCCGAGAAGCGCTCGTCCTTGTAGATCGACACTGCCTTCGCCTGCGCCGCGATGCCTGGCGTGGCGACGTGGTAATCGATGCGCCATCCGACGTTCTTGGCATAGGCCTGGCCGCGGTTGCTCCACCAGGTGTACTGCTCGGGGCGTTTGTCGATGCCGCGATGGACATCGACGAAGCCGACCTCGTCGAAAATCTGCGTCATCCACGCGCGCTCTTCGGGCAGGAAGCCCGAGTTCTTCTTGTTGCCCTTGTAGTTCTTCAGGTCGATCTCATGGTGCGCGATATTCCAGTCGCCGCAGATGACCACTTCGCGGCCTTCGGCGCGCAGGGCGAGCAGGTGCGGCAGGAACAGCGCCATGAAGCGGAACTTGGCTTCCTGGCGTTCCGGGCCCGACGAGCCGGACGGGCAGTAGACCGAAATGATGGTCAGGTTGCCGAAATCGCAGCGCACATAGCGGCCTTCGGCGTCGAACTCGGGGCTGCCGAAGCCGATGCGCACGGCGTCGGGCTTGGTGCGGCTGTAAATGCCGGTGCCGGAATAGCCCTTCTTCTCGGCATAGTGGAAATGGCCGTGGTAGCCGCCCGGCGCGAGAAATTCCTCGGTCATGTCGGGCAGCTGCGCCTTGAGCTCCTGGACGCAGATAAAGTCGGCGGTCTGGGTCGCCATCCACGTAAAAAAGCCTTTTTTGTGGGCGGAACGGATCCCGTTGAGGTTTGCTGAAATAATTTTTGGCATGGTTCGAGGGGAAGGGGTGGCGTAAAATACAGCCACTTTCAACAATGGGGAATACCGTGAGCAATTTGCGCCAACAGTTTATCGCGTTTTCGGTGTCCACGGGTGTGTTGCGCTTCGGCGACTTCACCACCAAGGCCGGGCGCCAGTCGCCGTACTTCTTCAACGCCGGCTTGTTCCACGACGGCGCCACGCTGGCGCAGCTGGCGCAGTTCTACGCGCAGACGCTGCTCGACTCGGGCGTCGCATTCGACATGCTGTTCGGGCCGGCCTACAAGGGCATCACGCTGGCGTCGGCGACCGCGGTGGCGCTGGCGGGCAAGGGCGTCAATACCTCGTTCGCGTTCAACCGCAAGGAAGCCAAGGACCACGGCGAAGGCGGCACCATCGTCGGCGCCAAGCTGCAGGGGAAAGTCGTCATCATCGACGACGTGATCTCGGCCGGCACCTCGGTGCGCGAGTCGGTGGACATGATCCGCGCCGCCGGCGCCGAGCCGTGCGCGGTGCTGATCGCGCTGGACCGGATGGAGCGATCCGGCAAGGATGGCGCGCTGTCGGCCAGCTCGGCGGTGCAGGAAGTGAGCCGCGAATTCGGCATCCCGGTGATCTCGATCGGCAACCTGGACGACCTGTTCAGCTACCTGAACGGCGCCGGCGCCGACCCCGAGCTGGTGCGCTACAAGGACGCCGTGTCGGCCTACCGCAGCCGCTACGGCATTTGAGCCGCCATGCCGGGCCTGGCCACGGCCGGGGCGCGGCTCATTCCCCGACGGTGAACGCGCTGCCTTCGTACTTGCCCTGGAAGGCGTCGATGCCTTTGCCCGTGTAGATCATGGTCTGGCGGTTCAGTGTCTGATAGTCGGAACTGCCAATTTCATACGCATGGCCGCTGCCTGAGACAATTACGCGCGCCCGTCCGGCGCCGACGACTTCCGATTGGTAGTAGCCCGACAGTAGCACGGCAAGGATGGCCGCTCCCGGTTCCGGTACCAGCGTCCAGCGCACCGGTTCGTAGGAGCTCAACACCAGGATGACGCCTTTGCCGCGCCGCACGCGCACCTGGACATTGCCGATTTTGTGGCCCCCTGCGTCAGCTTTCGCGGCGGCGCCCTGGTACACGCCGACCGCCTCGATACGCGCATGGCTCGCCAGCGCGACCAGCATCGCATCCTGGCCCGGCACGGGAGCCGCCCTGGCCGGTGGCGGTGACACGCCCGGAATGATGAATGCGGGCGAAGCCGGCGTCGCATTGTCGAAGCCAGGGGGCGCGGCGCGCCCGACCTCGCCCGACGCAGCCTCCAGCCGGGCCAGCTGGCGTGCCAGGTTGACTGCGTTGACCACGCTGTCGATGGCGACCGGATCGCCGGCCTTGACCGTATCGCCGAACCACACTTCCTGGTATCCGCGCCGGATGAAGCCAGTGCGCCCGGCCAGTTCGGCCACGTTGCCGTTGCCGCCGTCGGCGCCGATGACCGGCGCCAGGGTCGCCTTGGCAATGTCGAATACCATGGCCTTGGTGCGATTGTTTTCCTGGTCGAGCGCGTCGACCAGCAGTGTCGATTCGCTCAATTTGGCATAGCGGCCGGAGAAATACTCCCCGGTGGCCCAGCTGGTCTCCTTGCCGGAGTCGAGCTCTACGGCCATCAACTCGCGCGAGGAAGTGAATACGATGGATTTGCCGTCGAGCATCAAGGTGGGGCCCGAGGACGTGACGCCCTGACCTTGCTTCAGATGGAATTCCTTGACCGTCACACCTTTGACGAGGCCGTCGCGCACGTGTTCGATGAGCGAAAACACCCGGCCGGAACCGACCAGCACGCGCGAAGGCGACGTGCTCACAGTCATCGCCCACGCAGGGTCGCGCAAGGCGACCGGGTGCTCGGCGATCAAGCCGGTCTCGAAGTCGATCAAGGCCAGGATGCCGGTCTTGCCGTCCGAGGCCAGCGCGGCAGACACTTCCGGCAGCCAACCATAGAATTGCTTGATATCGCTGGTGTCCCACAGCTTGGACCCCGTTTCGGTATCGATGAACATGACGCTGTTGTTGACCCGGACCGCGGCGACGCGGCCATTGGGCGACACTTGCACGTTGCGGGTCCCGTTGGGCGCGGCAGGCAAGGTGGCGATTTTCTTACCGCCGGGAATTTCGACGGACAGCAATTCGCCGCGCGAGCCTGTCAGCACGGCGACACCGGCTGCCGAGGCGGCATAGCCGGCGAGAATCTCCGGTCCGCCCGCGGTGGGAATGAGGGCTGGCGGGCCGAGTGGCGCCAGGGGGCGCAGCGGCGGTTGCGACAGGCGCAAGCCGACTTGCCGGATACCCAGGAACTGCAGCAAAAGCGCATCCTGCTCGATCAGGCAGGCGCGATTGACCGCCAGCGCCTTGACCTTGTCGATGGAATCGAAGCGGCCCACGGTGATTCCCTGGCCACAGGTGAGGGCCCGCAACTCCAGGCGCGATGCATATTGCCGTTCGAAAGCGCTGCTCGCCTTCGCATCGGACAGCAGCGTGGCCCGCAGCCCCTCTTCGGCCACGCGTACTTCAGCGATGGGTGGAAACGCCTTGTTGACCTTGGCTGAACCGGGCAGGAAGACATCTGAGGAACAGGCGGAAAGCGCGAGGCAAAGCAGGGCGGCGGCAGTGGATCGAAACAAGTGGTTCTCCAATAAATCAAGTATTTACAAGCTGCAATCCAGTATGGGGCTTGATCAAACATTAATCAAATTGAAATGAAAACCGGGGTCAGACCACCATTCTTTTTGCACAAAGAATAGTGGTCTGACCCCGGTTTTGGTGGGAATCGTGGACGCGGCGTCTCCGTCTGACCCCGGTTGATGGCGCGTTAGCCGGCGAGTTTCTTTTTCAGCAGCTCGGTCAGCTGGGCCGGGTTGGCCTTGCCTTTCGACGCTTTCATCGCCTGGCCGATCAGCGCGTTGATCGCCGCCTCCTTGCCGGCCCGGTATTGTTCGACCGATTTCTCGTTGGCCGCCAGTACCTCGTCGACGATTTTTTCCAGCGCGCCGCTGTCCGAAATCTGGCGCAGGCCTTTCTGGTCGATGATCTGGTCGGCAATGTGCTCGTCCGTCGACTTGGCTTCCCACATCGCCGCGAATACTTCCTTGGCGATCTTGTTGGAAATCGTGCCGTCGGCGATGCGCTTGAGCAGCAGCGCCAGTTGCGACGCTTCGACCGGCGAGTTGGCAATGTCGACGTTTTCGCGGTTCAGCGTCGAGGCCACGTCGCCCATCAGCCAGTTGGCCGCGGCCTTGGCGTTTTCCTTGCCCGCCTTCGCCACCACCGCTTCAAAGTAGCCGGCCATCTGCTTGGACGACGTCATGATCAGGCTGTCGTATTCGGGCAGCGCATAGTCGCTGGCAAAGCGCGTGCGCATCGCGGCCGGCAGCTCCGGCATTTCGGACTTCACGCGCGCGATCCAGTCTTCCGAAATCATCAGCGGCGGCAAATCCGGATCGGGGAAGTAGCGGTAGTCCTGCGCGTCTTCCTTGCTGCGCATCGCGCGCGTTTCCTTCTTGTCCGGATCGTACAGGCGCGTCGCCTGCTGTACCTTGCCGCCGTCTTCGATCAGCTCGATCTGGCGCGCTACTTCGACGTGCACCGCCTCTTCAATAAACCGGAACGAGTTCAGGTTCTTGATCTCGCAGCGCGTGCCGAATTCCTTCTGGCCCAGCGGGCGCACCGAGACGTTGATGTCGCAGCGGAACGAGCCTTCCATCATATTGCCGTCGCACACGCCCAGCCACACCACCAGCGCGTGCAGCGCCTTGCAGTAGGCGACCGCTTCGGCCGCGCTGCGCATCTCCGGCTCGGAGACGATTTCCAGCAGCGGCGTGCCGGCCCGGTTCAAGTCGATCCCGGTCATGCCGGCATAGTCTTCGTGCAGCGACTTGCCGGCGTCTTCTTCGAGGTGGGCGCGGGTCAGGTTGACAGTGCGCGTTTCGAATTTGCCGTCCTTCTCGACGCCGAACGTGACCTGGCCGCCGATCACCACCGGATCGGCGAACTGGCTGATCTGATAGCCCTTCGGCAGGTCCGGATAGAAGTAGTTCTTGCGCGCGAAAATCGACTCCGGCGCGATCTTCGCCCCGACCGCGAGGCCGAAGCGGATCGCGCGTTCGACCGCGCCCTTGTTCATGACCGGCAGCACGCCAGGCAGGGCCAGGTCGACCGGGCTCGCTTGGGTGTTCGGCTCGGCGCCAAAGCGGATATCGCTGCCGCTGAAAATCTTGGAGTTGGTCGTGAGTTGAACGTGGTTCTCAATACCGATGACGACTTCCCATTGCATATATGTCTCTCTTCTTTTCTCAGATGCCCGCAGGCGCGCGCGTGTGCCAGTCGGTCACTTGCTGGTACTGGTGGGCGATGCCCAGCAGCTTCGCTTCGGCGAAATAGTTAGCAATGATTTGCAGCCCGACGGGGCGCTTGCCGTTCTTGTCGCCCTGGCCGAAGCCGCACGGTACCGACATGCCGGGCAAGCCGGCCAGGCTGGTCGACAGCGTGAAGATGTCGGCCAGGTAGTTCGCTACCGGGTCGTCCGCCTTGGCGCCCAGGTCCCATGCCACCGTCGGCGCCACCGGCCCCATGATGACGTCGCAGGTGGTGCCCAGCACGGCCTTGAAGTCGTCGGCGATCAGGCGCCGGATCTTTTGCGCCTGGATGTAGTAGGCGTCGTAGTAGCCGTGGCACAGCACGTAGGTGCCGACCATGATGCGGCGCTGGACTTCGCGCCCGAAGCCTTCGGCGCGGCTCTTCTTGTACATCTCGGTCAGGTTGCTGTACTGGGCCGCGCGGTGGCCGTAGCGCACGCCGTCAAAGCGCGACAAATTCGACGACGCTTCGGCCGGCGCGATGATGTAGTAGACGGGGATCGACAGCTTTGTATTCGGCAGCGAGATGTCGACCAGCGTCGCGCCCAGCTTGACGAATTCGTCCAGCGCGGCGCGCACCGCCTGCTCGACGTCGGCCGCCAGGCCGGCGCCGAAATACTCTTTCGGCAGGCCGATGCGCAGGCCCTTGAGCGGCGTGTTCAGCTCGCGCGTGAAGTCTTCGCGCACATTGCCTTGTTCGGCCGTCAGGCTGGTCGAGTCGCGTTCGTCGAAGCCGATCATTTCGTTGAGCAGCAGCGCGCAGTCTTCGGCCGTCTGCGCCATCGGGCCGCCCTGGTCGAGCGACGAGGCGAACGCGATCATGCCGAAGCGCGATACGCGCCCGTAAGTCGGCTTGATGCCGGTCACGCCGCAGAACGAGGCCGGCTGGCGGATCGAGCCGCCGGTGTCGGTGGCGGTGGCGGCCGGCGCCAGGCGCGCGGCGATCGCGGCGGCCGAGCCGCCCGAGGAGCCGCCCGGCACGGCCAGCGTGTCCCACGGGTTCTTCACCGGTCCGAAGGCCGAGTTTTCGTTCGACGAGCCCATCGCGAATTCGTCGCAATTGAGCTTGCCCAGCGTGACCATGCCGGCCTGGCCGAACCGGTCGACCACGGTGGCGTTGAACGGGCTGGTGTAGTTGCCGAGCATCTTGGAGCCGGCCGTCGAGCGCCAGTCGCGCGTGACGAAGATGTCCTTGTGGGCGATCGGGATGCCGGTCAGCGGGCCGGCGCTGCCGGCCGCCAGGCGCGCGTCGGCCGCGCCGGCCTGCGCCAGCGACAGCGCGCTGTCGATGTGCAAAAAGGCGTTCAGGTCGCTGGCCTGGGCGCGCTGCAGGAAGTGGGCGGTCAGTTCGGTGCTCGACACCTGCTTCGAATGGAGCAGCGCGGACAGCTGTTTGATGGTTTTGGTATGCATGGGTTGATTTTCTTGGCTGCGCGGATTAATCGAGCACTTGCGGCACCAGGTACAGGCCGTCCTGGGTTTTCGGGGCGACCGCCTGGTAGTCGTCGCGCCGGTTTTCCTCGGTCACGACGTCGTCGCGCAGGCGCAGGGGCAGCTTGCCCAGGACCGCCGCCAGCGGCTGCGACAGCGGCTCGACGCCGGTGGTGTCGACCGCCTGCATCTGCTCGGCGAGGGCGAAGATCAGGTTCAATTCCTTGAGCGCGGTCGCCATATGGGCGCCATCCATCTCGAGTTGGGCCAGCTTGGCGATGCGTTCTACGTCTGAAAGTGTCAGGGACATGGCATAAGCGCGGCAAAGGCCGCGTCCGGAAGTGATAGGGACAAATGGTGAAATTTAGATAACAGTGCGCTAAATCCGATAAAAGCTTTCTAATGCCGCCGATTTCACAGGGGAGATGGCGCGCAAAACACCGGTTTTTCAGCATGTAACCGTTAAATTATAAGGTAGAATGGCGGGCTAATGCGTTGTCGGCGCCGAATAGGGTCTGCCGCAGCATCTGCAAAGCCGCGCCGGTGCGGGACTTCCCAGCGCGCCGCGGCGATGATTTATGCAGTTTCCATATTAATGACAAGGCGCAGCGATTGCGCATCAGGACACACATGTTTGGTTTTTTACGCAGCTATTTTTCGAACGACCTGGCAATTGACCTCGGTACGGCAAACACCCTGATTTATGTACGCGGCCTCGGTATCGTGCTCGACGAACCGTCGGTCGTGGCGATCCGCCAGGAAGGCGGCCCGAACGGCAAAAAAACCATCCAGGCGGTCGGCAAGGAAGCCAAGCAGATGCTGGGCAAAGTCCCCGGCAATATCGAGGCGATCCGCCCGATGAAAGACGGCGTGATCGCCGACTTCACCGTCACCGAACAAATGCTCAAGCAGTTCATCCGCATGGTGCACGATTCCAAATTCTTCCGCCCGTCGCCGCGCATCATCATCTGCGTGCCTTGCGGTTCGACCCAGGTCGAGCGGCGCGCGATCCGCGAATCGGCGCTCGGCGCCGGCGCCTCCCAGGTGTACCTGATCGAAGAACCCATGGCCGCGGCCATCGGCGCCGGCTTGCCGGTGTCGGACGCGACCGGCTCGATGGTGGTCGACATCGGCGGCGGCACCACCGAGGTGGGCATCATCTCGCTCGGCGGCATGGTCTACAAGGGTTCGGTGCGCGTCGGCGGCGACAAGTTCGACGAGGCGATCGTCAACTACATCCGCCGCAACTACGGCATGCTGATCGGCGAGCAGACCGCCGAAGCGATCAAGAAGGCCATCGGCTCGGCGTTCCCGGGTTCCGAAGTCAAGGAGATGGAAGTCAAGGGCCGCAACCTGTCCGAAGGCATTCCGCGCTCGTTCACGATTTCGTCCAACGAGATCCTCGAAGCGCTGACCGACCCGCTCAACAACATCGTCTCGGCCGTCAAGAACGCGCTCGAACAGACCCCGCCGGAACTGGGCGCCGATATCGCCGAAAAAGGCATGATGCTGACCGGCGGCGGCGCCTTGCTGCGCGACCTGGACCGCCTGCTGATGGAAGAAACCGGCTTGCCGGTGCTGGTGGCCGAAGATCCGCTGACCTGCGTGGTGCGCGGTTCGGGCATGGCGCTCGAGCGGATGGACAAACTGGGCTCGATCTTCTCGTACGAGTAAGCAGTAACGGCTTTTGCAGTACGCGGCCGCTGCGGCGGCCGTGACGGTGACCTTGGCGCTGCGCGCCGTCATGTTTGGAATTTATGCAATACAGTCCACCGCCGCTCTTCAAACAAGGTGCACCCGCTCGGGTCAAGGTGACGGTTTTCGCTTTTATTTCGATCGTCCTGCTGATGGTCGATTCGCGCGTCGGCGCGCTGGCCACCGTGCGCCAGGTCACCGGCACCATGCTCTACCCGCTCCAGATGGCCGCCCTGATGCCGCGCGATGCGCTGGCCGGCATGGGCGCCTACTTTTCGTCGCTCAACGGGCTCCAGAAAGAAGTGCGCGACCTGAAGATCGCCCAGGTGGCATCGGCCCAGACGCTGCAGCTGGCGCAGCAGCAAATGGCCGAAAACGCCCAACTGCGCAAGCTGCTGGACGCGCGCGCCCACGTGCCGCTGCCGACCATGATGAGCGAGATCCTGTACGACGCGCGCGATTCATCGACCCGCAAGATCGTGCTTGACCGCGGCAGCCAGAGCAACGTCAAGCTGGGCCTGCCGGTGATCGACAATGCCGGCGTGGTCGGGCAGGTCACCCGCGTGTTCCCGTTCACCTCCGAAGTGACGCTGCTGACCGACAAGGAGCAGGCGATTCCGGTGCAGGTGCTGCGCAACGGCCTGCGCAGCGTCGCCTACGGGCGCGGCCAATCGGGCCTGCTCGACCTGCGTTTCGTCGCGCCCAACGCCGACATCCAGGTGGGCGACGTGCTGATCACGTCCGGCATGGACGGCGTGTATCCGGCCGGCCTGGCGGTGGCCAAGGTGATCAAGGTCGAAAACAGTGCCGCCGGCGCGTTCGGCGGCGTGCTGTGCCAGCCGCTGGCCGGGATCGACCGCAATCGCCAGTTGCTGATCCTGATGGCGCTGCCCGAGATGGCGGCGCGCCCGCCCGACGAAGTCGTCAAGCCGCTCAAGAAGGGGGCCTTGCCCAAGATGGCGCCGATCAAGGAAGATCCTGCCGCGCCGCCTGCGCCGGCCGCCGCGCCAACCGCGCCCACCGCACCTGCCGCACCTGCCGCCAAACCGAAGGAGGGTGCGCGATGAGCCGTCCGCATTACATCCTGCTGCCGGTCAGCCCCCTGTTCATCGGGATCAGCATGACCGGCGCCTTCCTGCTCAATTTGCTGCCGTGGGGGCACTTCATCGGCGCCCCCGATTTCGTCGCGCTGGTGCTGGTGTTCTGGGGTATCCATCAGCCGCGCAAGGTCGGCATCGGCCTGGCCTTTTTCATGGGCCTGCTGATGGACGTGCACGAGGCCACGCTGCTGGGTGAAAACGCGCTGGCGTATACCTTGCTGTCGTATTTCGCGATCATGATCCACCGCCGCGTGCTGTGGTTCCCGGTCCTGACCCAGGCCATCCACGTGTTCCCGCTGCTGCTGATGACCCAGGCCATCCAGATGCTGGTGCGCTTCATCGTGTCGGGCAAATTCCCCGGCTGGCTGCATTTCATCGAGAGCGCCGTGGCCATCGCGCTGTGGCCGGTGGTGACCTGGCTGCTGCTCGCGCCCCAGCGGCGCGCGGTCGACCGCGACCACACGCGTCCGATCTGAGGCCTGGCCCGGCATGACTGAAATCAAAGACAACGATCGCGAGATCCACCTGTTCCGCATGCGCCTGGGCGCGGTGGTGGTGTTCGTGTTCCTGTGCTTCGGTGCGCTAGTGGCGCGCCTGGTCTGGCTGCAGGTCTACAAGCACAGCGACTTCGCCGCGCTGGCCGAGGGCAACCGCATCGCGATCGTGCCGATCGTGCCGAACCGCGGCCTGATCGTCGACCGCAACGGCGTGGTCCTGGCGCGCAACTACTCGGCCTATACGCTCGAAATCACGCCCCACAAGCTGCAGGCCACGCTCGATTCGGTGATCGACCAGCTGGCCACGCTGATCGAGATCGAGCCGAAGGACCGCAAGCGCTTTCGCACGCTGCTGGCCGAATCGAAGAACTTCGAGAGCGTGCCGCTGCGCACCCGCCTGACCGACGACGAGGTGGCGCGCTTCACCGCCCAGCGCTTCCGCTTTCCCGGCGTCGAGGTCAATGCGCGCCTGTTCCGCCAGTATCCGCACGGCGAACTGGCCTCGCACGTGCTCGGCTTCATCGGCCGCATCAACGAGAAGGAAGCCGACGAACTGGCCGACAGCCCGGACGCGACCAACTATAACGGCACCGACCATATCGGCAAGGAAGGGCTGGAAAAGAGCTACGAGAAGCTCCTGCACGGCACCACCGGCTACGAAAAGGTCATCAAGACCGCCGGCGGGCGCGCGGTCAGCACGCTGTCGCGCACCGAGGCCATTGCCGGCAGCAACCTGATCCTGTCGATCGATATCGAGCTGCAGAAGGTCATCGAGGAAGCGTTCGGCGAGTGGCGCGGCGCGCTGGTGGCGATCGAGCCGGAAACCGGCGACGTGCTGGCCTACGTGTCCAAGCCCGGCTACGACCCCAATTTGTTCGTCGACGGGATCGATTCGCAGAGCTGGAACGAACTTAATACCTCGCTCGACAAGCCGATGGTGAACCGCCCGCTGTCGGGCGCCTACCCGCCCGGTTCGACCTTCAAGCCGTACATGGCGCTGGCCGCGCTGGAGCTGGGCAAGCGCACCACCAGCTCTGCCATCCAGGATCCGGGCTTCTTCATGCTGGGCGGGCACCGTTTCAACGATGACAAGCCGGGCGGGCACGGCACGGTCGACATGTACAAATCGATCGTCATCTCGTGCGACTCGTACTACTACCAGCTCGGACACGACCTGGGCATCGACGCCATCCACGACTTCATGAAGCCGTTCGGTTTCGGCCAGATCACCGGCATCGACCTGCTGCACGAGAAGGAGGGCGTGCTGCCGTCGCAGGAATGGAAGGCCAACCGCTTCAAGAAGAACAAGGCGATGCAGCGCTGGGTCGGCGGCGACACCATCTCGATCAGCATCGGCAACGGCTTTAACAACTACACGCCGATGCAGATGGCGCATGCGATGGCCAACCTGGCCAACAATGGCGTGGTGATGCGCCCGCACCTGGTCAAGATCGTCGAAGACGCCGTTACCCGTGCGCGCACGCTGACCGTGGCCCACGAGAGCGCGCGCATTCCGCTGCAGCAGGCCAACATCGACTTCGTCAAGCGCGCCATGGTCGGCGTGAACACGGAGGGCACCGGCAAGACCGCGTTCGCCAATGCCGCCTATCTGTCGGGCGGCAAGACCGGCACCGCACAGGTGGTGGGCCTGCGCGGCGGGAAGTACAACAAGAACGTGGCCGAGCGCCTGCGCGACAACGCGCTGTTCATCGGATTCGCGCCGGCCGACAAGCCGCGCATCGCCATCGCGGTGGTGGTCGAAAACGGCGGCTTCGGCGCCACCACGGCCGCGCCGATCGTGCGCAAGGCCTTCGATTTCTATCTGACCGGCAAGCGCCCGCTCGACAAGGACCGGACCAAGGTGCCGAAAGAGGACGCCGTGCTGGTGCCGCTGGAAGAGCTCAAGACCGACGAAGCGGTCGAATCGACCCACCCGCCTGGCGGCGAGTCGCCCGGCAACAAGGACTAACGCCATGCGCATCAATGAACGGCGCTCGCTGTGGCGCCGCGCCAAACCCTACCTGCTGGTGTTCGACGGGCCGCTGGCGCTGGTGATCTTCCTGCTGATGTGCACCGGGGTGGTTACGATGTACTCGGCCGGCATCGATTTCCCGGGCCGGGTCGAAGGCCAGATCCGCAACATGATCCTCGCGTTCATCGTGATGTGGATTGCGGCCCTGGTGCCGCCGCAGACCCTGATGCGCCTCGCCGTGCCGATCTACACGGTCGGCGTGACGCTGCTGGTGGCGGTATTCCTGTTCGGCGTGGTCAAGAAGGGCGCGCGCCGCTGGCTGCATGTCGGCACCGATGTCCAGCCTTCCGAAATCATGAAGATCGCCATGCCGCTGATGCTGGCCTGGTTCTTCCAGCAGCGCGCCAACATGCTGCGCTGGCATTCGTTCGCCATCGCGGCGGTGCTGTTGATGATCCCGGTCGGCCTGATCCAGAAGCAGCCCGACCTCGGCACCTCGCTGCTGGTGCTGGCCTCGGGCTTCTATGTGATTTTCCTGGCCGGCTTGTCGTGGAAGGCGCTGATCGGCCTGTTCGTGGCCGGCGCCGGCAGCCTGCCGATCGCCTGGTCGCTGATGCACGACTACCAGCGCGAGCGCATCATGACACTGATCGATCCGACCAAGGACCCGCTGGGCAAGGGTTTTCACATCATCCAGTCGACCATCGCCATCGGGTCGGGCGGCATCAGCGGCAAGGGCTTCCTGAAGGGCACCCAGGCCCACCTCGAATTCATCCCGGAGCGCACCACCGACTTCATTTTCTCGGTGTTTTCCGAGGAGTTCGGCCTGATCGGCATCCTGGGCCTGATGTTCCTGTACCTGCTGCTGATTGCGCGCGGGCTGATGATCGCGTCCAACGCGCCGAATTTATTTACGCGCTTGCTGGCCGGCGCGATCACGATGATTTTCTTTACCTACGCCTTCGTCAACATGGGCATGGTCAGCGGCATCCTGCCGGTGGTCGGCGTGCCCTTGCCGTTCATGAGCTATGGCGGCACCGCTTTTTGCACCCTGTGTCTCGGTGCGGGTATACTGATGAGCATCCAGCGACACCGGAAGCTCATACAAACCTGAAAGGAGGCGCGATGACCGTGTCGAGAAAAACCACTGCGTTCATCGTTCCAACCCTGCTGGCACTGCTGCTGGGCGGCTGCGCCGACACCCCGCCGCCGGCGCGCGCGGCGCTCCATTTGCCGCCGCCGCGCACCGCTCCCGTCGTCCATGCGCCAGTGGCGGCCGAACTGCCGCCGCCGCCGCAGCTGCCGGCGGCCGGCTCCGGCCGCGGCGGTTACTACCAGGATGACGGCCCGGGCGAGGCGCCGCCGCCCAACCTGGGCGACATTCCCGACGCCGAAGTGCGCGCCGAGCCATATTCGCGCTATGCCAACCGGCCGTATGTCGTGTTCGGGAAAACCTACACGCCGCTGCTCGACGAGCAGCCGTTCGTGCAGCGCGGCCAGGGCAGCTGGTACGGCAAAAAATTCCATGGCCAGAAAACCTCGTCGGGCGAAATCTACGATATGTACAAGATGACAGCGGCCCATCCGACGTTGCCGATTCCGTCGTTCGCGCGCGTGACCAATGTCGCCAGCGGCAAGCAGGTGATCGTGCGGATCAACGACCGCGGCCCGTTCCACGCGGGGCGCATCGTCGACCTGTCGTACACGGCGGCGGTCAAGCTCGGGCTGCTCGAGCGCGGCAGCCAGCAGGTGCAGGTCGAACGCCTGCTGCCGAACGGCGCAAGCCTGCGCATGGCAAGCGCGCGCCGCAATCCGTCCGAGGGCGAAGAGGCGCGCGGCGGCCCGCTGGCCGCGCGTGCCGAAATCAATGAACTGATCGTCGAAAACCGGGCCGAAATCAAGGCCGTCAAGGCGCTGCCGGACGACCCCGAGGCCGGCGCGGCGCCGGCCGCCGCAGGTGCCGGGTTTTATGTGCAGATGGGCGCCTTCATACGGGCCGACAAGGCCGCCGAGGTGCTGGCCCGCGTCGCTTCGCAGGGATGGAGCGCGGCCGCGCTGGACGTGGTCAAGGCCGGCCTGCTGCACAAGGTGCTCAGCGGGCCGTTTGCCACGCGCGACCAGGCGCTCGACGCCGCGCGTGCCTTGCCCGCCGCGCTCGGGCTCAAGCCGATCGTCGTCAAACGTTAAGGGGGGCACATGAACCTGGCACAAGCGACGGTGGGACAGTTGATGATACCGGTCGACGACTTCGACAGCGGCGTGGCCTTTTACCGCGACGTGCTCGGCTTGCCGTTCCTGTTCGCGGCGCCGCCGCAGATGGCGTTTTTCATGTGCGGCGCGGTGCGCCTGCTGGTCGGCGTGCTGCCTCCGGGACAAAGCGCGCAGCGCGGTTCGGCGATCTATTTCAGCGTGCCCGACATCCACGCGGTGCATGCGGGCCTGGTGGCCAAGGGTGTGGCATTCGCCGCAGCGCCGCACCTGGTGCAGCGCAGCGCGCAGTCCGAATTATGGCTGGCCCAGTTCACCGACCCGGATGGCAACCAGCTGGCGCTGATGAGCGAGGTACCGCTCTAGCCTATTTGCAGCTGCGCGCGTCGAGGCCGTCGAACTTGGCGGCGATCGCCTCAAGCCGGGTCTTGACGGCCGGCTCGATCTTGCGGAAGCGGTAGGCCAGCCGGGTCGCGGCGCTTGGGCGCCCGACCATCTTGGCGCTGTTGACACCTTGTTTCTTGAGCGCGGCCAGCAAGGTTTGCGCGGCCGCTTCCGATTTGAAAACGCCCAGCGAGATCGCCCACTTGGTGGTGCTGCTGTCGTTCATGATGAAGTAATTGCTCACGCCGAGCTCCTTCAGTTCGGCCGCCTTCTTGTCGGCCGCCTCCTTGCTGCCCAGCGGCGGAATCATCACCAGATATCTGGCGATTTCCTGCACCGTCACTTCGTCCTTCGACATCTTCTCGCCCAGCTCGAGCGGCGCCAGCAGCTTGTCGAGGCGGCGCGCCTCGCGCTCGCCGACATTGCCCACTTCGAAGCAGGCGACCAGTTCCGGTTCGGCCGCCGCTTCGGCCGGCGCCGGCACCGGCTCGGGCGCGGGCCTGGCGCTGGCGCTCGCGGCCGACAACAGCGCCAGCTTGTCGGTGTTGAGCTGCCTGGCGATGCGCGCCGGCTCGTGCTCGTTGAGCTTGCTGTTGCCGAGATAGCCCTGGGCGTTCGCGAACAAGACGGCATTGATGATCAACAGCGACCAGAAGATAAATTTCAGCACGGGCTATCCGTTTGTGGTTGTCGGTGGGTGGACCGTCGAATGCAGGCCGATCAGGACGATATTATCGACCATCCGGTACGGCACCGTCAGCTGCGGCGCGATGAACGGGGCGGCGCCGCCCGACAGCACGCACAGCGTTGCGCCGTGCAGCGCGCAGGCGCGTTCGATGGCGCCCGCCTGGGCCGCCAGGCAGCCTGACAGGATGGCGTCGTCGGTATTGTCGGCAAAGCCGGCCGGCAGCGCGGCCGCGTTCACTTGCGGCAGCTGGGCCGTATTGCGCGCCAGCGAGGCGGCCATCAAGCCCAGGCCCGGCAGGATCATCCCGCCCAAAAAGACCGAGTCGGCGCACAGCGCATCGATGGTGGTGGCGGTGCCGCAGGTGGCCACGATCAGGCGCGCCGCGGGCGCGAGCGCGCGCGCGCCGAGCGCCGCGGCGAAGCGGTCGCAGCCCAGCTGGGCCGGGTTGCGGTAGGCGTTGCGCATGCCGTCGAGTTGCGCGCGCGAGGCGAACCACTCGATCGACTTGGCCGGTATCATCAGCTGCAGCTGGTCGCGCAGCTTGCTGCCGGCCACATTGGCGACGATCGCGCGCGTGATGCCGCGCTCCTGCCACGACGCGGGCAGGTGATTGAGCTCGGCATGCGACACCGCGCCGCTGGCGACCCACTCGCCCGGGCGGGAGCCGGCTTCGGCCAGCGCCCACTTGATGCGCGTATTGCCGGCGTCGATCAGCAGCAGCATCGTTCAGCCCTCCCGCATGCGCAGCGAGACGTCGCCGGCAGTGACGGCGATGCGGCCGGCGGCGCCGTCGAGCAGCAGCGCGCCGCCGTCGTCGACGCCGGCGGCCACGCCTTCGTGCAGCGTCAGGCCGCGGTCGATGACGGCCACCGGGCAGCCCTGCCAGGCATGCAGGCGGTTCCAGCGCGCGCTGAAGGCGGCAAATCCGGCCTGCTCGAACTGGCGCAGGCTGGCCGCCAAGTGGGCGAGCAGCGCCGCCATCAGGGCGTCGCGGTCCATATTGGCCAGCCAGGGCGCGCTGGCGGCCGGACTGCCGATGCGCAGTTCGAGTTCATCGGGCAGGGTCAGGTTCAGGCCGACTCCGATCACGGCCCAGATCGCGCCGGGGCCGGCGCCCTGGGTCTCGATCAGCACGCCGGCCAGCTTGGCGCCGTCCTTGAGCAGGTCGTTCGGCCATTTCAGCTGGACCGTGACGTCCAGCGCGGCCAGCGCTTCGGCCAGCGCCACGCCGACCGCCAGCGGCAGCCCTGCCAGCGCGTGCAGCGGCGCGTTGAATTTCCAGGCCAGCGAAAAAGTCAGCGAGCCGCCCTCGGCCGACAGCCAGCTGCGCCCGGCGCGTCCGCGCCCGGCCGTCTGGCGCTCGGCCACCAGCAGCAGGTTGGCGCCGAGCGTGGCGGCGCGCGCCAGCAAGTCGGCGTTGGTCGAGCCGGTTTCGCGCACCACCTCGACCGCCACGCCGGCGCCGGACAGGTGCGCTATCGCGCCGGCCTTCACAGGTCGCCCTTGCGCGCCTTGTGCGGCGCGCGCGAAAAGGCAAAATCGTACAGTGCGTTGGGCAGCATGCGCAGCAGCTTGGCGACGATCCCCATCTGCCACGGGATCACGCGGTAGCTGTCGCCGCGCGCGATGGCTTGCACGGCGGCCGCGGCGAAGCGCTCGACCGGCATCAGGAACGGCATCGGGTAGGCGTTATGTTCGGTCATCGGGGTGGCGATGTAGCCCGGCGCGATGGTCACCACGCGAATGCCGCTGGCGCGCAATTCGACCCGCAGCGATTCGCAGTAGCACAGCACGGCCGCCTTGGACGCGCTGTAGGCGCCGGCGCCGGGCAGGCCGCGGATGCCGGCCACGCTGCCGATGCCGACCAGGCGACGCGGGGTGGCCTGGGTTTTCATGCAGGCGATGAAGGGCGCGAAGGTGGCCACCGTGGCGCTGACGTTGGTGCTGAGGATGGTGTCGAACGCCTGCTGGTCTGCGGCGTGTTCGGTCAGGGTGCCGTCTGACACGCCGGCGCAGGCGATGACGACATCGGCGCCGCCGTGCCTGTCGATGAAATCGCGCGCGGCCGCAGCCAGGGCCGCATGGTCGGTCACGTCCAGCGCGTATACGCGGTGGCGTTCGGGATTGGGCAACTGGGCCACCATGGCCGCCAATACCTCGCGCCGGCGCGCCACCAGGCCCAGGCTGGCGCCCTGGGCGGCGTACTCGCGCGCCAGCGCGGCCCCGATGCCGCTCGAGGCGCCGGTGATGAACACGCGCGTCATGGCGCCGGTGCCCGCATGCTTATTTCTTTTCCGCTTTTGATTTTGCCAGCAGGTAGTCCATCACCTGCAGCGCGGTCAGCTGCAGTTCCGGCTCGCCCAGGCCCGGGGTGCCGCGCCCGGACAGGAAGGGCGATGTCAGGTAATGTCCGTTGATGGCGACCATCGGCCACGAATCGATCTTGTAGGAAGTGACCATGGTCTGGGCCCGGTTGACCCTGGCCTGGACGCCGAACGAGCGGTACGCCGCAATGAACTTGTCGCGATCGAGCCCGGCCTTGGCGGCCCAGTCGAACACCGCTTCATCGTCGCTGATGCGCAGACGTTGCTGGTGCACGGCGTCGAACAGCTTCTGGTGATTCTGTTCGGCCAGGCCCATCGCTTCGAGCGTGACGTAGCTGCGCTGCAGCGCGCCGTCGCCGCCCAGCAGCGCCACGTGCACGCGCTTGAAGCTGATCTTGTCCGCATTCTTCTTGACCCAGCCCGCCACCACCGGTTCGAACACATTGCAGTGCGGGCAGTTGTAAGAGAAAAATTCGATCACTTCGATCTTCTTGCCGCCATCGGTGTTGAGCGCCTCGGGCAGGGTCCGGTATTCGACCCCGTCCTTCGGCTCGGCCGGCGAAGCGCCGGCGCCGGCGGCGTTCAGGCCGCACACGGCCAATGCAAACAGCAAGTTCTGGATCAAACGCATGGTGAGGCTCCTGGGCTTATTTTTGGTTTTTGACGATGGCGACGTCGATGCCGCTGTCGATCAGCTTGGCGCGCGCCTTGTTCATGGTCTCGACCTGGGGGAAGGGGCCGATGCGCACACGGTACAGCATGCCGCTGTCATTGGCTTTCTCGCTGATGGCCGCTTCGAAGCCGAGCAGGGCCAGCTTGGCGCGCGTGTTTTCGGCGTCGTCCATGTCGCGGAAGGCGCCGGCCTGCAGGAAGTAGATGACCTTCTCTTCGGCGTCGTCCGCGGCCGGCGCGGCGGCGGCCAGTTTCGCCTCGGCCTTGGCTGGCGCCGGCGCAGGCGCGGCCGGCTTGACCGCAGGCGCGGCGGTGTTGTCCATCGCGGCGACGGCGTCGCCGAGCGGATCGTCGGCGCCCTTCTTGCCGGTGATTTCCTTGTTGGCCTTGAGCGCCGCTTCCTTGTTGCTGTACAACGGCTTGTTCGGGTCGGCGGCCTGGCCGGCGGTCGGCTCGGCCATCTTGCCCAGCTTGCCGGTCTTGTCGGTGAACGGGGTCGAGCCCTTGGTAATGGCCAGTGCCACGACGACCGCGATGACCAGGCCGACGATCAGTCCGATGATGACGCCGGTCAGCGTGTTGCCGCGCTGGCGCTTGAGGGGGCGAATGTCGATGTGAGTCATGCGTCGGTACTTTCACGATACATTTGATTGGGCGCGGATACGCCGATCAGGGCCAGGCCGTTGCGCAGCACCTGGCGGGTGGCCGCCATCAGCGCCACGCGCGCCAGCTTGAGCGCCTCGTCGTCGACCAGCACGCGCTCGGCGGCGTAGAAGCTGTGCAGCGCGCCGGCCAGGTCGCGCAGGTAGAACGCCACCTGGTGCGGGCCCAGTTCGAGCTGGGCGCGCACCAGCGCCTCCGGGTAGGCGGCCAGGATGGCCAGCAGCGCCGTTTCGCTCGGCGCCGTCAACGGCGCCAGGTCGACCGCCGGCAGGATGGACTCGTCGCCGTTCCATTGTTCGAGCATGCGGCAGATGCGCGCATGCGCCATCTGCACGTAATACACCGGATTTTCGTCTGATGTTTTCAGGGCGATGTCGACGTCGAACACGAACTCGGTGTCGGCCTTGCGCGAAATGAGGAAGAAGCGCACCGCGTCGCGCCCGCGCGCAATGTCGCCGTTGCCCGACCACTCGATCAGGTCGCGCACGGTGACGTAGGAACCGGCGCGCTTGGAGATCTTGACCTCTTCGCCGTCCTTCATGACGGTGACCATTTTATGCAGCACGTAGTCTGGGAATCCCTGCGGGATGCCCAGTCCGACCGCCTGCAGGCCGCCGCGCACGCGCGCGATGGTGCCGTGGTGATCGCTGCCCTGCACGTTGATGGCCTGGGTGTAGCCGCGCTGGAACTTGACGATGTGGTAGGCGACGTCCGGCACGAAGTAGGTAAAGCCGCCTTCGGACTTGCGCATCACGCGGTCCTTGTCGTCGCCGTATTCGGTCGTGCGCAGCCACAGCGCGCCATCCTGCTCGTACGTCTTGCCGGCCTTGATCAGCGCGTCGACCGCTTTTTCGACCTTGCCGTCTTCATACAGCGAGGACTCGAGGTAATAGTTGTCGAACTTGACGCCGAAGGCGAGCAGGTCGATGTCCTGCTCGTTGCGCAGGTAGGCGACGGCGAAGTGGCGGATCGAATCGATGTCGTCGGGATCGCCACTGGCGGTCACCGGCGCGCTGTCGCTGGCCGATACGGTCTTTTTGGCCATGAAGTCGGCCGCGATGTCGGCGATGTAATTGCCTTCGTAGGATTTTTCGGGCCATGCGGCGTCGCCCGGCTTGAGGCCCTTGATGCGCGCCTGGGTCGAACTGGCCAGGGTGGCGATCTGCACGCCGGCGTCGTTGTAATAGAACTCGCGGGTGACCGCGTAGCCCTGCGACTCGAACAGGCTCGACAGTGCGTCGCCGAGTGCGGCCTGGCGCCCGTGGCCCACGTGCAGCGGCCCGGTCGGATTGGCCGAGACGAATTCGATGATGACTTTCTTGCCGGCGCCGACGCCGCTGCGCCCGTAGCCGGCCCCCTCGGCCAGGATGGTCTTGACCACCGCTTGCTTCGCCTGGGCCGGCACGCGCAGGTTGATGAAGCCGGGGCCGGCGATGTCGGCGCTGTCGACCAGGCCCCTGGAAGCCGGATTGGCCAGCAGCGCGGCGACGATCTGCTGGGCCAGTTCGCGCGGGTTCATTTTCAGCTGCTTGGCCAGCTGCATGGCGATGTTGCAGGCGACGTCGCCATGCGAAGGGTCGCGCGGGCGCTCGAGCACGACGCAAGGCGCGAGGCCGGAAGCGGCCACGATCGGGGCCAGGGCGTCTGAAATGAGGGCGGCGATATCTTGTTTTTGCGATGCGAGCATGTTCGGGTGATCTGTCAGGTAAAAGAGCGGTGGCTGGGCCACGGGCATAACTACGGTCAATTATACTGGTTTGGGACCGGCTGCAGTACCGCGCGTGGGGCAGGGGCAACGGCGCCGGGGGGTGTTGTTTTCAGCGCCGCCGGATCCCGCTTAAGCCTCGCGCAAGTCTTACCCGGTACAATTGCACCTTTATAAAGCACCAGATTGCCACCGCCATGACCAACAAGCGCCCGACGCTCTCCATCAAACCCGCCGCCCCCAAAGCGGCTGCCCAGCGCGTGCGCCCCAGCTATGAGGTCAAGCCGGTTTTGCAGCCTGGTTACCGGCCCGACCTGAAGCCTGACTCGCTGGCCCTGTGCCTGCTGGGCGCGGCCAATGCGGTGGCCCAGGTGCGTGCCGGCGCGGCGCTGCCGCAGGCGCTGTTGACCGCGTTCGGCGTGACCAATGCGGCGCCCCAGGCGCGCGGCGCGATCCAGGACATCGCCTACCGCACCATGCGCCAGCTGGGCCGCAGCGACGCGCTGCTGGGACTGATGACGTCCAAGGCGCCCGAGCCGGCCATGCTGGCCAGCCTGCTGTGCTGCGCCATTTCGCTGATCGACACCCCGGACGGGGCGGCGGCTCCCTACGAAGAATTCACCGTGGTCGACCAGGCCGTGACGGTGGCCACCTCGCACCCCGACATGGCGCATGCAAAAGGCATGGTCAACGCCGTGCTGCGCCGCTTCCTGCGCGAACGCGAGGCGCTGGTCAAGACGGTGCTGCTGCAGCCGGTGGCGCTGTATAACTACCCGCAGTGGTGGATCGACGCGGCCAAGGCGGCCTATCCGGCCAACTGGCAGGCGATCCTCGCGGCCGGCAATGCCCAGCCGCCGCTGACCTTGCGCGTGAATGTGCGCAAGACCACGGTGGCGACGTATCTGCAGATGCTGGCGCAGGCCGGCCTCGGCGCCAGCCAGATCGGCCCGTCGGCGGTACGCCTCGACAAGGCGATTGGCGTGACCGCGATCCCCGGCTTCGAGCAGGGCCTGGTGTCGGTACAGGACGCCGGCGCCCAGCTGGCCGCGCCGCTGCTCGACGTCGCCGACGGCATGCGCGTGCTGGACGCCTGCGCCGCCCCGGGCGGCAAGACCTGCCACATCCTCGAGCTGGCCAAGGTCGAGATGACCGCGATCGATTCCGACCCCAAGCGCCTGGTGCGGATCGAAGAGAACCTGGAGCGGCTCGGCCTGGCGGCCACGCTGAAGGCCTTCGAAGCCCAGACCAGCGTCTGGTGGGACGGCCAGCAGTACGACCGCATCCTGGCCGACGTGCCGTGCACGGCGTCGGGCATCGTGCGGCGCCACCCGGACATCCGCTGGCTGCGGCGCAAGGGCGACGCACTCCAACTTGCAACACTTTCGGGCAAAATTCTCGACAACCTTTGGCAGATGCTGCGGCCCAATGGTAAATTGCTGTTCGTGACATGCTCGCTCTGGCCCCAGGAATCGGAGGCTCAGGCCGCCGCATTCGCGGTGCGCCACAATGCGATCCGCCTCGCCGCGCCCGGCCAGTTGCTGCCGAGCGGCGCCGTGGCGTCCGATCACGACGGTTTGTTCTACGCCCTGTTTCAAAAGAACGCGGCCTGACGGGTCCCCGATGAAGCGCGCGATACTAAAGGCTCTGGACCACCTGTGACACTACGATTTCTTCGACTTCTCGCCTGCCAGCTGCTGCTGATGTTCGCGTGCGCGCAGGCGCAGGCGTCCGATGGCGTCGATATCGTGCGTGCCAACGTGGAAGCGTCCGACGAAGGCTACCGGCTGGCCGCGACCTATGCGTTTGACCTCAACCATGGCCTCGAAGACGCGATCCAGCATGGCGTGACGCTGTATTTCACGACCGAGGTCGAACTGACGCGCCCGCGCTGGTACTGGTATGACGACCGCGCCGTGACCGAACACCAGACCATCCGCATCTCGTACAAGGTATTGACGCGCGAGTACCAGGTCGCCGTACTGGGCAGCATGCACCAGAATTTCGCCACGCTGGAAGACGCGATGGTGCTGATCCGCCGCCCCAGCCGCTGGCTGATCGCCCCGCGCGGGGCCTTGAAACCGGGCGAAAACTACAACGTCACGGTACGCATGTTCATGGATCGCGAGCGCCTGCCTAAGCCGATCCAGGTTAACGCCTTCAGCAACTCGCAATGGCGCCTGGAGTCGAAAGACAAGAAGTTCCAGTACAAGGCGGAATAGACGGTGAACCAGGCCTTGCGCTACGCGGTGATCGTCGGCGGCGCCGTGGTCAGCATCCTGCTGTTCCTGCTGGCCACGGCCAATTCCAATTCCGGTTTTTTCGACCGCTACTATTCCTGGCTGCTGGGACTGAACGCCTCGGTCGCCGCGGCGCTGCTGCTGTTCGTGGTGGTGGCGCTGGCGCGCCTGTACCGGCGCTACAAGAGCGGCAAATTCGGCTCGCGCCTGATGGCGCGCCTGGTGCTGCTGTTCGCCGGGATCGGCATCCTGCCGGGACTGGTCATCTTCCTGGTGTCGGTGCAGTTCGTGTCGCACTCGATCGATTCCTGGTTCAACGTGAAGATCGAGGCGGCGCTCGAATCGGGCGTGAACCTGGGCCTGGCCGCGCTCGACCAGTCGCTGGGCGAACTCGGTTCGAGCGCCGAAATCACCGCCACCACGCTGGCCGGCCAGGACCGGCGCAGCACCCAGGACATCCTGGCGCGCCTGATCGACGAGCGCGACGGCATGCTCAGCGCGATGATCGTCGGCGGCGACGGCAAGGTGATCCAGTCGGCCGTGCAGAACCGCCGCCTGCCGCTCGGCCCCGACCTGCCGAGCGCGCCGATGCTGCTGCAGGCGGTCATGCCGGGCGGGTATGCGCGCACCGAGGGCGCCGACCGCGACTTCAAGGACAGCGGCGCCAATCCCGGCCAGAGCGCGCTCGACGCCGCCACCGGCCTGCGCCAGCGGGTGCTGCTGGCGATCCCCGAGCCGCCCGGCGCCCAGCCGCGCTTCCTGCAGGTGATCCAGGCGGTGCCGGCCAACCTGGCCTCGAACGCGCAGGTGCTCAGCACCGCCTACACCGAATACCAGGAACGCTTCGTGGCGCGCGTGGGCCTGCGCCGCATGTACATCGAAACATTGACGTTGACGCTGCTGCTGGCCATTTTCGGCGCGGTGGCGTCGGCCTTCCTGATCGCCTCGAACCTGGCGCAGCCGCTGCTGGTGCTGGCCGAAGGCACGCGCGCGGTGGCCGAGGGCGACCTGTCGCCGCGCCCGATCGTGGCCACCTCGGACGAACTGGGCACATTGACGCAATCGTTCAACACCATGACCGGCCAGCTGTTCGAGGCGCGCAGTTCGGTCGAGCGCAACCGCGCCGCGCTGCAAAGCGCCAAGGCCCACCTCGAGTCGGTGCTCGAGAACATGTCGGCCGGCGTGATCGTGCTCGACGCCGACTTCAACGTGGTCACCTCGAACGAGGCGGTCGAACGCATCTTGCAGCACGACGTGGCCGGCCACATGGGTCAGCCGCTGTCCGGCATCGACGGGCTGGACGCGTTTGCGGCAGCCGTCACGCGCGCCTTTTCGGCGCAAAGCGCGCAGTCGGCCGCCGGCAGCACGCGCAAGCTGGCGCACTGGCAGCAGCAGATCGAAATCCCGCGCCGCCCGGGCGACGAGCATGAACTGACGGTGCTGGCGCGCGGCTCGCGCCTGCCGGCGCGCGCCGGCAGCGGCTACATCGTGGTGTTCGACGATATTTCGGACGTGATCTCGGCGCAGCGCTCGATCGCCTGGGGCGAGGTGGCGCGCCGGCTGGCCCATGAGATCAAGAACCCGCTCACGCCGATCCAGCTGTCGGCCGAACGGATGCAGATGAAGCTCGAGTCGCGCCTGGCCGGGGCCGACCTGGAGCTGCTCAACCGGGGCACCACCACCATCGTCAACCAGGTCGACGCGATGAAACGCATGGTCGACGACTTCCGCGATTACGCCAAGGCGCCGCCGGCGGTGCTGCAAAAGCTCGACCTCAATTCGCTGATCGACGAGATCC
>JANYGW010000083.1 GCA_025359245.1 Massilia sp.
CCTGATCGACATCGGCGGCGGCACCACCGACGTCGCCGTGTTCTCGGACGGCGCGATCCGCCACACCGCCGTCATTCCCATCGCCGGCGACCAGATCACCAACGACATCGCGATGGCGCTGCGCACGCCGACCTCGGAAGCCGAGGAAATCAAGATCCGCTACGGCGTCGCCAAGCAGGTGCTGGCCGACCCGGGCGAATCGCTCGAGGTGCCGGGGCTGGGCGACCGCGGTCCGCGCAACCTGTCGCGCCAGGCGCTGGCAGCGGTGATCGAACCGCGCGTCGAAGAACTGTTCGCGATGGTGCACCAGGTGGTGCGCGAGTCCGGCTACGAGGGAGTGCTCTCGTCGGGCATCGTGCTCACCGGCGGCACCGCGATCATGCCGGGCATGGTCGAAATGGCGGAAGACATATTCTTGAAGCCGGCGCGCCTTGGCACGCCGGACTATCGCGGTCAGCTGGCCGACGTGGTGCGCAGTCCGCGCTATGCCACGGTACTCGGGCTGCTGCTGGAAGCGAAGAAGCAGTATTTGCGGGGCCACATCGTGACTAGGCAGGACGGCTCGGTAAAGGCGGTGCTACAGCGCATGAAGGAGTGGTTCTTGGGGAATTTTTAATACGCAGTACAGGCAGATTTTTATCCGATTTTTTTATAGTTAACCGCAGTTTTCAATCTCCAGGTTTCATATAGATATGAGTCCTGGCGCTTGGAAACCGCACTTTGATTAGGAGTACCTCATGGAGTTTGATATGGTCGATAACGCAGCACTCGGAACCGTCATCAAAGTCGTCGGCGTCGGCGGAGCAGGTGGCAACGCGGTTCAACACATGATCAACAAGGGCGTGTCCGGCGTTGAATTCATTGCAGCCAATACGGATGCGCAGGCCCTGGCCGCGTCGTCCGCACACAACATCATCCAGATCGGCGAGTCGGGCCTGGGCGCCGGCATGAAGCCGACCGTCGGGCGCGCACTGGCCGAGGAATCGCGCCAGCGCATCGAAGACTCGCTGCGCGGCGCGCACATGGTCTTCATCGCCGCCGGCATGGGCGGCGGCACCGGCACGGGCGCTGCGCCGATCGTCGCGGAAATCGCCAAGTCGCTCGGCGCGCTGACCGTGGCGGTGGTCTCCAAGCCGTTTTCGTACGAAGGCCAGAAGTGCATGGACATCGCCGAGAGCGGGCTCGAAGAGCTGTCGCAGCATGTCGATTCGCTGATCATCATCCTCAACGAAAAGCTCGAAGAGATCTACGAAGACGAATCGATGATCGAGTGGATGCGCCACGCCGACGATGTGCTCAACAACGCGGTGGCCGGTATCGCCGAGATCATCAACGTGCCGGGCCACATCAACGTCGACTTCAACGACGTCAAGACCATCATGGGCGAGCAGGGCAAGGCCATGATGGGCACCGCCACCGCGTCCGGCGTGGACCGCGCGCGGATCGCCGCCGAACAGGCAGTGGCCTCGCCGCTGCTGGACGGGATCGACCTGTCGGGCGCGCGCGGCGTGCTGGTCAACGTGACCGCCAGCCGTGGCCTGAAGGGCAAGGAAATCAAGGAAGTCATGGCTGCGGTGCGCGCCTTCGCGGCGCCTGACGCATCGATCGCGCAAGGCATCGCGTACGACGACAGCATGGGCGACGACATCCGCGTGACCGTGGTGGCGACGGGCCTGGGCAAAGCCAAGAAGGCGATGCAGCTGGTGCAAACCCCGATGCTGCGCACCGGCACCCACAACGGCCCGATGATGGCATCGGGCAGCATGGGCGCCACGGCGGGCGTGACGATGGGCAGTGCGTCCGGCCTGGGCCAGGCGCTCGACGGCATGAAGCAGCCGGCCGTGTGGCGCCGCGAGCAGGCATCCGAGCAGGTGCAGGCGATGCAGCGCAATGGCGTGGAAACCTACGACATTCCGGCCTTCCTGCGCAAGCAAGCCGACTAAGCTGGTCGGTAGGACGAAAAAAACCGGGAATCTCCCGGTTTTTTTTCGTCTGCCGGCGGCGGCTAGTTATGGCACTCGCGCGGCAGCTGTTTCGCGGTGATGCCTTCACCACCCGCACAAGTCCAGATAATGTGGCCCGCCTCGTCCTTGGCCGGCGTGAAAATCAACTGATTGTTCTGGCGTGTGGTGACGGTCAGGACCATGCCTTTCGGATCGAACGAGAGCTGCGTGCCATCGGCCAGGACGGACGCGGCGCCGACGCTTTCGAGCGATGCCGGGATCGCCTGGTTGGCGTCGTAGTAGCTGCCCAGGGCCATGCGTGCGCTTATCGAATTGACCATCGCGCCGGCCAGCTGCGCCTTGTGCATATAGTCGTTATAGGCCGGGATGGCTACTGCAGCGAGCACGCCGACGATGTAGACCGACATCAGCATGCCGAAGCCGGCGCCCATGCGGCCGGCGTACGGCACGAACACGGCCAGCACGTAGGCGAACGGATTGCGCGATACCGGAGCGGCATTGGTGTCGACCACGCGCGCGGCGCGTTTGGTCAGCCATGGATAGCCGGTGGTCAGTTCATGGAACGACATCCAGAAGCCCGATGCATGATCGGCCTGGCGCACGTAGGCGGCCACGTCGAGATCCTTCCAGCGCTGCACGCCGGCCGACAGTGCGGCCAGGGCGCGCGCCGCGTTGTCGGGCGTGCTGCTGCAGGCCAGGCCATGGCGGTCGCAGGTGCTTTCCTTGGCGCGTGCATAAGCGGCGCCGATCAGCGGCAGCCACAGTGCAGGCCAGCGCACCAGGTGCCCGCTCAGGTGCTTCATGCGCAGGTGGCCAAGCTCGTGGCCGATATAGAAGCGCACGCCGTCGGGATGCTGGTCCATCGCATCGACCACGTCGGAGAACAGCACCACGAACTGGGTGCCGAGGAACTTGGTGGCGAAGGCGTTCAGGCCGCCATTGCCGTTGAGGATATAGGCTTCCGGACGGGTCCTGATCTCGAGACGGTCGCAGCAGGCCGCGAATTGCGCGTACAGTTCGGGGAACTGACGTTCCGACAATTCAACCCCATTGCCCTTGATGTGGGCGATCAGCGTCGATTGCGCGAACAGGTACAGGACAAAGCCGGCCAGCAGCAACAGCAGCGCGATGCCGAGGGTGCCGACGATCAGTACCAGCCAGAACAACAGGCCCAGCACCAGCGTGATGGCGCCCAGCGTCCGCTCGCGCGGATAAACAAGTTCATTCACTTAGATTTCCTTTTTTGTTGCCCCGGATTGCTGCACGATTGCTGGGGCGGGGCAATCGCAGGTGGTCGATTGCGCTCGTTATCGCAGTAAGAATTGCATTACTGACAATGCGGTGCCGCTTAGCGACCGCACGCTTTCTTGTCCAGCAACATGTTTCTCCGCTGGCAATGTGTTGTTTCGTGGCGCAGCGCGCGGGCTGCCGGCCTTGCTTGTCCGGCCTGCAAGAAAAATCCGGATCAGGCATACTGCTCGGGTATGTCGAAGCGTGCCGCCCCAGCGCGGCATTTTTCCATTTCCCTACCTATAAAAGGAGTCTTCAATGACCATCAAAATCGGCGACACCCTGCCAGAAGGCACCCTCTCTGAATTCGTCGAGACCGAAACTGCCGGCTGCTCGCTCGGCCCGAACACTTTCCAGGTCGCCGACCTGGTCAAGGGCAAGAAGATCGCGATCTTCGGCCTGCCTGGCGCCTACACCCCGACCTGCTCGGCGCAGCACGTGCCAGGCTACGTCAAGCACGCCGAAGAACTCAAGGCCAAGGGCGTCGATGAAATCTGGTGCATCTCGGTCAATGACGCGTTCGTCATGGGCGCCTGGGGCCGCGACCAGAAGTCGACCGGCATCGTGCGCATGATGGCCGACGGTAACGCCGCCTACAGCAAGGCACTCGGCCTGGACGCCGACTTCTCCAAGTTCGGCATGGGCACGCGCTCGCAGCGCTACTCGATGCTGGTCGACGACGGCGTCGTCAAGCAGCTGAACGTCGAGCAGGGCGGTGCGTTTGAAGTATCGAACGCCGAGACCATGCTCAAGCAACTGGCTTGATCGCCTGAGTTTTTCGCGCAGCAAACGGCGCCGTGGGCGCCGTTTTTTTATCATGACAGCTATGCATATCGACCAAGAATTTCCGCAACAATCCGACATCATCGCCTTGCTCGCGCAGCTCGACGCCTATTGCGGCGCGTTGTATCCGGCCGAGAGCAATCACCTGATGGACATCGGCGCGCTGGCCGGTCCCGACGTCGTGTTCCTGGCCGCGCGCGACGAGAACGCCCACCTGCTCGGCTGCGGCGCCTTTGTCGACCGTGGCACCTACGCCGAGGTCAAGCGCATGATGGTCGATCCGGCCAGCCGCGGGCAGGGCGTGGGCGGCAAGCTGCTGGCCGAGATCGAGCGGCGCGCCAAGGCGGCCGGCTACACCAGCCTGAAACTGGAAACCGGCATCAGCCAGCCGGAGGCGATCGGCCTGTACGAGCGCGATGGCTTCACCTACCGTGCGCCATTCGGCGACTATCAGCCTGACCCGCTGTCGCTGTTCATGGAAAAGCCATTGTGAAGCGTGCGCGCGGCAAGCTGCGCAGCATCTACGCGATGCTGCTGGCGGTGGCCATGTTCTCGCTGATGGACACGGCCATGAAACTGCTGGCCGCGCACTACCCGGCGATGCAGGTGGCCGCGCTGCGCGGGCTGGCGTCGCTGCCGCTGGTGCTGGCCTATGTCGGCTGGCGCGGCGCGTACGGCGCCATGTTCAAGGTGCGCTGGCCGCTGCACGTGCTGCGCGGGGTGCTGGGCGTGGCCATGCTGTCGTTGTTCGCGTTCGGCCTGAAGAACCTGTCGCTGGCCGAGGCGTATTCGATCTTCTTCATCGCGCCGGCCCTGATCACCGCCCTGTCGGTGCTGTTCCTGAAGGAGTCGGTGGACGCGGCGCGCTGGATCGCGATCGGGGTCGGGCTGGTCGGCGTGGTGGTCGTGCTGCGTCCGACCGGGGCCGGCATGCTGACCATGGGCGGGCTGGCGATCCTGTGCGCGGCGGCCTGCTACGCCATTTCCGCGATCGTCGGGCGCATCCTGGGGCGCACCGACAGCAGCGAGCACATGGTGCTGTGGCTGATGCTGATGATGTCGGCCGGGGCCTCGGCGCTGGCCGCGCCTGGCTGGCTGCCGGTGCGCGGCTCCGACCTGCTGCTGCTGTCGGCGCTGGCGGTCACCGGCTTCATCGGCCAGCTGGCCATCACCGAAGCGTTCAGCAAGGGCGAGGCGTCGAGCATCGCGCCGCTCGAATACACGGCCCTGGCCTGGGGCGTGGGCCTGGACTGGCTGCTGTGGAGCGCGCTGCCGGACCGCTACACGCTGATCGGCGCGGCCATCATCATCGGCAGCGGCGTCTACCTGGTGCGCCACGAGCATGGACATGCCGAGGCCGAACATCCGTAGGCCGGGCGCGGGCAGGGCCGTTTCAAGTCCGATATAATCGGCAGATGCTCAAACAACGAACTCTCAAACAACAGGTGCGCACCACCGGCGTGGGCCTGCACTCGGGCACCAAGGTGGTGCTGACGCTGCGCCCGGCCGCGCCCGATACCGGCATCGTGTTTCGGCGCGTCGACCTCGACCCGGTGGTTGAATTCCCGGCCAGCGCCGGGGTGGTGGGCGACACCCGCATGGCCTCGGTGCTGATTAGCGACGGCGCGCGCGTGTCGACCGTCGAGCACCTGATGTCGGCCTGCGCCGGCCTCGGGATCGACAACCTGTATGTCGACGTCTCGGCCGAAGAGATCCCGATCATGGACGGCTCGGCCTCGTCGTTCGTGTTCCTGCTGCAGCAGGCGGGCGTGCAGGAGCAGGACGCGGCCAAGAAATTCATCCGCGTGCTCAAGGACGTCGAAGTGCGGCAGGGGACGGGCGTGCACGAAAAATGGGCGCGCCTGTCGCCGCACGACGGCTTCAAGCTCGACTTCTTCATCGAATTCAACCACCCTGCGGTGGACGGCACCACGCAGCGCGCCACGGTCGATTTCGGCGACGTCTCGTACGTGCACGACGTGGCGCGCGCGCGCACCTTCGGCTTCATGCAGGACGTCGAGAGCCTGCGCGGCATGGGGCTGGCGCGCGGCGGCTCGCTGGAAAACGCGATCGTCATGGACGAATACCGGATCCTCAACTCGGACGGGCTGCGCTACGAAGACGAATTCGTGCGCCACAAGATCCTCGACGCGATCGGCGACCTGTACCTGGTCGGCCATCCGCTGCTGGCCAGCTATCACGCGCACAAGTCGGGGCATGGGCTGAACAACCTGCTGCTGCTGGAACTGCTCAAGCATCCGGACGCCTACGAAATCGTCTCGTTCGCCGCACCCGGCAGCGCGCCGGCCTCGTACGTGCGGCAGATGGAGCGCGAGTGGGCGCTCACATAAGCCTGGCTGCGCGCTAGCGGCGCCGGGCCGCCATCGCCTTGATGGCGGCGATCAGGCCGGCGTTCTGCTCGGTGGGCGCCAGCGCGCTGCCGAGCTGCTCGAACGCCGAGGTGGCGGTGGCGGGCAGCACCAGCTGGCGCGTATGCACGACGGGCGCGATGCTGCGCGTGACCTGCACCTTGAGCTTGATATCGACGATCTGCCAGCCCTTTTTCTGCAACGCCGCCTGCAGTTTCGGCACTTGCTGCTTCAGCTTGGCCGCGACTGCCGAGCTGGGCGTGGCCAGCACCAGGCGCGCATCCTCGAACGACAGCACATCGCAATTGGAAAACATGGACGGCAGCGCGTTGGCGCAATCGGCCTGCAGGCTGGCCATGCGCATGGCGGCCGGCAGCAGGCCCGCCATCTTGTCGTTGCGGCGCAAAAAGTCCGTGACCTCGATGGCGGTTTTGCGGGTTTTGGTGCCATAAATATGCATGAGAGCGTAGCGCGGAGCATTTGTTGCGTGAGGCGGCCAGCGTACCACATGCCGCCCCGGCGCCCCGGGGGCAGGTCCGGCCCGGTGATGCGCAACGGGTTCGCCGCGCGGCCGTTTGGCGGGTTTGGGGTCATCGGGAAGCGGTGTTCAGGGCGCTTCCTCTTGCAATCGGACGCGATATCCCCATTTGGGCACGGATCGCATGATAAAATCACAGTCTTTTTGCCATAGTCGGTCGCAGGCCGGTATCTTTTTGATATCATCGCGACTTCTTTTTGCGGCGTTTTTTTCAAGAATTCAAGCATGTCATTACTGACCCAGATTTTCGGTAGCCGCAACCAGCGGCTGCTTAAGCAATACCAAAAGACGGTTCGCGAGATCTCTGCCCTCGAGCCGCAGATCGAAAAGCTGAGCGATGCTGAACTCCAGGCCAAAACGCCGGAATTCAAGGCGCGCGTGGCCAAGGGCGAAACCCTTGATGCCCTGCTGCCGGAAGCGTTCGCGGTGTGCCGCGAAGCCGCCCGGCGCGTGCTCAAGATGCGCCATTTCGATGTCCAGATGATCGGCGGCATGGTGCTCCACTACGGCAAAATCGCCGAGATGGGCACCGGCGAGGGCAAGACGCTGATGGCGACCTTGCCGACCTATCTAAACGCGCTGTCGGGCAAGGGCGTGCACGTCATCACGGTCAACGATTACCTGGCACAGCGCGATGCCGACTGGATGGGCCGCCTGTACGGCTGGCTCGGTCTCTCCACCGGCGTGAACCTGTCGCAGATGGACCACGACACCAAGCAGCGCGCCTACGCCGCCGACATCACCTACGGCACCAACAACGAATTCGGCTTCGACTACCTGCGCGACAATATGGTGTTCGAGGCGTCCGAGCGCGTCCAGCGCAGCCTGAACTTCGCCGTCGTCGATGAAGTCGATTCGATCCTGATCGATGAGGCGCGCACTCCGCTGATCATCTCCGGCCAGGCCGAGAACCACACGGACCTGTACCACAAGATCAACGAGCTGCCCGGCATGCTGGTGCTGCAGATCGGCGAAGAGACCCCCGACGGCAAAGGCGTCGTCGAAGTTCCCGGCGACTACACG
>JANYGW010000103.1 GCA_025359245.1 Massilia sp.
GTTAGCTACAAGATTTTTAGTAAATTTCTGACAACCTACCGAGGATTACTATGCAATTGGTCAAAACCACCCGAGATACCCTTCTCCGGCCACTGCAGATCGTGAGCGGTATTGTCGAGCGTCGGCACACTATGCCGATTCTGGCCAATATCCTCATCCGCAAGGACGGCGAAAGCGTCTCATTCCTGTCGACCGACACTGAAGTGCAGATCACCACGCACGCGCAAATCGGCTCCGGCGCCGACGTGGCCGGCACCACCGTGGCCGCGCGCAAGCTGCTCGACATCCTGCGCGCGCTGCCCGAATCGGGCGACGTGACGATGACCTTGCTGAACAAGCGCCTGACGGTCCAGACCGGCAAGTCGCGCTTCGCGCTGCAGACGCTGGACGCGGCCGAGTTCCCGACCGTGAACGTGGCCGAGACCTTCAACGCCACCGTCACGCTGCCGCAAAAGACGCTCAAGCACCTGTTCAACATGGTGCACTTCTCGATGGCGCAGCAGGACATCCGCTACTACCTGAACGGCCTGCTGCTGGTGCTCGACGGACGCAACGTGATCGCCGTGGCGACCGACGGCCACCGCCTGGCGTTCTGCCAGGTCGAGACCGAGCAGGAATTCACGCGCCAGGAAGTGATCATTCCGCGCAAGACCATCATCGAACTGCAGCGCCTCTTGGAAGAAAGCGACGAGACCGTCCAGCTGGACATCTCCGCATCGCAGGTCAAGCTGACGTTTGCCGACATCGAGCTGGTGTCGAAACTGGTCGAGGGCAAATTCCCCGACTACACGCGCGTGATCCCGAAGGGCTACAAGAACGACTTCACGATCGGCCGCGACGAACTGCTGCGTTCACTGCAGCGCGCCGCGATCATGACGAGCGATAAATTCAAGGGCGTGCGCTGCATCATCACGCCAGGCAGCATGAAGATCAGCTCGACCAATGCGGACCAGGAAGAAGCGGTCGAAGAACTCGAGATCGACTACGGCGGCGACAGCGTGGACATCGGCTTCAACGTGACCTACCTGCTCGACGTGCTGAACAACCTGAAATGCGACCAGATCAACATCTCGCTGGGCGATTCGAATTCGTCGGCGCTGATCTCGATCCCTGACAACGCGGACTTCAAGTACGTTGTCATGCCGATGCGGATCTAAGTTAAAGCAGTAGAGGGCTTGCAAAAGGAATTGGGGTCAGACCCCGGTTTTCACGCTTGGGGTCTGACCCCTATTCCGTTTGCAAGCCCGAACCAGTACCCGAAACAACCAGTTATTTGAGAAAGCAGTCCATGTCCGAGAACACACCAGCAGTCCCCGCCATCGAGCAAGAATACGGCGCCGCCCAGATTCAAATCCTGGAAGGTCTGGAAGCCGTGCGCAAACGTCCCGGCATGTACATCGGCGACACCTCTGACGGCACCGGCTTGCACCACCTGGTGTTCGAAGTACTGGACAACTCAATCGATGAATCGCTGGCCGGGCATTGCACCGAAATCCACGTCACGATCCACTCCGACAATTCGATCTCGGTCACCGACAACGGCCGCGGCGTCCCGACCGGCATGAAGTTCGACGACAAGCACGAGCCAAAACGCTCGGCCGCCGAAATCGTCATGACCGAGCTGCACGCCGGCGGCAAGTTCGACCAGAACTCGTACAAGGTCTCGGGCGGCCTGCACGGCGTGGGCGTATCGTGCGTCAACGGCCTGTCGAAGCTTCTGAAGCTGACCATCCGCCGCGACGGCAAAGTCCACTACATGGAATTTGTGCGCGGCGTGCCGCAAAACCGCGAGATCGAAACAATCAACGGCGTGGCATGCTCGCCGATCAAGGTCATCGGCGAAACCGACAAGCGCGGTACCGACGTCCACTTCTGGGCCGACGAAGAAATCTTCACGCACGTCGAATTCCACTACGAGATCCTGGCCAAGCGTATCCGTGAACTGAGCTTCCTGAACAACGGCGTGCGCATCAAGCTGACCGACCAGCGTACCGGCAAAGAAGAAGTATTTGCGTTCGAAGGCGGCACGCGCGGCTTCGTCGAATACATCAACAAGGCCAAGACCGTTTTGCACCCGACGATTTTCCAGGCCACCGGCGAGCGCATGTCGGACCAGAACACCAACATCACCGTGGATGTGTCGATGCAGTGGAACGACGCCTACAACGAGCAGGTACTGTGCTTCACCAATAACATCCCGCAGCGCGACGGCGGCTCCCACCTGACCGGCCTGCGCGCGGCGATGACGCGCGTGATCAACAAGTACATCGACGAACACGAATACGCCAAGAAGGCGAAAGTGGAAATCACCGGCGACGACATGCGCGAAGGCCTGACCTGCGTGCTGTCGGTCAAAGTGCCGGAGCCGAAGTTCAGCTCGCAGACCAAGGACAAGCTGGTTTCGTCCGAAGTGCGCGGCCCGGTCGAAGAGATCGTCGCCAAGACGCTGACCGACTACCTGGCGGAAAAGCCAAACGACGCCAAGATCATCTGCGGCAAAATCGTCGAAGCCGCGCGTGCGCGCGAAGCATCGCGCAAGGCACGCGACCTGACGCGCCGCAAAGGCATCATGGACGGCCTGGGCCTGTCGGCCAAGCTGGCCGACTGCCAGGAGAAAGACCCTGCCCTGTGCGAACTGTACATCGTCGAGGGTGATTCGGCAGGTGGATCGGCAAAGCAGGGACGCGACCGTAAATTCCAGGCGATCCTGCCGCTGCGCGGCAAGGTGCTGAACGTGGAAAAGGCGCGCTTCGAAAAGATGCTGTCGTCGGAGCAGATCACCACGCTGATCGCCACGCTGGGCACGTCGATCGGACCGGATGAATTCAACGTCGACAAGCTGCGCTATCACCGCATCATCATCATGACCGATGCGGACGTCGACGGCGCCCACATCCGCACGCTGCTGCTGACGCTGTTCTACCGCCAGATGCCGCAACTGGTCGAGCGCGGCCACATCTACATCGCGCAACCGCCGCTGTACAAGGTCAAGGCCGGCCGCGACGAGCGCTATCTGAAGGATGACGTCGAAGAAGCGAGCTACATGATGACCGTGGCGCTCAACAGCGCCGCGCTGACCCCGCGCGACGGCGCCGATCCGATCGTGGGCGAGCCGCTGGCCGAACTGGTACGCCAGTTCAACCTGTCGAATGCGATCATGATGCGCTTGACGCGCGTGATCGACCGCGCAGCGCTGACCGCCATCATGACCGGCGTCGAACTGAATTTGGAAACCATCGAGCACGCCGAGACATCGGCCAAGGCGCTGGAAGAGACCATCGCCGACAAGGCGGTCAAAGTGTTCGTGCGTTCGGATGAACTGAGCGAGAAGCACGCGCTGCGCATCGAGCGTATGCATCACGGTAATATCAAAATCAGCTCGATCGATGCGGACTTCGTGCAGGGCGCGGACTACGCGACCCTGTCCAGCGCCGCGGCCACCTTCAAGGGCCTGATCGGCGAAGGCGCGTTCATTCGCCGCGGCGAGGGCGACCGGGTCAAGGAATCGGCCGTGGTCGACTTCCACCACGCGATGCAGTGGCTGCGCGATGAGGCCGAGCGCACCGTATCGAAACAGCGCTACAAAGGGCTGGGCGAGATGAACCCATCGCAGCTGTGGGAAACCACGATGGATCCGACGGTGCGCCGTTTGCTCAAGGTGCAGATTGAAGACGCGATTGCTGCGGACCAGATCTTCACCACGCTGATGGGCGATGAAGTTGAGCCGCGCCGCCATTTCATTGAGTCGAACGCTCTGCATGCGGGCAATATCGACGTTTAATCGCGCGTAGCTGATCCCAAATGCTGGCGGTTTGGGAATCATCGTACCGTACGGTGTGACTAGGCCCATGAACTTCATGGGCCTTTTTATTGCCGTCCTCTGGCCCACCGAGCGCAGCTGAACCCTGCGCCGCTTAACCCTTCATCCATTAATCATGCCTTATACAACCCGCACTCTGATGGCGCTCTGGCTGCTGTTCGCCGCACCCGCAATTGCTGCAACGATTTACCCCCCTTCCGCCTACAAAGAGGCCGCGATCAAGTGCATTCAAACGCGCCATTACCCCTGCGCCGAAACGAACTGGGTCCAATACATCAAGATGCGTCCTACCGACGCGCATGCCATGGCCAGCCTGGCCATCATCTACAACTGGGACGACAAGCCCGAAGCCGCCATCGTGCAGGCGGAAAAAGCGATCGATATGGGCCAGGGCACTTACGACCTGTTCGCTGGCTATGCGGAAAGCCTGGAGAAAGTGGGCCGCCTCGACGAGGCGATAGACTGGTCCTATAAATCGCTGGCGATCATGCCCAACCTGGGCAATGTGCGCGGTGACCTGGCCAGGCTGTTAGTGATGAAGAAGCGGGAATACGAAGCACTGGCCCTGCTGGTCTCGTTCGACGCCACGACGGAAGCCAAGGGCCAAGGGCAATACTTTGCGGGCCAACGCATCTCCATCGAATCGACGATAGAACGACAGGGCCGAACGTTGGTCCTCGCGCAGAAGAGCCTGCGCCTGTCCAAGATGGGCGAGCATTTCTACGCACCGGTAAAAATGGGGGAAGCCAGAACGGTGGCATTCGTCGTCGATACCGGGGCCTCCAAGGTCGTGCTCAGCGACGCGATGCTCGCCGCCTCCAAAGCGATTTACAAAGTCATCGAGCCCAACATCGCCATAGGACTCGCCGACGGCCGCCATGTCAGCGCCCGCGTGGTGATGCTCGATACGCTCATGGTAGGGCCTTTCGAACTACGCAAAGTGAAAGCCATCATCTGCCCTACCTGCGTTCCGCTGCTGGGCAATTCAGCGCTCGCCCATTTCAATATGGCCTCGTCAAAAAAGCAGGGCGTGGAATTCATGACGCTGGAGCCGAGAGCAGCGCGATAAATTTTATTTAGCGCTACCCGATGGCGAGGACGTGCCCCCACGGCAAACAAACCCATATTTCGTCACGCTGCACGCGCGCTTGACGCATTGCTCGGCGTGATATCCATGCTCCCGACATGCCTTCAGCATTGCCGACATGGCAGATTCCGGTTCTGCCTTCGTTTCCGCCTGCATCACCGGCTCGTGCGCAAGCTGACGGACCGAAGCGCGTTCCACCTTCGCCCGTGCTGGCTTGGCCGGCAGGGCCAACTGTTCACGCGCGGTCCGGTGCTTTGCCTTCGGTAACGGGACAACGGGTTCCACTTGCGCGACATGTTCAGGCTTCGGCTTTGCCTGAGGTTTCTTCTGGACGGGCACCGGCGCAAGCGTGGGTGCAGCTTTGGTGGCGGTGGTCCGTTCAGGCTCGAGCAGCACAAGGGGCGGGACAGGCGAGGCAACAACCGGAGGGCGGCCCGGCGGCGATAGCGCAGGCGCGGCAGATGTGGGCACTACGCCGTCAGGACCCAACGTAAACTCCTTCGGTCGGTGCCGCCCGGCCTTGCCGGCCTGCGGTTTCGCTTTTGACTCACCGGCTAACGGCGCCAGCGCGTGGGCATCCTTGCGAACGCTGTAAATCCGGGCGCCCTGGATGAGCAGCGCGCCTGACAGCACGCATGCGCCCCACAGCAAATAGCGCCGTCCGGATCGTTCAAACCAGCCTGGTCCACGTTGGAACGGCTCGCTTGCTGCCGTTGCCGGCAAAGGTAGCGTGAAATCGAACTCGGGGCCGTGCGGCGCCGGCTCGCTGTGCGGCGCGTTTGCGGCAAGTGTGGGCTCGGTCCGGGGAATGGCCTCCTCGCGCACAGGCTCGGGAGGCATGTACTGTGCTTCCGCGACGGCAATTGGCTCAAGGGCCGCGGGTGATTCCAAAGGTGGCGGCGGTTGGTCCGGCTGCGGTATGGCGAGCACTGCCGGCTCACCATCGGGCTTCTTCCGCCAGACGCCAAACGCGGGGCGCGGCTTGGCCGGCATGGCGGCGCGCGTTTGCGCAACGTCTGGCCCCACTTTGTGCGGCCCGGAAATTGAGACTCGGGCAGAAGGCACGAGAGACAATGTCGCGCTTTGGCCTATATCTTCAAGCAACTGCGTCTTCATGATGCACTACCCGCTTCCACGTCACCGAACCATGAGCTTAACTCCTTTTGAACAATGTATTGGCGCAGTTTGTAAGGAGATGTGTGCTGTTTTTTGGGGACGTGCTGCACTGACAAGAATGGGCCGCCAATAAGTGGTGGCCGAAAGGGATCTCCGCGGGCTTTTTCATTTCAAAGCTAGCCCCGAGCGATCAATAGTTCTTGCCCATGTGATAGCATCGGCATTCTTCAATATTGTTTCGATAACTTCGTTCAAAGCGATCGCCTGCACAAAGGTTTTTGGACTTGAGAACTGCTCTCTTCTTTCAGCGCGAACCCTGGCGAATGCATACGGCGCTGTTGCTCGCCTTGCTCGTTCACGCGCTACTGTTGAGCATCACTTTAGGTGGTCAGACATTCGGACTGCCCGGCCTCAACTTCCCTTGGAAAGACCGGCGCCTCGATGCCAATGATTTGCGCATTTTTCTTGCGCCGGCACAGCCCCTGGCACCGACATCCGCACGGATACCGGCACCGGCAGATCCTTTGCCGACAGAAATAGCGCCCGCATTACCCACCCCAGCAGAAAAGCCCGCCGTTGCCCGCAGCGAGGCGGCCGCTGCATCGATGCCACCACCAGCGCCGACGCCAGCGCCGCCGCAAGGCATGACGGCACGGCAGCGGCCTGACGTGAACCTGCCGATCGCACCCGACGCGGCACAGGTCAGAGCGCCCGCAACCGCCGTCGCGCCAACCCCGCCTGCCTTGGCTAGTGAAATACCTCCGGACAACAATGCGGCCAACGCAGTACAGAAGAAAATCGACCAGCAAACGCAGGAGAAAGCGCATGAGCAGGCTAAGCTCGAGCGTGAGAAACAGGGCGCAGAACGGCAGCGACAGGCGGAACTGAAGGCGGACGCGCAGCGAGAAGCCGTGCGGCAAGAGCAGTTACGACAAGACACCGCCCTCGCGGAGCAAAAGGCCAAGAGCGAAGCGGCGCGCATGGATGCCGAACGTCAGGAGCTTGCCCGACAAGAGAACCTGCGTCGAGAGTCACTGCAAAAAGAGCAGGCAAAGCGGGACGAAAAGGCTCAGCAGGAGAGCGCTCGACAGGAACTTCAGCGGTCCGAAGCGGCGCGCCAAGAACAGACCAGACAGGCGCAGCTTGAAGCGGCACGGCAGGCGAAGGCAGAGGCCGCGCGACAGGACGCACTAAGGCAAGAGGCCGCACGCAGTGACGCAGCAAAGCAAGAAGCGGCACGCCAAGACGCACTAAGGCAAGAGGCGGCACGACGCGACGCAGCAAAACAGGAGGCAGCGCGCCAGGACGCACTAAGACAAGAGACCGCACGCAGTGACGCAGCAAAGCAAGAGGCCGCGCGCCAAGACGCAATCAGGCAAGAGGCGGCGCGACGTGACGCAGCAAAACAAGAAGCAGCGCGACAAGACACGGCAAGGCTGGAGGCCGCACGACGAGAGGCAGCAAAGCAAGAAGCAGCGCGTCAGGATGCAATAGGGCAGGAATCGGCGCGCCAGGACGCGGCAAGGCAAGAGGCGGCACGACAAGAACGGGCAAAACAAGAGCAGGCGCAACGGGAACGGGCCGAGCAGGAAGCGCAACGCGAGGAACGGCTGCGCGCAATCGGCAAACAACTCAACGAGGAGGCGGCCCAGCGCGACGCAGCGGCGCGCCCTTCACGCTCGCTGTTGCCCACGATCAGCGGCCTTCGTCGCGGATGGCTGTTGGGACGCGCCGATCCGAATGTCGAGCTCGTCCAGTACGCGGAAGCCATGGGCCGCAAGATCGAGATGAACATGACGTTCGACATGGTTCGCGACGCGGTGAAAAAACCTCACACGCCGCCCGTCGTGACAGTGGCAGTCCGCGCCGATGGCTCCGTTGAGAAGGTGACGTTCGTGACCTCGAGCGGCGTGCCAGCCATCGACGACGCGATACGCAACGTCGTGGCCAGCCAGGCGCCCTATGCTGCGTTCTCACCGGCGCTGGCGCGCCAGTATGATGTGATCGAAATTCGCCGCACCTGGATATTCGATATTGCCATTCGCCTGCAGTGACAACAACGACAGCGCGTGGCAAGACGAACTGGGACAGCCTGCATGATATCCGTGCCTCGGCGCCTGCAAAGACAAGAGATGCACGAGATTAACGGAGATGGTTCAGCGTAGCGATCGTCGTCGTCGCATAGGTCGCTTTGTACTTGGCGGGTATGTCGACTGGGCGCAGCTTTCCGGCCAGTGAAAGCACGATCAGCAGGGCGACCGTCGCGCCAGCCAGCATTGGCAATGCCAGCGCCGCGGTGCGCATCTTCGAAGACGCAGTCTCGAGCTGCCAATACGCGGCGCAGCCAAGATGCGTGAAGAGGGCAAGGACGGCGAGAAAATAATAAGGCGCGAAAAAGTACTGGTTCGGCGGTACGTGAAAGCCGGCGGCAGCGTAATAAAAATTGGTATCGAGTTTGAGGACAGTTCGACCGTAGATCACCGCAACCACATGGATCAGCAAGAACAACGCGATCAGGGCGCCCGAGACCGCCTGAAGCCACGCCACAGTGCCTTCGCGGCTTTTCCATCCACGCATTACGAACCACAGTCCGCTGCCAATCTGGAATGCAACGCACGACAGGAGCAACAATTCGACAGCAGGCTGGCGGTAGAGCTTGCGGGCTACATCCATGAAGGCGATGTGTGCAGGCACGCCAGCGAGTGAGGCCAGGTGGTTGGCGATATGCAGGCAGGCGAATGCTGTGATGAGCATTGCCGACGTTCTGTGAATAGCACGCAGCGTCATAGGAATCACTCGGCGTGAAGCTCACGCCGGTGTTGATGTAATTCGTTGAGTATGAGGCATTTAGCAATCTAGATCAATCTGCAATTGGGAAAGGGCCAGCCTGATAAAGTCTGGCTGACGACACTGGCTTCTTCAGCCGCCGATCTGCCGGAACGGATCCAGCGCCAGGTCGATCAGGCGCCGCTCGCGCACCACAATCTCTGCATTCGCGGTCATCCCATAGCGTAGCGGGTAGCTCGTTTCGCCAACCTTGTACTGCTCCTGCTCCAGCGTGACCCGTCCTTCGTACACAGGCAGCTTGGTTTGCAGCGACGGCTTGGTGGCCGGCGAAATGAACTGCAGCGTGCCGCGAATCAGCCCATAGCGCTGGTACGGAAACGCATTGAACTTCAGCTGCACCGGCAGCCCCTCGCGCAGGAAGCCGCGGTCATGCTCGGCGATCTCCAGCTTCAGGATCGGCCGCGCGTTCTTCGGGGCGATGCCGCCCAACGGGGCATTGGCCTGGATCTTGTCGCCCGGCTGGGTCGAGGTCACGTCGGTGATCACGCCATCGACCGGCGCGACGATCAGCAGGAAATTATCCTTGTCGATGTTCTCGAACTTGATGCGCGCCGCCGCATCAGCCACCAGGCGCGCGGTCTGCACCTGCAGCTTCAGTTTGTCCTCGACATTGGCCACGTCGCGGTCCGCCGCTTCGGACTGCAGGCGCAGCTTGGTCAGCTCCTGGCCGCTGGTTTCGAGCTGGCCCCTGGCCTGCGTCGACTCGAGGCTTTGCCTGGCACCCAGTTCGCTCAGGCGCGACTGCGCCACGCGCACCGCATTCTCGGCCGCCAGCAGCGCATTCTTCTTGCCTTCGACCTGCAGCTGCGACACGCCGCCGCCGCCGGCCATGGCAAACAGCCGCGCAAATTTGTCGGCCTCATCTTTCGCGGCATCGCGCGCGCGCCTGGCGTCGTCGAGGTTGGTGCGCGCTTCCTGCTGCTGCGCGCGCTGTCCCTCGGCCAGCTTGCTGGTACCTTCGGCGATGCGGCGCTGGTGCTGGCGTTCTTCCACTTCAGTCGCTTCCTTGAGCGCGGCGGCGCGCCGTTCCATCAGCGCTTTCTTGTCGGGAAATTCCTTCCACTCGCGCTCCGCGTCCTCCAGTTTCAGGCGCGCCTCGAGCGCGTTCTTGGCCGCCTCGATCGCACCGCGCGCGTAAATTCTCGCCACCACGTCGCCCTTGTTGACGGGCTGTCCCTCGGCGATGTAGATGTTGCTCAGCTCACCATCGATAGGCGCGTACAGGCGCCGCACTTCGGACGCCGGCACCAGCACGCCGGGGGCCGTCACCAGCACGTCGGCGTGGCCGAAGAAGGACCAGACCAGACCGGCGAGCACCAGCGCCACCATCGTGTAGACGGTCGCCGCGGTAAAGCGCCACGGGTCGGCTGTCAGGACCGAGATGCCTTCCGCACTGTGCTCTTCCAGCGCTTCGGTCAGCGGCTTAAGGGGTGATGGGTTCATTGGGTTCCTGCCCTTTCGCCAAAGCGAGTTTGCGCACGTCGCTGAGCGCGTCGGCATAGGCGTCGCGAAACGCCGGCACGTACGACGCCATCGTCACGAAGGCGCGCTGGTGCGCCTCGTTGTCGTCCTCCCACTGCTTGAGGATTTGCGCGATGGCGGCGGCGTCGGCCGGACCGCGCAGCGGCGCCTGCGCACCGCCCCGGGCCGCGACGAAAGACTCAAGCCGGACCATCCATTCGAGTTCGCCCACCAGCGGCGTGAGCTCCGGGTCGTGCCGGGCCAGCAGCTTCATGTTGGCGACCAGGCCGGCGGCGCGCGCAAATTGATGCGCCTTGAGCGACGCCATCCAGGCCGGCAGGTAGGCCTTCAGCAACGCCGCCGTTCCGAGCGAGCGAAGCCGGACATTGCCAGGATCGTCAGCCAGCGCGCCGCTGGCCACCGCGGCGGCGCGCGCATAGGCGCCGCTGTCGAGCAATGCCTGCACTTCGCGTTCCGGGGCGCCGACGCGCCACAGCGACCAACCCAGCAGCAACGCCAGCAGCAGCGCGCCGCCGCCCCAGAGCCGCGCGCGCCGGCTGCCAAGCACGCCCTTGACGCCCAGCGCCGCCAGCAATTGCGCCGCGAACGAGTCGGCCTGGTCCTGCGGCTGCGCGGCCTCGCTGTCCTGCACGGGCACGGCGTCGGGCGCGTCGTCCTGGGCCGGCGCCTGGTCGACACAAAAAATGTCGAGGAACGAGTCGGCGGCGGCCACGAACGTCGTCTTGTCGGCATCGGCATCGGGCACGGGCGCAGGCACGACACCGATCCGGGTCAGGGTCGGGTCCGGCGCGCGCGCCTCCCACTGCATGCTGACCCGGTAGACAAAGTGATGTCCGCCGAAGCCAAGCAGGTCGCCTTCATGCAGCGCGACCGCGTGTTCACTGAGCCGCGCGCCGTTGACGAAGGTGCCGTTGGTGCTGCCCAGGTCTTCGACAAACGGCAGGCCGCCCTTGAGGAAGATATGCGCGTGGCGCCGCGACAGGTAGTTCAGCTGTTCCGGCGTGGCCTGCTTGTAGCGCGCGAAGGCGTCATCGGCCTTGCTGACCAGGAAAGGAAATTCGCTGACGACGATCGCCTGCAGCCCCAGTTCGCGGTGCTCGGGCACCAGCGACAGGCCGAGCAGCCGTGCCTGCGGCTGCGGCGCGGCTGCGGCCTGTTCTACCTGCACCCGGTACGACAGCGCGCTGCCAAGCCCGAGCTGGTCGCCGTCGTGCAGCGTCGCGATGGCGCGCTTGACGGCGCTGCCGTTGACGGTGGTGCCGTTCTTGCTGTCGAGGTCCGCGAGGTAGACCGCGCCGTTCTCGCAAAATACCCTGGCATGCCGGCGCGACAGGTCGGCGACGATTTCGGGCGCGTAACCATCGAACGGCGGCTCGGTGCGCCCGATGGCGAACAGGTTGTCGTGGATGTGGATGGCGCCCAGCTCGGGGTGCGACAGCGGTTCCAGCACGATCATCAGCTGCCGGCCTGGCGCATGGGCTGCGGCGGCGACCACGGCCCCTTCACTCGCGCGCCACATTGCGCACGTCCACCGGCGGCCAGCCGCCGCCGAGCGCTTTGTACAAGGTCACGGTGTCGGCCAGCACCTGCTGATGGTTCGCCAGCAGCGCCAGTTGCGCCGCCAGCAGCGAGCGTTCGGCTTCGAATACGTCCAGCTGCGACACCATGCCTTCCTTCAGTTGCGCCCCGACCTGGTCGCCGACGATGCGCAGCTGGTCGGCCTGCTGCTGCAGCTCGACCCGCTGGCGCCGATGCGCGTCGAGGTTGACCAGCGCGTTTTCGACTTCTTCGAACGCGCCGATGACGGTGCGCCGGTACTGCTCTTCGGCGACCTTGATCTGCGCCTCGCTGGTCTTGATATGCGCCTTCACGCCCGGGTCGAACATCGGAAGATTAATACTTGGCAGCAGGCCGAAGGTGAACGACTTCAACAGGGCGCCCAGCGCGAAGCTCGACGTGCCGCCGCGCCCGGTCAGGCTGATCGACGGCAGCTGCGCCAGCTTGGCCTGGCCGACCAGGTCGTAGGCCACCAGCACGCGGTACTCGGCGGCGACGATGTCGGGCCGACGCTTGAGCAACTGGGACGGCAAGCCTTCGGGCACCCGCGGCAACTGCACGCGCTGCTGCAGGCTGCCGGCGGGCACGCTGAACTGGCCGGCCGGCGTGCCGATCAGCGTGGCGAGCGCGTTGCCGGCCAGCGCGCGCAAGCGCCCCAGTTCGATCAAGTCATTGCTCAGCTTGTTGATCTCGGCGCGCTGCTGCAGCACCCGCGTTTGCGGCACCAGGCCGTTCTGCTGCATCGCCTCGTAGGTTGCGAGGATCTGGCGGCCCTTGTCCAAGGCCTTTTGCTGCTGGTCGATCTGCTCGTCGAACTGCAGTATCTGGAAGTATGTCGTCGAGACGTCCGACGCCAGCGTCAGGTAGCCGGCGCGCCAGTCTGCCTCGGTCGCCTTGAATTCGGCGGTCTGGGCCTGCACACCCTTGGCGACCTTGCCCCAGACATCGATATCCCAGTTGACCTGGGTGCCCAGGTTGAACTGCTTGGAAAACTTCTGCCCGGTGCTCTTCTCGAAGCTGGCGCCCGCGCCCGCGTCGAGCGTGGGCAGCGCGCCGGCGCGCGCCTCGCCGATCTCGGCGCTGGCCACGCCGATCCGCGCGGCCAGGATCTTCAGGTCGTAGTTGGCGCCGAGCGCGCGCACGACCAGGCCGTCGAGGTAGGGATCCTGAAACTGCTTCCACCAGTCGACGGTGATCAGTTCGGCCGGAGCCGGCGAGCCCGACTGGCGCGACCAGGACGCCTTGGCGGGGCTGTCGGGGCGCTGGTAGGGCGCCATGCTGACGTCGGCGCAGGCGGCCAGCAGCGTCGCCAGCAAGGCGGCCAGGACCAGCGGCGGCCAGGTGCGTATGAGCTTCATGCTGTCTCCCATGCTCTGGAATCGACAAAAACTTTGAACAGCGCCGTGTCGAGGTGACCGGCGCGGCATTCGGCGTGCATCAGGTCGAGCGCGTGCTCGACCGGGATGGCCGGCTTGTACGGGCGGTCGCGCGCCGTCAGCGCGTCCCAGATGTCGCTGATCGTCAGGATCCGCGTCTGCAGGCTGATCTGCCCGCCGCGCAAGCCCATCGGGTAGCCGCTGCCATCGAGTTTTTCATGATGGCCGTGCGCGATCGCCGGCACGCCGGCCAGTTCGCGGGTCCAGGGGATCAGGATCAGGAACGAATAGGAATCGGCCACGTGCGCCTCGATCTGGGCCCGCTCGTCGGGCGTCAGGCAGCCCTTGCAGACCTTGAGCGCGGCGAACTGCTCGTCGTCGAGCAGGCGGAACGGCGCACCATCGATGTCATGGCAGGCGTGCGTGTGTATCGCATCGAGGCCGGGCAACACACCCGCTTCGAGCACGCTCGGTTCATTGGCGCGCACGATCAGTTCGAAGAACGCGTCGAGCCGCGCGCGCTCGGCCTGCAGCTCGGCATCGACCCGTTCGCGCTCGTCGCGAAATGCGGCCAGGCTCCACTCGCCTTGCAGATGACGGTCGGCCAGGCTGCGGTAGGCTTGCCTTTCGAGGCAGGCGCGCGCATAACGGAAGCGCTGTTCCAGCAGGCGCATGTCGGCATGATGCAGTTTTTTTGCCTTGCGCAGGATGTGCTCGCGCACGCCGACCTTGCCGAAATCGTGCAGCAGCGCCGCGTAGTGAATCTCGCGCAGCTGGTCGTGGGTGAATGCGGCGCGGCGCAGGTCCGGATTGTCGGAGCGCGCCAGCGACGTGGCCAGCTTTTCGGCATAGGCGGCGACCCGGAACGAATGGCCGGCGGTGACCGGATCGCGTTCTTCGATGGCCTGCACCGAGGCGCTGACGAAGCCGTCGAGCAGGCCCTTGATGTCCGAATACAGCTGAAAGTTCTTGAGCGCCACCGCGGTCTCGGCGCACACGCCGCTGAGGATTTCGAGGTCGGTTTCCTGGAACGCGCACGGGTCGGTCGAGGTGTCGACCTGGATCAGTCCGAGCACTTCGTCGCCCATGATCAGCGGCACGCACATGACGCTGAGGATGGATTGCGCGACGATCGACGCATGGGCCGCGAAGTGGCGGTCGGACAGCGTGTCGACCGACAGGATCGCGCGCTTGTGGTTCAGCACTTCGTCGACGATGGTGTGCGAAATGCGGATTTGCTGCGGATCCTCGATGACGCCGTCGCGGCGCCGCGCGGCCACCGGCGTGGGCGCATCGCGCTGGCTGTTGCGCAGCAGGATGAAGGCGCGTTCGGCTTGCGGAAACAGGTCGAAGATGAAATTCATGATCTTCTCGATCAGCGTCTCGCGGTCGGTCACCGCCCCCAGCGCGATGCTGGCCTGGGCCATCGCATGCAACTTCTGCACGGTTTTTTCAAGGTCGCCGCGCTCGGCGTGGCCGGTATCGGCGCGCACTTCGGCGAACTGGGTGAACTGGGTCGCATCGACAGCCTTGGTGATCAAGGTCGGCGTGCTGCCGCGCTCGGGCACGACCAGCGAGTGGAACACCAGCTGCGCCGACGACAGCGCCAGCTCATCACCGTCGCGCAGCGGGTGCCAGCAGCCGGGGGCCAGCCGCTCGCCGCACACGAAGGTGCCGTTGCGCGAGTGCAGGTCTTCGATGAAGTAGTCGGCGCCGCGGCGCCGCAGGCGCGCATGGCGGCGGCTGATGGTGTGCTCGGGAATGCAGACGAATTTGTCGGACGCCAGCGCATCCTGGCGGTCGCGCCCGATCACCGCTTCATCGTGCAGCGCGAATACCTCGGGCCGGACAGCGTCGGCCGCCAGCCATTCAAGGTAGGCCATGACCGGCCCGACCGGTTCGGAGAACGTTGCTGTCGATTCCATCGCGAAAACCCCGTTGCGCGTCACCTGACCGTGATTGTGATTTTTTTCGAATACACGGGCGGCGTGTGGGCAACGTGGTTTTCGTCCCCCATCAGCAGCTGCAGCGTGTGTTTGCCGGGCGCCAGCTCCAGCATGGTTTCGGTTTCGCCCGCGCCGAAATGCAGGTGGTTGCGGTCCGACGGAATCGGCTCGCCGGCCGGCGGCAGGTCGGTGTCGATCAGCAAGTGATGGTGGCCGGTATTGTTGAACGCCACGCCGCGCGGCGCCACGCCCATATTGCGCAATCCGAACCACACCCGGAATGGCTTGCCCGCCGCCAGCACCTGGCCGTTGGTTGGCCAGCCGATGTAGCAGTAGGCATTGGCCGGCGCGCTGGTGGCGCTGGCGGTCCCTGCGGACAGGGCGGCCATCAGGGCCGCGATGGCGAACATGGTGCGCATGCTGGTCTCCTGTGTGTGCGATCGCCGGGCGTCTTTCAGCGCGCGATCACGGTGATTTTTTTCGACACCACGGGCGGATTGTGCGGCCGGTGATCCTGGTCTCCCAACAACAGCTGCAAGGTGTGCTTGCCGGGCGGGAGCTCCAGGCGCGCCTCGGTTTCGCCGGCGCCGAAATGCAGGTGATTGCGGTCGTTGGGAATCGGCTCTGTCATCGGCGGCAGCTCGGTATCGATCAGCAAATGATGGTGGCCGGTGCCGGCCACGGCGGTGCCTTTGGGCGCCACGCCCATGTTGCGCAAACCCATGCGCACCCAGAATTTTCCGGTGGGGATGACAGTGCCATCGGCCGGCCAAATGAAATACACCTGCGCGTTCGGAGGCGAGGCAACCGGCTCCGCCTGCACTATGCCGGCAAGCAACGCCGCCAGCAGGCTGTGGGCGAGAATTATTTTTCGCATAATCGTTTCCCTTCGGATCGGCTGTATCGATGTGCGACTTCATACCCGTAAATCTGTCACACTATCCATCGAACCGCAAGATCGATTCCAATCAAACGCAGCAAGCAAGGAGCACAGCTTATGCCGCAGAAACTTCCGATCATGTGCATCTTGCTGGCGACTTTTGTTTCAGCATCTGGCGCGCAGCAAGTTCGCCAGCCCGCCCTCCAGCTGGCCGGTGTCGTGCCGAAAAATAGCGCCGAACAATTCGAGCTGGCATTCTGGGAATCGATCAAGGACAGCAACCACGCCAGCGACTACGAGGCTTACCTGAAGACCTATCCGCAGGGCCGCTTCACGGCGCTCGCGCAGGCGCGCCTTGCACGGCTGCGCGCAGCGCCCGCGCCGGCGGTATCGGCATCGGTTCCAGCGCCGGTGCCGAAGATCGCGCGCGAGCCTGCGAAGCCGGCGCCCGCCACCAAGCCGCCGCCGGCAACACCCTCTGTGGCCGGCAGCAAGGCGCCCGCCGGCGCCGAAATCAAGGACTGTCCGGCCTGCCCCACGCTGATGCCGGTGCAGGCCGGCACCTTCACCATGGGCAGCAACAGCAGCGATCCGAGCGAGCGGCCGGCCCACAACGTGACGCTGGCGGCGCCATTTGCGATCGGCAAATATGAAGTGACCGTGGAACAGTGGAATGCCTGCGCCGACGCGGGCCCTTGCACGCGCGCCACGCAGGGCGCCGGCACCGCGCCGATGCGCGACGTCAGCTGGGACGATGCACAGCATTACCTGAAATGGCTGTCCGGCGCGGGCGGCAAAACGTACCGCCTGCCGACCGAAGCCGAGTGGGAATACGCGGCAAGGGGCGGCACCACGACGGCCTACTGGTGGGGAGACAAAATGGCCACGGGCAAGGCCAATTGCAAGGACTGCGGTCCGCCGTGGAGCGTCGAGGGTCCTGCCAACGCCGGCACCTTTGCCGCCAATCCGTATGGCTTGTACGACATGAACGGCAGCGTGTGGGAATGGGTGGCCGACTGCTGGCACAACAACTTCAAGGACGCGCCCGCCGACGGTCGCGCGTGGGACCAGCCCAATTGCTCGGTGCGCGTGATCCGTGGCGGCTCGTGGCGCGAAGGGAGCAGCTACATGGTGTCGTCGACCCGCTTCAAGTACGACGCCAGCGTGCGCAACGGGCAGAACGGATTCAGGGTCGCGCGCAGCCTCAAGTAGTGTCCTCAGTGCTTGCGCGGGCGGGTGGAAATTTGCAGGAAGGCCACCGCGATCTTGCCGGGGCCGCTGCGCGCGCTGGCTTGTTCCAGCTGCTTCTTGACCACGGCCACATACTCGTCGGCCGGTTCCGATACCGGACGCAAGGTATCGAACAGCGGCGCCGGCGTGGTCACCATGACCAGCAGCTCGGTGCCGAACGGCTTGCCGATCGCCCATTCGCCCATGCTGCCGATGGTGGCGGTGTAGTTGGCGGGGGCCCGGTTGTCGCGGGCGCGCGGGTTCGGCAGCAGGTGCACCACGTTGCCGTCGAGGGAATAGTAATCGAGCGTGACGAAGGACTCGGCTCCGGCGGTGGTCACGTCGACCATCAGCGAGTCGCCCTCGACCAGCATGGCGCCGGGGCCGGCATTTGGCGCCGCCAGCCGGATTGCGGCGCCGCCGCCGGCGTGACGGTGCGCCCGCCAGTACGGCGCGAAGGCCGATATCAGCGTGCATTTGTCGGATTCGACCGGCTGCGTGTCCAGGCTCACCTCCGTGACGCCCGGCAGCGCCGTCAGCGTCTGTTTCAGCTGCGCCGGTCCCACCGTTTTCGACAGATAGCCCTGCACCGCCAGCGCATGCGCATTGAGCGAGCCCACCAGCGCCGAGCATGGCACCGCTGCCAGCGCCGCCGCGACCGCATCCGCGGACGGCGCCGCCACTGGTGCGGGCGGGCGCGGCGCCGACGCAATGTCAGCGGGTGGCGCGGCCACCGATGGCGTTGCTCCCGGGGCCACGGTCCACCAGTTGCGCACGCCCACCAGCGCCAGCACGGCCATGGCGGCAATGCCGATGCCGCCTCCGATCAGCCACGCGCGGCGCGTGCCGCCGTTGGCCTGGCCGAACTGGCTGAGGAAGCGGCCCACCGTCGGCGTGCGCGCCGCACGTTCGAGCGCCAGCGCATTGCTGAGCGCGCGCCACCTTGCGCGGCTCAGGTTGGCCGGACGCTGCGGACGCATGCCGGCCGCGCGCGCCTGCAGCGCCGACAGGCGGTTGTACGGATGGCGCCCGGTCAACAGTTCGTAGGTGATGCAGGCCAGCGCATAGATGTCGTCGCGCGGATCGGGGTCGAGGTGCTCCAGCATCTCGGGGCTGGCATAGGCCGGCGTCAGCGCGCCCAAGGTGCCCGGATCGAACACCGTGACGTCGACGTCCTCTTCGGCTTTCTGGAACACACGGGCAATGCCAAAATCGATCACCTTGACGATGCCGGCGTCAGTCAGGAACACATTGCCCGGCTTGAAGTCGCAATGGGCAAAGCCGCGTTCGTGCGCATACGCAAGCGCATTGCCCATGCCGGTGACGATGGGCATCACCTCGGCGTAGGGCTTGCCGGCAAAGCCAGGCGCCCGCAGCAGCTGGCTCAGCGGCTGGCCGGACAGGTATTCCATGGTCAGGTACACCATCGCGCCATCGCGCCATCGCGGTCGAAATCGTAGACGGCGACGATATTCGGATGGGCCAGCGCTTGTGCCTTGCGCGCTTCGCGCTGCAGCACGATCAGCGATTTCGGGTGGCCGCGGAACTGGACGTTGAGCACCTTGATCGCGATGTACGGCTTGCGGTCGGACGCCTCCAGCTTGCGCAGGTCGAGCGCCTTGTAGACGGTGCCCATGCCGCCGAAGCCGATGCATTCTTCCAGCACGAAGCGGCCGTTGAGCGTGTCGCCGACACCCTTCATGCGCTCTGGCGCGGGGCCGGCTGGCTCGGCTGGCGCGGACGCCGGCGACGGCGGCGTGTGGGTGATGCCGTTGGTGCCGGGCTGGGTTTGCAGGTAAGTGTCTTCGGTGCCGACGCGCATGCGCTGTTCGGCGTGCTGGCGGATGCGGCGCTGTACTTCGGTGTAGAGCTCGCCTGGGAGCGGCGCGCGCGCGTGCTCTTCGCTCAGCACCTCCAGCATGCGGCCGGCGCCATCATTGGCTGCGGCCAGTACGCCATCGACCTGGGCGAGAAATTGGGTGCGCGTCAAGGCACCGCTGTGCAGCTGATGAATCGCGTGAGCGAGCTTTTCCATGTCGTTTTGACTTGTGCAAATCCCAACCGACTCAATTCGAGCGTAGCACGAATTCGATGATCATCAAGGACTTGCCCCTAACGGACGGCAGTTCCTTCGCAGGTGTTGGTTCGCGCCAAACAGGCGAATGCGATTTGTCGGATCGCACCATTCAACGCACCGGTTTCAGGGCTTGCAAGGATGCTCTCGACACCGAGTCGCAATCAATATAATCACCTTAAAATCAATGACTTAGGAAAATTTATGCATGGACGAATGGAGCTGGCACGCATTCTGCTGAATGTCCATCGAGCGCACAAAAATGCTCACCTTCAAACCCACAAACTTTAGGAGTATCACCATGAAAACCTTAATCATCAAAGACCTGGCCCGCACCGAACAACTCGACCACGCAGCCATGGCTGGCGTGCGCGGCGGCATGAACATGAGCGCGCCGTACTACTCGCTGGGCGACGTCACTTACGCACCGAGCTACGACTCGTCGATCCATGCGACGCAGAGCCTGGTGCAAATGCAGGACGTGGTCAACGCGACCGCCAACGGCTCCGCCTTCCTGGAAGGCGTGAGCGCAAGCAACCACACCTCGCAAAACGGCCAGAACAACATCTTTGGCTCCGGCTCCGTCGTAGCTTAAAACCCACCACATTTATTAGGAGAATTACCATGAAAACCCTGACTATCAAAGACCTGGCCCGTACCGAACAACTCGACCGCGCCGCCATGGCCGACGTGCGCGGCGGCTTGAAAATGAGCGCGCCGTCGTACACGGTTGGCGACATCAGCTATGCACCGAGCTATGAC
>JANYGW010000124.1 GCA_025359245.1 Massilia sp.
CGAACGCGGGGATCCATGCTGACTATGCTCAGTATGGATCCCCGCGTTCGCGAGGACGACGTTGGTTGATGTATTTGAATTCGAAAATTCTGCGATTTCTGCTGATGTACGAGCCATTGGCGCTGTCAACAATATTATTCCGGACACCAGTGCGCGCACGCGGGGACGACGCTGGTTCATGTTTTTGGTCTTGAGGGTGCCGTGAATTCTGCGAGGCCGCAGTTACCCCACATCCATCTGGCCTAGAACACCCACAGCTTCTCGGCCGGCATGTGCAGCCAGTAGCTGCCTGCCTCCAGCCGGTATTTCGAATAGGCGCGCAAGCTCACGTCCTCGTTCTTGAACAGGCACTCCCAGCGGTCGCCCAGGTACATGCAGGTGATCAGCGGCAGCTCAAGCGCGTTCTCCACCCGCTGGGTTCCGATGCGCACATCCTCGAGCCGGATCAGCGGCGTCGCTTCGCCCGCGCCGCCGGCCCCGCGCGCGCTGCCGTGCAAGGTGCTCGCGCCCACCTGCAAGGTCACGCCGCTGCCGTTGCGGCTCAGGACCGTGGCCGGCAGTCGGTTATTACTGCCCATGAATTCGGCAGTGAACAGCGTGTTGGGCGTTTCGTACATGCTTTGCGGCGTGCCTTGCTGCTCGATCTTGCCGTTATTGAGCAGCAGGATGCGGTCGGATATCGCCATCGCCTCGCCCTGGTCGTGGGTCACCATCAGCGCCGACAGGCCGAGCCGCACGATCAGTTCGCGCAGGAAGGCGCGCGCTTCCTCGCGCAGCTTGGCGTCCAGATTCGACAGCGGTTCGTCGAGCAGGATCACCGGCGGGTTGTACACCAGCGCCCGCGCAATGGCCACGCGCTGCTGCTGCCCGCCCGACAGCTGGTGCGGAAAGCGCGCGCCCAGGTGTCCCAGGCCGAGCTGCGCCAGCACGGCGTTGACCTTCTCTTCGATCGCGCTCTTGCCTATTTTGCGCAATTTCAGGCCGTACGCCACGTTGTCGAACACCGTCTTGTGCGGCCACAGCGCGTACGACTGGAACACCAGGCCCAGGCTGCGGTGTTCGGCTGCCATCTCGAAGCCGTGCGCGCCGTCGAATACGCGCCGCTCGCCGATGTCGATGGTGCCGCTCTTCGGGCTTTCCAACCCCGCTACGGCGCGCAGCAGCGTCGTCTTGCCGCTGCCGGACGGTCCCAGCAAGGCCACCACCTCGCCTTTCTGCAGGTGCATCGAGACGCCCTTGAGGATGGGATTTGCGTGGGCGCCGGCGCCGTAGTCCAGGTGCAGGTCGTTGACTGTCAGTTCGTTCATGTTCAAGTCTCGCTAGGGTTAGTTGTGCAGCTTGACGCCGAAGCGCAGCGCAATGCCCAGGCCGATCGCGACCAGGGTGATGTTGATGAACGAGAGCGCCGCCACCAGGTCGGTCGAGCCGCCGGCCCACAGCGACACCAGCATCGCGCCAATCACTTCGGTGCCCGGCGTGAGCAGGTACACGCCGGTCGAATACTCGCGTTCGAAAATCAGGAACACCATCAGCCACGCGCCCAGCATGCCGAATTTGATCAGCGGCAGCGTGACGTCGCGCGTCACCTGGCCGCGACTGGCGCCGACCGCGCGCGCCGCCTCTTCCAGTTCCGGCCCGACCTGCAGCAGCGCGGTCGATATCAGGCGCATGCCGTAGGCCAGCCACACCACCGAGTAGGCCAGCCACAGCGCGAAGATGGTCGAGCGCACCTGGCGCAGCAGCGGCACCACGTGTTCGCTCAGCCACAGCGCCACGCCGTTGTCGGTGGCCTTCAGCAGGCCGTCGATCCAGCTCGGCACGAACAGGAATACCCACAGGAACGCCAGGCCGGCCAGCAGGCCCGGAATGGCGCGCGGCACCAGCACGCTGTAGTCGAGCATGCGGGTGATTGCATCGGGCTTGCGGTGCATCGCCAGCGCAATCGCGGTGTAGCACACCACCACCAGCGCGCCGCCGATGACGCCGATCAGGATCGTGTTGACGATGCCGCGCACCAGCGACGGCTGCTCGAAGATGTCGCGGAAATGCTGCAGCGTCAGTACGTCGGCCAGCTTGACGCCCTCGCCCCAGTACTGCACGAACGAGCGCAGCACGATGCCCGAAATCGGCAGCACGATAGTCACCAGCAGCCACGCCGCCAGCACCGCAAACGCGATCCATTTCCAGCGCCCCAGCGGCATCACCTTCTGGCGCGCGCCCTTGCCCTTGATCGACACGTACTTGTTGGCCGACTTGAGCAGCCAGCGCTGCAGCATCACCAGCGGCATGGTCACCATCACAAGGCACACCGCCACCGCCGCCATCAGGTGGTACGACGGCGTGCCTAATTTGTTGGTCAGCTTGTACAGGTAGGTCGACAGCACCAGGTGGCCTTCCGGATCGCCCAGCACCAGCACCAGGCCGAACACCTCGAAGCCGAGGAAGAACACCAGCACCGCAGCGTAGGCCAGCGCCGGCATGATCATCGGCAGCGACACGTTGAGCATCACCTGCAGCGGCGACGCGCCCGCCACGCGGGCCGCTTCCTCGACATCCGAACCCAGGCTTTTCAGGGCCGACGAGGCATACAGGTAGACATGCGGCACGTGCGTCAGGCCGGCGATGACGACGATGCTGGTGAACGAATAGACGTTCCAGGGAATCATGCCGAGCAGCTGCTTGGCCCACAGCGAATAGAAGCCGACCGGTCCCATCGACACCACATAGCCAAAGCCCATCACCATCGGCGAAACGAAGATCGGCACCAGCAGCAGCGGCGCGATCCAGCCGCGGCCCGGCAGGTCGGTGCGGATCATCAGGAAGGCCAGCATGCCGCCCAGCGGCACGGCGATCGCGGTCAGGCCGGCGGCCATGATCATGCCGTTCTTGAAAGCGAGGCCGAAATCGGGATCGTCGAAAATGAAGCGGTAGGCGTCCAGCCCCAGCGTTTTTTCGGGACTGAAGAATGGCGCCGACAAAAAGCTCTGGTAGAAAATGAGCAGCAGCGGCACGAAGATGGCGGTGCAGGCGAGCGTCACCACGAGGCCGCGCGACCAGTTAAGTCGCGGGCCGCGCATCGATAATGTAGACATGGCGGTATCCGTTGTGAGAACAGGCGGACCGGAACCGGCCCGCCGGGTTGCGGCTTACTTCTTGCCGGCTGATTCTTTCCACTGCTTCAGGAAGGCCATGCGCTTGGCCTGTCCCAGAAATTGCAGCACCATCGGGTGCACCGGCACCGGCTTGACGTTCTTGGCGCCGATGACGCGGATCAGTTCCGCCGATGTGGTTTCGCCCTTGACGTCGGCGCGGATCGCGAACAGTTTCGAGTCGTTGGCGATCACGGTCTGGCCGCGCGCCGACAGCAGGTAATCCATCCACAGCTTGGCCGCGTTGACGTTCTTGGCATTCTTGTTGATGAACTGGACGCGCGACAGGATCAGCGTGTAATCGCTCGGCATCACCACTCCGAGCGACGGGTCGGTCTTGGCGCGCACCAGCGCATACGAACCGAGCACGTTGTAGCCGATCAGGTTCTCGCCCGACGAGATCCGTTCCAGCATGGTGCCGGTGGACGATTGCACGCGCACCTTGGCCACGCCGAACGCGTTTTCCATGGCGATAAAGCCGGGGAATTCGCGCGCATCCTGGGTCATGAACATGAAGCCGACGCCGGATTTTTCGATGTCGTAAGTAGTGACCTTGTCGCGGAATTTTTCGGTGGTGATCAGCTTGGCGAAATCGGCGTGGGTCTTCGGCACTTCCTTCGGGTCGACCAGTCGCTTGTTGTAGACGATGGCGGCCGGCTCGAACGTGGTGCCATAGGCCTGGTCGTCCCACATGGCCCAGGCCGGGAGCTTGCCCGACTCCTGCGACTTGTATTTGAGCGCGTAGCCGTCGGAGGCGAGCCGCATTTGCAGGTCCATCGCGGACGACCACATGACGTCGGCCGTGGTGCCGCCGGCCGCCGCTTCGGAAATGAAGCGGTTGTACACTTCGGTCGAATTCATGTCGTTGTATTCGACCGAAATGCCCGGATACATGGCGCTGAAATCCTTGATCAGCGGCTGGGTGGCCTTGCTGTCGGTGGCGCCGTAGATCACCAGCTTGCCCTCTTTTTTGGCGCCGTCGATGATCTTCTGGTAGTCGGCCGGGTAGCCGTTGGGCACCTGCGCCGAAGCGCACAGCGCTGCGCCGGCCAGGATGGCTGCCAGGGCGCTGGCGCAAATGGTTTTCGTGATATTCATGTCGTCTCCAATATATCGTTATTGTTAGCGGACCAGCTTGAACTTGCTGGCTTGCCGCCGGTAGTCGTCAACAGCCTTGTTTACGTAGTCGGTCAATGCCGCGCCGGTCAGCGCGAATGGATAGAAACCGTGCTCGCTGCGCTGCCTTGCAAATTCGGGCGTGGCCATCATTTTGTCGAAAGCGGCAACCCAGCGGCGGTACTCTTCGTCGGGCACCTTGGGGCCCATCCACACGCCGCGGATCACCGGCCACACCAGGTCGACGCCCTGTTCGCGCGCCGTCGGAACCGCGGCGAGCACGCCAGGCAGCCGCTTTTCGGACAGCACCGCCAGCACCCGCACCTTGCCCGCTCCCGCATACAGGGTCGCTTCGGACGCGTCGCCCGAGACCACCTGCACATAGTTCGCATGCATCGCGGTGAAGGCTTCGCCGCCGCCTTCGAGCGCCACGAAGCGCAGCACTTTCGGATCGATGCCGGCCTGCTGGGCCAGCAGCGCCATCTTCAGCCAGTCCTGGCTGCCGATGGTGCCCGAGACGCCGATCAGCACTTTGCCCGGCTGCTTCCTGAGCGCGGCGACCAGGTCGGCCAGGTTGCGGAAAGGCGAATCGGCGCGCACCGCGATCATGCCGTAGTCAGCGCCCAGCGCCGCCACCCAGCGCACGTCGCCGGCGGTGGCCTTGCCGAATTTCCCTTGCGCGATATTGAGCAGCGAGCCGCCGGAAAACGCCACCAGCGTGTCCGCCTCGGTGCTGCGCCGGGAAGCGAGCGCCTGCCAGGCGACCGCGCCGATGCCGCCCGGCAGATAGGTCAGGTGCATCGGGGCCGCATGCGGATCCATCTTCAGGCCGGCCACGGCCAGCTTGCAGGTCAGGTCCATCGCGCCGCCCGGCTTGGACGGCACAATGCATTCGCTCGCTGCTGCGGGCAGCGCCAGCAGGGCAAGGATGAGTAACAGGTTTTTCATGGCATTGGCTTTCGGGGCAAGCGGGCTATCGATCCATCATCATAGTCCGCCTGCCCCTGAACGCATCAGAAGCGGTGCTGGATGCCGGCGGTCAGGCCGGCCTGCGTGGTACCGAAACCGGCATCGTCGCGCGACAGGCCTACCAGTTTGCCGTTGCTGGCCTTGGCGTAGGCCGCCGCCACATACAGGTCGGTGCGCTTGGACAGCGCAAACAGCGTGCGCGCCACGTACATGACCGGATCGGCATCGGTATTGGCCGCGACGTTTTTCACGTCCACGTAATACACGGCGCCGGTCAGCGTGACGGCGGGGGTGATCAGGTAGCTGACGCCGCCCCAGTAAGTATCGGCGCGCAGGTCCGCGGTGGCAGCCTTGGCGGCGACCATTTTGTAATCGCGCAGGCCAGCGGTCAGTCGCCATGGGCCGTTCTTGTAGTCGGCGGCCAGGTGAAGCGCGGTGGTTTCGTCGCGGTTGCCGGTGGCAGCCAGGGTGTTGCCGTTGATCTGCTCGTAGGCCGCCATCAGCCCCAGGCCGCCATGCGCCCAGGAGCCGCCGATCGCGTATTTACGACTATCTGCCACGCCCGTCGCCTGCTCGCCCAGGCCGATCGTGGCGCCGTATTTGAAGTCGCCAGCCTTGCCCGAATATTTGACCAGGTTGTCGAAGGCGGTGGTCATGCCGTACTTGGACGGGCCGGTGGCATTGCCCGAAGTGGCCCACGAATAGTTCGGCGCGTACCCGAGCGGATCGAACAGGATCACGAAGTCGTAGGTGGTGGTGAAAGAACGGCCGATCACGAGGCGCCCGAAATCGCCTTCCAGGCCGACGAAGGCCTGGCGCTTGAACAGCGCGCCGTCGGCCGCGCCGGTGTCCATCAGGATCCCGCCTTCCAGGCCGTAGACTGCCTTCAGGCCCTGGCCCAGCTCTTCGCTGCCTTTGATGCCCCAGCGCGAGGTGTTCTTGCCGCCCGAGATGACCCGGGCGGCGCTGTCGCCGGCGGCATTGGTGTGGGTGGTGTAATCGACGCCGGCGTCGATCAGTCCGTATATTTGCACGTTCGATTGCGCATGCGCGGCAGCACCGCTGAACAGGGTGGCGGTGAGTGCGAGCAGCAGTACGGATGGTTTCATTTCTTGTCTCCTGGGGTTTTCTAGTTATGGTCTATCGTTTGCTTCGGTAACCACTATAGATTTGCCATCCTTTCAATTTGCTTTCAAAGCGACAGCTTGTCTCGCGCCGTCCACAGGGCGTGCGCTTTGGCGCGGTTCGGCTTACACTGCGCTGATGCGAATACTCCTGGTTGAAGACCATATCGAACTGTCACACTGGCTCTCCAAAGCCCTGCGCGACGCCCGCCTCAGCGTCGAATGCGCCGTCAACGGCGCCGATGCCGACGCCCTGCTGCACACCCAGGACTACGCGCTGGTCATCCTCGACCTGACCCTGCCCAAGATGGACGGCCTGGAAGTGCTCAAGCGCCTGCGTGCGCGGGGCGGCCCGCGCGCCAAGACGCCGGTGCTGATCCTGACCGCGCGCGGCGGCCTGGAAGAAAAAGTGCAAGGCCTGAACCTGGGCGCCGACGACTACCTGGCCAAGCCGTTCGAACTGGCCGAACTGGAGGCGCGCGTCAAGGCGCTGCTGCGCCGCAGCGGCGGCAGCGAAGCGCTGGTGCACCTGTGCGGCGCGCTCAGCTTCGACACCGTGACGCGCATGTTCGCGTACGGCGGCGCGCCGCTGCAGCTGACCAAGCGCGAGCATGCGGTGCTCGAGGCGCTGATTACCCGGCCCGGCTGTGCCGTCTCGAAGGAAAAGCTGTTCGACGAAGTGTTCGCGCTGGACGACGACGCCAACCTGGACGCCATCGAACTGTATATCCACCGGGTGCGCAAGAAGCTCGAACGCGATCTGCCGGGCGCCGCCGCCATTACCACCCTGCGCGGCATCGGCTATCTGCTCCAGCCGCGCGAAGCGGCCTGAAAATGACGCCGCTGCTCACCGTGCTGCGGCGCCGGATCGGCGGCGCCCCGCTGGGCAGCCTGCGCGGCGAACTGCTGCGCTGGTTGCTCATTCCGCTGGTGCTGCTGGTGGCGCTCGACGCGGTGTCGGTGTATCACAATGCGCTCGACGTGGCCGACGTTGCCTACGACCGTTCGCTGCTGGCCTCGACCCGCGCGCTGGCCGAACGGGTCTCTATCCGCGAAGGCAAGGTGGTGGCCGACGTGCCGTATGTCGCACTCGACAGTTTCGAGACCGATACGCTGGGGCGCATCTTCTACAAGGTCAGCGGCATCGACGGCGAGACCGTCTCCGGCTACGACGACCTGCCCGCGGTGCCGACCAACGTGGCGCGTTCGGAAGCCTATCCGGCGCTGGTGCGCTTCTATCATGCCAATTACAACGGCGAGCCGGTGCGCATCGCCGCCCTGCTGCAGCCGGTGTACGACGAAAAAATGCGCGGCATCGTGCTGATCCAGGTGGGCGAAACGCTCGACGCGCGGCGCGGCCTGTCGCGCAAGATCCTGATCGACACGCTGGTGCGCCAGGCGGTGATGGTGCTGGCGGTGGCCACGCTGGTGTGGTTCGCCGTGCGCCTGGTGCTGCGCCCGCTGATGCGCCTGAAAACCGAAGTGGAGAACCGTGCGCTGGACGACCTGTCCGACGTCGACCAGGCGCTGGTGCACAAGGAAGTGCGCCCGCTGGTGGCAGCAATGAACGGCGCCATGTCGCGCATGCAGCACCTGATCGCGAGCCAGCGCCGCTTCATCGCCGACGCCTCGCACCAGCTGCGCACGCCGCTGACGGTATTGAAGACGCAGGCCGAAATGGCGCTGCGCGAAGACGACCCGCAAGCGATGCGCGAGATTGTCCGGTCGCTGGCGGCGACCACCGATTCGACCGTCCACCTGGCCAACCGGCTGCTGACGCTGGCGCGCATCGAACATGGCGGCGAAGCGGCGCGCATGGAGCCGCTGTCGCTGACCGCCGTGGTGCGCCAGGTCGGGCTGGAACTGGCGCCGGCGGCGGTGCACAAGCATATCGACCTGTCGCTCGACGCGTTTGACGACGCCATCATCGACGGCCAGCCGTTGATGCTGCATGAACTGGTCAGCAACCTGGTCGACAATGCGATCCGCTACACGCCTGCCGGCGGCAAGGTGGCGCTGCGCGTGGCGCGCGGCGAAGGCTGCGTGGTGCTGGAAGTGGAGGATAGCGGCTGCGGGCTGGCGGCCGAGGAGCACGAGAAGGTATTCACGCCGTTTTACCGGGTGTCCGGATCGTTCGAGAGCAATCCGGACGGCACCGGGCTGGGGCTGGCGATCGTGCGCGATATCGCGCATGTGCACCGGGCCGGCATCAAGCTAGTCGATGCCAACCCCGGCCTGTTGGTCCGGGTCTGCTTCACAGAAACTACTGCAGCAAGACACTCACCGCAATAAACCACGTCGTCCTCGCGCACGCGGGGAAGGCTATTTGGCGTTTTGCGATTTCTGCGACGTGCGTTAGCTCAGCGTCTCAAGCCTGATCCTGACCACTTTGCCGACCACGGTCTCCATCGCCTCGATCTTGGCGATCGCCGCATCGATATTCTTTTCCTGCGTCTGGTGCGTCAGCATGACGATATCGAGGCGCGTCGCATTTTCGGCGGGCTCCTTCTGCAGCACCGCGTCGATCGAAATGCGCGCGTCGGCCAGGATGCGCGTCAGGTCGGCCATCACGCCCAGGCGGTTTTTGACATACACGCGCAGGTAGTAGCTGGTCGTCACTTCGGACATCGGCAGGATCGCCACGTCCGTCATCTGGTTCGGCTGGAATGCCAGGTGCGGCACGCGGTTGCCCGGATCGGCGGTGGCCAGGCGGGTGATGTCGACCAGGTCGGCAATCACCGACGAGGCGGTCGGCTCGGAGCCGGCGCCCTTGCCGTAGTAGAGCGACGCGCCCACCGCGTCGGCCTGCACCAGCACCGCGTTCATCGCGCCTTCGACATTGGCGATCAGGCGCTTGGCCGGGATCAGCGTCGGATGCACGCGCAGTTCGATGCCTTCCACGCCATTGACCAAGGCGCGCTTGGTAATGCCCAGCAGCTTGATCCGGTAGCCCAGTTGCTCGGCGTAGCGGATATCGATCGCCTGCAGGCTGCTGATGCCTTCGACATAGGCTTTGTCGAACTGCACCGGAATGCCGAACGCAATGGCCGACATGATGGTCAGCTTGTGCGCCGCGTCCACGCCTTCGATGTCGAAGGTCGGGTCGGCTTCGGCATAACCGAGCGCCTGCGCCTGTTTCAGCACGGTGCCGAAGTCGAGGCCCTTGTCGCGCATTTCGGACAGGATGAAGTTGGTGGTGCCGTTGATGATGCCGGCCACCGATTCGATACGGTTCGCGGTCAGGCCTTCGCGCAGCGCCTTGATGATCGGGATGCCGCCCGCCACTGCGGCTTCGAAGGCCACCATCACGCCCTTTTCCTGGGCCGCGGCGAAGATCTCGTTGCCGTGCAGCGCCAGCAGCGCCTTGTTGGCGGTAACGACATGCTTGCCGTTGGCGATCGCGCGCAGCACCAGGTCCTTGGCGGTGTCGCAGCCGCCGATCAATTCAACGACGATGTCGATGTCGGGATGGTCGACCACCAGGCGCGGGTCGGACACGACCTGGCAGTCGGCGCCGACCAGCGCTTCGGCGCGCTCCACATTGCGCACCGCGACCATGCTGATCTCGATGCCGCGGCCGGCGCGGCGGCGGATCTCTTCCTGGTTGCGTTTGAGGACGTTGAAGGTGCCGCTGCCGACGACGCCGAGGCCGATCAGGCCGATTTGGATGGGTTTCATAGTCTTTGTACTTGTATTGGGTATCAGCCTTGGCCGTGGCGCCGGCGGTAGCCGTCGAGGAAACGCGCGATGCGGCCGCAGGCATCGGTCAGGTCGTCGGAATTGGGCAGGAACACGATCCGGAAATGGTCCGGCGCGATCCAGTTAAAGCCCGTACCCTGCACGATCAGCACTTTTTCTTCAGACAGCAGGTCGTAGGCGAACTGCTGGTCGTCCGCGATCGGATACATCACGGGGTCGAGCTTGGGGAACATGTACAGCGCCGCTTTTGGCTTGACGCAGGACACGCCCGGGATATCGGTCAATAATTTGTGCGCCATGTCGCGCTGCTTGAGCAATCGTCCGCCGGGGCCGACCAGGTCATTGATGCTCTGGTAGCCGCCCAGCGCGGTCTGGATCGCGAACTGGCCCGGCGCATTGGCGCACAGGCGCATCGAGGCGAGGATGTTGAGGCCATCGATGTAATCCTTGGCGTGGCGTTTTTCGCCCGACACCACCATCCAACCGGCGCGGTAGCCGCACGAACGGTAGTTCTTCGACAGCCCGTTCAACGTGATGAACAGCACGTCGTCGGCCAGCGAGGCGATCGAATCGTGCTCGGCGCCGTCGTACAGCACCTTGTCGTAGATTTCGTCAGCCATGATGATCAGCTGGTGCTGGCGCGCCAGTTCGACGATCTCGAGCAGGATCTCGCGCGGATACAGCGCCCCGGTCGGATTGTTCGGGTTGATCACCACGATCGCCTTGGTGTTCGAGGTGATCTTGCGGCGCATGTCGTCGATGTCGGGGAACCAGCCGGCCTGCTCGTCGCATATATAGTGGACCGGATTGCCGCCCGACAGGCTGACCGCGGCCGTCCACAGCGGATAATCGGGGGCCGGCACCAGCACTTCGTCGCCGTTGTTGAGCAGGCCGTTCATGGCCATCACGATCAGTTCGGACGCGCCGTTGCCCAGGTAGATATCTTCGATGCCGACGCCGCGGATGTTCTTGCTCTGCGTGTAGTGCATGACGGCCTTGCGCGGCGCGAACATGCCCTTCGAATCGGTGTAGCCGGCCGCGCCGTGCATATTGACGATCATGTCCTGGACGATCTCGTCCGGCGGGTCGAAGCCGAACACCGCCAGGTTGCCGATGTTGAGCTTAATGATCTTGTGCCCGTCTTCCTCCATCTGCTTGCACTTTTCCAGGGCTGGGCCGCGGATCTCGTAGCACACGTCGTCTAATTTGTTGGATTTGAGAATCGGTCGCAAAATAGTTCCTGTCCCTGTAGCGCGTTTATGTTGCAGTGCGAAATAAATACCATTTTGCCGAAAGCGGCCGATTTAATCAACCGCCGAGCCTGATAAAAGCGGGTGGAATCGCCATTTTGAGTGGTTTTTGACGGCAGATTCGTGAAAATTCGCTGTTTTATCCGCTTTGTGGCATGCTGATGGCCTCCCCAATTAAGCCGATCTGCCATGAAGCTGCATTCCGCAACCACCAAACAATACCAGACCGTCACCGGTTACGATGACCAAGGGGTCGAAATCAACGCCGCGCCGTACGCGTTCAGCCTGATCCTGATGCCGGAAACGCCGCCGCGTCCCTGGAACGTGCCGACCTTCGACGCCCTGACCGCCGCCCATTTCGAACAGATCGAAGCGGACCGGCCGGACGTGGTCATCCTCGGCACCGGCGCGCGCCAGCGCTTCGTGCACCCGCGCCTGATCGGGGCGCTGTCGGCGCGCCATATCGGCGTCGAATGCATGGACAGCAAGGCCGCCTGCCGCACCTACAACGTGCTGATGGGCGAAGGCCGCAAAGTCACGCTGGCCCTGATCATCGAGCCCCCGCCTGAATAAGACCGGGGTCCGCCCCCGGTTTTGGGCGCAGCGCCGCTGGATGGCTGAAGCGGAGCTTAAATGCGCAATGTTTCATTCCCTTTGTTGCGCTGCGGAGTATAGAATCACGCTCACGCACTCTTTTGGAGAGACCCTGTGGCTGATCGCCAAAACGCAGCACCCATGTCCGACTTTTCCGCCGCGATGACCGGCGGCACGCCTTTCCAGCTCGCTGGCCGCCCGGCCAAATACACGGTGCTGTACTTCTATCCGAAGGACAATACCCCCGGCTGCACCACCGAAAGCATCGCTTTCCGCGAACTGCACCCGCAATTCCAGCAGGCGCACACCGAAATCTATGGCATCAGCCGCGATTCGATGCGCTCGCACGATGGCTTCAAGGCCAAGCTGGGCTTGCCGTTCGAACTCATTTCCGATCCCGACGAGGCGCTCTGCCTGCAGTTCGGCGTGATGAAAATGAAGAATATGTACGGAAAGCAAGTGCGGGGGGTCGAGCGCAGTACGTTTGTAATTGACGCTGATGGCCGATTGGTGAAAGAATGGCGTGGCGTGAAAGTTCCTAATCACGCTGAAGAAGTGCTGGAATTTGTCCAAAGCCAGCCTTGATCAACCGCTCCAGAACTTGAGTGAACCCGTCCATTTTGAGTCAAACAGTCAGCTTCCCTGCATCACTTCAATCTGGCGGCTCGTCGGCCCGGACATCATGCCGGGCCCGGCCAGCGCCCTGTAGTTCGAACAGCCACATCGACCACGCCACCAGCACCATTGCTGGCCACGCCGCCGGGCTATCCTCCCCATTTTTAGATTGAGACTCTGATGCCACTGCCCAAACTCCCCACCAAGCCTGCAGCACTGCTACTCGCTAAAGACTATCCAAAAGCCGACCGTACCAAGCCGGCCGGCGCCGCATTTGCCCCGCCCAAGCCGAAGCTCGCCGCCGTCGCCGACGTCGCCGTGCCCGAGGTCGTCGCCAAGCCAGCCGCCAAGACCGCCAAGGCCAAGCCGGTCGCGGCGCCGGAACCGGTGCACGTGCCGGCGCCCGTGGCCAAGCCCGCTTCGCGCGGCAAGGAAAAACCGCACGCCGATCCGGAAGCGCTGCATCCGGTCAAGCACAAGCCGGTCGAGATGATGGTCAAGTCCAAGGCCAGCCGCAACGCCGACAAGTCCGGCATGACCAAGATGTTCGTGCTCGACACCAACGTGCTGATGCATGACCCGTCGTCGCTGTTCCGTTTCGAAGAGCACGATGTCTTCCTGCCGATGATGACGCTGGAAGAACTGGACGATCACAAGAAGGGCATGACTGAAGTGGCGCGCAACGCCCGCCAGGTCTCGCGCACGCTCGACGCGCTGGTCGGCACGATCGAAGACGGCGCCATCGAAAACGGCGTGCTGCTGTCCAAGCTGGGCAACAAGGATGCCAAGGGCCGTTTGTTCTTCCAGACCCGTTTGCAAGCGGGCCCGATGCTGCCCGAAGGCCTGCCGCACGGCAAGGCCGACAACCAGATCCTGGGCGTGGTGCGCAACCTGGAAACCGAAATGCCGGGCCGCGCGATCGTGCTGGTGTCGAAAGACATCAACATGCGCATCAAGGCGCGCGCGTTGGGCTTGCCGGCCGAGGATTATTTCAACGATCACGTGCTGGAAGACACCGACCTGCTGTATTCGGGCATCGTGCAGTTGCCGGACGACTTCTGGAACAAGAACGGCAAGGACATGGAGTCCTGGCAGGAAAACAAGGGCGGCGTGTCGGCCACCTTCTACCGCGTCACCGGCCCGACCGTGGCCACGCTGCTGGTCAACCAATTCGTGTTCCTCGAGCCGAAGAATGGCGAAGCGCCCTTCTACGGCCAGGTCAAGCAGCTCAACGGCAAGACCGCCGTGCTGCAGACCTTGCGCGACTTTAGCCACAGCAAGAACAACGTGTGGGGCGTGACCGCGCGCAACCGCGAGCAGAACTTCGCGCTGAACCTGCTGATGAATCCGGAATGCGACTTCGTCACGCTGCTCGGCCAGGCCGGCACCGGCAAGACCTTGCTGGCGCTCGCCGCCGGCCTGGCGCAGGTGCTCGAAACCAAGCTGTACAACGAGATCATCGTCACCCGCGTCACCGTGCCGGTCGGTGAAGACATCGGTTTCCTGCCCGGCACCGAAGAAGAGAAGATGTCGCCATGGATGGGCGCCTTCGACGACAACCTCGAAGTGCTCAACAAGTCCGATTCGGACGGCGGCGAGTGGGGCCGCGCGGCAACCCAAGACCTGATCCGCTCGCGCATCAAGATCAAGTCGCTCAACTTCATGCGCGGCCGCACCTTCGTGAACAAGTTCCTGATCATCGACGAGGCGCAGAACTTGACGCCGAAGCAGGTCAAGACCCTGGTCACGCGCGCCGGTCCCGGCACCAAGATCCTGTGCCTTGGCAACATCGCCCAGATCGACACGCCTTACCTGACCGAAGGGTCGAGCGGCCTGACCTATGTGGTGGACCGCTTCAAGGGCTGGTCGCACAGCGGCCACGTGACGCTGGCGCGCGGCGAACGTTCGCGCCTGGCCGACCACGCGAGCGAAGTGCTGTAATTCTCGGCTGTCCCATAAAAAACCCCCATCAGCCAAGACGGCCGATGGGGGTTTTTTTACGTTCTATCCGCTAGCGTACTTCGCAATCGACCGTGGCCGGCTTGGGAGCGGTGTTCGAGTTTGCGGTCGACGACGGCGCCGAGAATGCGGGCGGCAGCGTAAATTTCAAGCCAGGATTGGCCGGCACGACCACCGGCGGCTGGACCAGGCTGGCCGTAAATCCAAACTGCCCTGCCGAAAAATTCTGCGTGCCCCCTTTGTTGCTCAGGTTGATGATCCCGTCGATCACTTGCACATACAGGCCCGGCGCCAGTCCGGGACCGGCCGGCGCGCGGCCAGGGGCAGCGAGCGGCAGGTTCACTTGCCCCGCCATCAGGGTGGCCGACAGGCCGACCAGGGTAGTCGATACTTCCGGTTCCGGCTCGCCAGGAACAAACTGTGCAATAAAGGTCGTGCCGCGGATGCCGATAGTCGCCGTCGGCGTCTTCAGTTGAAATTTTTCCCTGTTGCGCTTGCCCAGCAAGCCGGTGATCGAGCGCAGCCCGCCCTTGATCAGGTTGAAGCTGGCACTGTCGCCTTCCGGCTTGCCGGCATCGAAGGCAAACGCCTCCACGACGAAGGTGGTGTTCGGCTTGAGCGTGATCTCGCTGTTGTCGATGAACTTGATTTGCGCGTAGGTGTTCTTCTCCGACACCAGCGTGTCGCCAGACTCCACTTCGGACCTGGCGGCGAGCAACTTGACCTTGCCATCGGCCTTCTGGGCCATCAGCGCGCCGCTCAGGTTGATGACCGTGCCGGCCACCTGTCCGGCCAGTGCCACGCCGCAAGCCGCCGTCAGCAGCAACGCTGCGAACGCCTTAATTGCAGTACATTTTTTTGGCGGCATCTTCATTTTTCACTCCTGGTTTGTCAGTGGCAGCGACATCTTTCTTGTCGTCTTTTTTCTCAGCTTTTTTGTCGGCGGCCTTGCTATCTGCCGTCTGGTCGGGCGACGTCGCCGCCGGGCCGTCCGCCGGCGTGACTGGCCGCACGACGGTACCGCCCGGATTGATGACATTGACTGTCGACACGATGACCTGCTGGACGACCGCATTGGTGTTTGGCGAGATGACCTGGCAGAGGGCCGCCGTTGGATTGGCCGTACACAGGTCAGCCTGTGGCAAGACAACAGTACAGCCCTGCAGCGTCGGACTAGCCGTGCATTGCGCCAGGGTCGGCAATACGGTAGAGCAGCCGGCCATGGTCGGCGCGGCGGTACATTGGCTCAGCGTCGGCAATACCGCCGCACAGCCCGCCGTGGTGGGATTGGCGACGCAAGTAGCCAGCGTCGGCAGCACGGCCGTGCAGCCAGGCCGGCCCGGATCGGCGATGCAAGTTGCCAGTGTCGGCAGCACTAAGGCACAACCCGGCGCGGCTGGATTGATGACGCAGGCGGCCAGTGTCGGCAGCACGGCCGAGCAACCCGGCATGGCTGGATTGGCGACGCAGACGGCCAGCGTCGGCAGCACTGCCGCGCAACCTGGCTTGGTCGGTTCGGCGATACAGGCAGCCAGTGTCGGCAGCACGGCAGAACAGCCTGGGGTGGTCGGGCTGACGCTGCACACCGCCAGCGTCGGCAGCACTGCTGCGCAACCAGGCTTGGTCGGGTCGGCGATACACGCTGCCAATGTCGGCAGCACGGCCGAGCAGCCCTGCGTGGACGGGTTGGCGATGCACACTGCCAGCGACGGCAACACGGCCGCGCAACCTGGCGTAGCCGGGCTGGCGATGCACGCCGCCAGCGTCGGCAAGACCGCCGCGCAACCAGGTTTGGTCGGCTCGGCGATACATGCGGCCAGCGACGGCAATACGGCAGAGCAACCGGGTGTCGCTGGGTTGGCAATACACACTGCTAGCGACGGCAACACTGCTGCACAACCTGGCGTGGACGGGTTGGCGATGCACGCGGACAGCGACGGCAACACCACCGCGCATCCCGGCGTGGCCGGGCTGGCAATACACGCAGCCAGCGTCGGCAGCACCGCGGAACAGCCTGGCGTCGATGGATTGGCAATACAGACTGCCAGTGCCGGCAACACCGCCTCACAACCTGGCGTCGACGGATTTGCCGTGCAGGCGGCCAGCGTTGGCAGCACAGCCGAACAGCCAGGCGTCGCGGGATTGGCGATACACACGGCCAGCGTCGGCAGCACTGCCGAGCAGCCAGGCGTCGCAGGATTCGCGATACAGACGGCCAGCGTCGGCAGCAC
>JANYGW010000129.1 GCA_025359245.1 Massilia sp.
GACCTAGATCACTTCAAGCATATCAACGACGCGCGCGGCCACGCCACCGGCGACGTGCTGCTGCGCAAGGCTGCATCGCGCCTGGCCGGCCTGATGCGCAGCGACGACACCGTGGCGCGCATCGGCGGCGATGAATTTGTCGTCTTGCTGGCGCGGCTCGGGCGCCAACCCGACGACGCCTGCCATCTGGCGCTGCTGGTGGCGGAAAAAATACGCGCCGCGATGGCGCGCAATTTCCAGATCGACGGCCAGTCTTACCATTGCTCGGCCAGCATCGGCGTGACCTTGCTGGCCCAATCCGGCGCCGACGCGCTCGACTTGCTGCGCGAAGCCGATATCGCGATGTACCGCGCCAAGGCCGCTGGACGCAACGGCATCGCGTTTTTCAAAGCCGGCATGCAAGCCGAACTCGAAGCGCGGCTGGACCTCGAGCGCGAACTGGCGCGCGCGCTCGACGATGGCGCGCTCGGCATGGACGTGCAGTTGCAGGTCGGGCGCGACGGGCGCGCCAGCGGCGCCGAAATGCTGATGCGCTGGCGCCGCCCGGATGGCACCCAGGTGGCGCCGGCGCTGTTCATTCCGCTGGCCGAAGAGTCCGGCTTGATCGTGCGACTCGGCAACTGGGCGCTCGACCAGGCCTGCGCGGCGCTGATGCGGCTGGCCGCGGCCGGCCATGCGCTGCCGCTGTCGGTCAATGTCAGCCCGTCGCAGTTTCGCCAGGCCGACTTCGTGCAACAGGTGCAAGCCAGCCTGGCCGGCAGCGGCGCGCCGGCCACTTCCTTGATCCTCGAAGTGACCGAAGGCTTGCTGATCGACAAACTCGACGAGTCGATCCGGCGCATGCATGAACTGGCCGCGCTCGGCGTGCGCTTTTCGATCGACGATTTCGGCACCGGTTATTCCAGCCTGCGCTACCTGAAGACGATGCCGCTGTACGAATTGAAAATCGACAAGAGTTTCATCGACGACACGCCGCACGACGCCAGCGATACCGCCATCGTGCAAACCATTCTGGCGATGGCGCGCCACCTCGGCTTGCGCGTCGTCGCCGAAGGCGTCGAAACCCGGGCCCAGGCCGACTTCTTGCTGGCCAACGATTGCGACGCCCTGCAAGGTTATCTGTTCGCGCGGCCGATGCCGCTGGCGGCGGTATTGGAGCGGCTCGCCGCACAGTCGCGAGCCTAAGTAACCCCCAATAAATTATTGTGTTTTCTGAGGATTACTTAGCGGCGCCGCGACAGCGCGGGGAGTTTTTTGGAGCAACTATTTGACGAGTGGCAGCGGATGGCTGCGCTAGAATACCGGCCTGATCCCGTTGCGGCCTGTTTCTCCTTCTTCCCCTCCCGTCAAAGTGATAACAATGCATTTGCGTCTCCCCTTGTTTCTTGCCGTGCTGCTGCCGTTGAGCTGCGCCATGCCGGCGCTGGCCGCCGATTCCGTGGCCCCGCCCTCCACCTCTCCCACGCCGATCACGCTGGACCAGGCGATGGCCCAGCCCGACTGGATCGGCACGCCGGTCGAGGCGGCCTGGTGGGGCTGGAATGGCCAGGTGTTCTACAAGCAAAAACGTGGCGGCTCGCCGCTGCGCGACACCTACCAGGTGGTCAATGGCGCGCCCAAATTGGTGCTGGACGCGCAATTGTCAACGCTGGACAGCCCGGACGTGGTCTACAACGCGCAGCGCACCCGCGCCATTTTCCTGCGCAACGGCGACTTGTTCGAGCGCGACCTGAAAAGCGGCGCGTTGACGCAAATCACGCGCAGCAACGGCAAGATTCGCGATGTGCAATATGCGGCGTCCGGCGACGCGGTGCAATTTCGCAGCGACAGCGACTGGTACAGCTGGAACCGGGCCGACCGGCTGGTGTCGCCGGTGGCGCTGCTGGTCTTGAAAAAAGACCCGGACGCGGCGCTTGATCCCGACGCGCAGCGCGACTTGCAACTGCGTTTGCTCAGCACGCTGGCGCGCATCAAGGACGAGCGCGACACGGGCCGCGAGCGGCGCCAGCAGGAACGCCGCGCCGATGCGACGCGCGCGCCGGAACCGATCTATCTGGGCGAAAAAGTGTCGCTCGAAGGCAGTTCGTTGTCGCCGAACGGGCGCTGGCTGCTGCTCGTCACGCAAGACAAGTCGGCCGACAAGGGCAAGCTCGGCAA
>JANYGW010000197.1 GCA_025359245.1 Massilia sp.
CCCATGCGCGAGGACGACTACTGGCCCGGGTGGTATTTGCGCTCGAGCTGCTTTTCGATATCGTCCTTGTAGAACAGCACATCCTTGAACTGGCCGCGGCTATACATTCCGGCCTGGTCGGCAAAATGCGGCGAGGCCGGATTGGCGCTGTTGCCGCCGGCCAGGATGCTCTTGGCGCGCACGCGCGGCCCGAACTCGACCACCGCGACGAAGCTGTTGCCGCGGTCGCCGTAGATGCGCTTGGTCTTCTGCGGCGCCGACATGCCGAACGAGGCCAGCGAACCCCACACCGCCGACGGAAACGCAATCGGCAAGCTTGGCTTGGCGTCGTCGTACTGCTGGCTGATATCGCCGCTGGCGCGCTGGAAGCGGTTGATCTCGCCCCATGGCGTTCGCCACGTGCCGAAGTCCGCCTCCAGCCTGGCCGTCGCGCGCACCAACGCCTGCAAGCGCTCCTGCGGCGTGATGCTGTCGCGGATGTAGTCGACCACCGGCACTTCTTTTGCATTGGCGGCCGCCTTGGCGTTGGCCACCATCGCCTGGCCCCAGTACACGGCCAGCGCGGTCGGCACCGACGCCACCGAATAACGCAAATCCCAGCCGCGCAAGGCGGCAACCTGCGGCGCCAACTGGGCCTTGAGCGGGTCGCCGGCCGGCAGCGCGTCGTAGGCGGTCAGCAGCGACGCCACCAGCGGCTCGAACGCGGTCAGGTAATTATCGTAGGCCAGCCCGATCAGGCTGTCGAGCGTCACGTCCTTCGCATGTTCGAGCACCCGCACCGCATGCAGGCCGCGCGCGTTTTCGGGCAGCGACCACATGTATTTCGGATAGTCCTTCTCCAGCGGGCTGCTGGTGCCGGCCACGCGGAACGGCCAGGCGTTGGTGTTCTGGATCCAGCCGGTGGCCGGGTTCATGACGGTGATCGTGTCCTTGACCGCGTGCAGGCCCTGCCACTCGGTGGCCGGATTGCTGCCATCGACCGGATGGACCCAGTCGAAACGGGTGTCGCGCTTCGGATGGAAGTTACCGTGGAAGTAGGCGATATTGCCGTCGGCGTCCGCATACACGGTGTTGTTGGACGAATTGGTGCGCAGCTCCATGGTCTGGCGGAAGGCCTTGTAGCTGGTGGCCTTGGTGCGCGAATACGACTGCATCAACGCCTTGAGCGGCTCGTCCATCATCTTGATCGCGACCCACTTGCCGCCGCCGGCGCGCACCACCGGGCCGTGGTGGCTGAAGTAGGCGGTGACGGTCTTGCTGGCCATGCCGCCGGCCGTCTTGTAGGGCAGCGTGATGGGCACCGCCCTCATTTCGCGTTCGCCGCTGCCGTACTTGTAAAAGACCTTGCCATCGCGTTCGACGATAGTTTCGAGGTACTCGTCGATGACATCGCCGCCGCCCGACGTATGCATCCAGCCAGCCCGCTCGTTGAAGCCCTGGTAGACGAAGAACTGGCCCCAGGTGACGGCGCCATATGCGTTCAGGCCTTCTTCGCTGACGACGTGCACCTCGGGACGGAAGTAGAACGAGGTATGCGGATTAATCAGCAGCAGCGCCCTGCCCGACTTGCTCAGTTTTGGCGCAATGGCAAAACCGTTCGAGCCGCGCGGCTCGGGGTCGAAGCCGGTGTCGGCCATGGCAACTGCCTGCGGCTTGTTGCCGTAGAACGCTTCCAGATCCTTCAGGTCGATCTCTTCGATGTCGCCGCCGATGCTGCCTTCGCTGAATGACAGCGCCATCCACGGTTCGAAATGGGTAATCAGCTTCGGCTTCACTTCGGGATGGGTATGCAGGTAGAAATTGAGGCCGTCGGCGAACGACACCATCAGCTTTTTCAGCCATGCGGGGCTGGCCGTGTACTTGGCCTGCATCGCCGCCGGCGTGATGTACATCTTCATGCGCAGGTCGCGCCAGATTTCGGCTTCCCCTTCGACTTCGGCCAGGCGGCCCATGGCGTTGATGTAATTGTGCTCGACCCGGTTGAAGTCGTCCTCCGCTTGCGCGAACATCAGCCCGAAGACGGCGTCGGCGTCGGATTTTCCGAACACGTGGGGGATGCCCCATTTGTCGCGCATGATCGTCACGCGCTGGGCGCTTTTGTTCCAGCGCGCCTGGTCAGCGGACGGCTGCGCGGCGTGGTGGTAGGCCTGCGCGGGAACGCCGGCGAACGCGAGGCAGCCTAGCAAGGCCGTGCCGATCAAACGGGGATGGAACATGTGCGACCTCTTGTTGTGATGAACCCTACGCCATTCCCAGCTGTTCTTTGAGCGCCGTGTTTTCGGCCGTCAGTGCATCGACCTTGTCGCGCAGCGCCGCGACCTGCGCGCGCAGGTCCGATTCGGTGTCGCCGGCAGGCTCTTTCGGCGGCTTGGCGCCGGCCTTCTGCTCCCGCACCTGGCGGGCCGCCTGCTGCAGCTCCTTGCGTCCGCCCGCCACCGCGGCGTTCTGCATCGCCTCGGGCAGCGAGGCCACATTGGCCGCCGCGTTGATCGAGATGGTCCCCGAGCGCACCGCTTCGACCAGCTGCGGCGTGGCCGCTTTCTGGATCCGCTCAATCTGGCTGATGGTATTGCTCGACACGCGCGCCGCCTTGGCCACGTCCTCGCGCGTATTCCACGGCGGCGACTGCGGCGCGTCGTAGGCATCCTGGGGCGCGATTTCCGGCGCATCGGCGGCGCGCTGCGCCATGCGCGCGGCAACGATTTCCTTCTTGCGCAGCGCCAGCACGCCGCGCTGGTAGTCGGACACGCTGCGCCGCGCCAGGTGGTTATCGATCGTCCACAGCATCACGTCGTCGAGCGAGGAGAAGCTGGTGTTTTGCACGGTTCGAAATTCGATTTTATGCTTGTTGCAGATCTCGTAGCGGTTATGCCCGTCGATCAGGACCTCGCCCCACAGGACCAGCGCATCGCGGCAGCCTTCGGCCAGCAGGCTGCGTTCGAGCGCGGCATATTCGTTGTGCGTGAGGGGATCGATGAAGGAACGCAGTTCCTCGTTGATGGTGATATTCAATTCGTGTCCTTGTATGTACCGCGGCGTCCGCAGCTGCCGGCGCCGCCACGAATGCTACACGATAGCTGCACGAGGGGAAAGTGGCCAGAGCGCACAGCGCCTGTGGTAAAATCTCGCGCGCTGCCCGGATGGTGAAACTGGTAGACACCCGAGACTTAAAATCTCGTGCTCGCAAGGGCGTGCCGGTTCGATTCCGGCTCCGGGCACCAAGTATTTAACGCGCAATGACTCTTAGCACCAAAAGACCCGCCCATCTCACTATGACGGCGGGTTTTTTTATGGGTTCTCGCTGCTGCGGCTAGAATGGCTCATTTGAATCTACCCGGAGCAGTATGAATAAGCTAGGAAACCTCCTGCTTGCCGGAACTCTTCTGGTACTCGCGGACTTCGCGTTGGCAGGAACCGGCGGAGATGATAAACCGGCAAAATCAATGCTGAAGCAATGGTCCGGCACCTACCTGAATTCAGGGTTCAGCAATGGTTTCCTGAGTGCAAAGCTTACGCTGGCTGCTGACGGCACCTTCGCGCTCGACTTTGCTTGCATGCTCCATTCGGGGGGCGATGTTGGAACTGCGGACCAGGCGCATGGCGCGGCGACGTTTCATGATGGCTGGCTGCGCCTGACGCCAGCGCCCAGGCAGGCCAGTTGTCCTTTGCCATCCAGACTCGATTTTTATCCGCTGCGGGTGGGAAAACTTCATCTGCTTGCGGGGCCCAGCGACCTTCTTGGTGCGGTAAACAGCATGCATACCACGGGCATTGACTATGACTTCCATGCCATGACGCGGGTGAGAAAAACCGCGTTCGCGGTACCGATGGACCGGGTTCAGATTCTCAAGGAATCCTTGCCGGAGCCGTACCGCCACATGGTGCTGATGACGCCGATCGCCGGGGTGATCAGCGAGGTTCGGGAGCTCACGCGGGAAGCGGCCATGTTGGGTGACCCAATGCGGGATCCCAAGCCGGGGATAAGGATCACATCGGGGATAAGCATCAAGCTCGGCTCCGATCAAGGTGCATTCAACGGCATGTTCATGCAATCAATGAGCGGAGCCTTCGCACTTCAACAGGTATCACGGGCATATTCCGAAGCGATCATTACTTCCTACAGTACAGCGCAGATACCGACGCGCGGCGCAGTTGTATTTTCCTCGCAAGCCATTCCAGTTGAAATGCCAGACGGCGGGGAGAACATTGCTCAGGCCTGTCGTGGCGACGGTGCCATGCTGGTGATGGGAAAAACGGCTGGCAGATTGCTTTGCCGCTTGAAATGAAGCTTCGCGGCCAGCATTTTTTCCACGCCTGACTCTCACGGGCTGGGGCATATCTAGCGAGGGCACGCCGCCATATCTGAACATGATAGAAAAAATGCGTACGAAAAGACGTTTTATGAACCGTCCTGAATAGACCGATCGCAGCGACCTTGTTCGCGCCTACGTTGTCGTCGAGGTCAGGCACTGGCGGTAGAGCGAATTGGCCTCTGCTCCAACGATGAAGGTATCGACCTCGCTGTCGGGAACCTCGAACCAGAAAGCCACATCCAGCGTCGCCGGCCAATCTCCCGCGTCGCTGCGCTTGCCGGCAATGGCCTTGAATTCGAAGCGGGTCGCCTCGACAAGCCGGACCACGCGCAGGCTGAGCTCTTCCAGGTTGCGCTGCCCATCTGGCTCATCACATGCGCTTCGTCCTTTCAGCATCACCACTTCTCCGTGCCAAACCGGCTTGCCGGCAAATGGCTGTGGAAATATCACGTCGGTCCCCATCGACATCAGGGACACGAAATCCAGATCGAGCACAGTCAGGCGAACGTGAGGTCCTTGGTCGGAATAAACAAAATCCCCGCGAAACCGGCGAAAATTGGAGATGGCGAAATAGTTCCCATCGAGCACGGGTCGCATGCAGACCGGCCTGCTAATGCCGTCGATGAACACTTCGCCTTTGACAGCCTGAATGATGTTCATTTCCCTAAGTCGGCTTCACCGCGGCGCAGGCGGGACACTTGACCAGGCCGGTGTGGCCGACCGTCCAGCCCAGGTTCTCGGCCACCACCACCGCCCGCTGCGACCATTCCTCCATGGGATCATTGGCCACTTCATCGAACTCGAAGAACGCGCGGCAGCCGCTCGACTCGCACTTGAGCATACATTCGCAAAACAGCATTTCTTGCAACAAACCGTCCATGATCAGATCCCATAAAGTGGTGGTGCGCTAGGCGCTTGTCGTTTCCGGCCCATCGTACCAAATACCGTAACGATCACCTTGCCACCCAAGACAATAAAACAGGTAAGCGGTCGCGAGCATGATCAAGCCGCCGGCCAGCGCGGCCTCGCTGACTAAGCCCAGGCAGCAAAATCCAAACCCGGTGACGTGCGAAACAATCTCGATGCGTTTGGCCACCTTCCGGTTGGGCCGCACATCCATAAAATTGAAAAAGAACCAGCATTTAAGCCACAGGGGCAATTCTTTCCAGTTGTCCGTGCTTTTGTCGATCATGAATTTCTCCTGGTTCAGCGTTGAAAGGTTCACTTCAAACACCGCCGCGAGACATTTCAGCGACTCCACACTGGCCTTGTGGCCGCTTTCTATCCGTTGAATCGTCCGCACGTTCAAGCCGGACATGTCAGCCAACTGCTCTTGGGATAGATGGCGGCTAAGGCGCATTTGTTTCAGAATCATTTAATTACCCCGACGTAAGTGAAGCTTGAGTATTCAACGATTCTGCGTATGTCGGTGACGTCTTCCACCCGACTTTGCCCCGACAATACGCGGTTACTACGCTGGCGCCGGGCTATCGGCCGACATCAGGGCCACGCCTTCCTCGAACGTGCGCAGCACCATGTCGACGCTCTGCTCGACAACGGACTGGTCCGCATCGCGGCTGTCCGGGCTCAGGCGGATGGTCACCAGCACCGCTTCCGGCAGGCCGGCGCGCAAGTCGCGCGCGATCACCAGCCAGCGCTCCAGCGTTTCCTTCAGCGGATAGGCGAGGAACACGGTCGACACCAGGTCGCCGCGGTCCGGGCCGGGACCATCGTCGGCAGCGCTGACGCCGACGCTGCGCGCATCGACCTCGACCTCGCGCAGCGCCAGCACGAACAGCTCGTTGAGCAAGTCGTCGCGCTCGCTCGGCAAGCCCGCGCACAGGACGATCGAGCGCGCCGGCACGTCCAGCGATCCCTGCCAGCGTCCCAGGTGCATCTGGCGCATCTGGCGCAAATGGGCGCCGACATTCGCGTCGAGCAGCGAGACGCGCCCGCGCGAGCGCCCTTTCGCCGGCCGCCCGGACACCGGCACCAGCGCCTCGGCCAGCGCGACGATCGTGGTGCGCACATTGTCTTCCTGCGCCTTTTCGATGCGGCCGGTCGCATATTCTTCCCCACCCAGCGCCAGGCCGGGCAGCAGGATCTGGTCGCAATAGCGGGCGAAACTGAATTTGCGCAGATACGTCTGGGCGTCGCGGATGATCGCGTCCGCCTCGCCCGACAGGATGCGGTGATAGAAGCGCTGCGCTTCATCCACGCTTGGCGTATCGGAAAACAGGATATTGATCGCTTCGAGCGCGCGCACGTGGCGGCCGGCGACGACCAGGCACAAGGTCAATGGCGTCGACAGCAGCAGGCCGACCGGTCCCCACATCGAGCCCCAAAACAACGCCGACACCATCACCGCCAGCGGCGACAGGCCGGAACTGTGTCCATACACCTTCGGCTCCACCACATTGGCCACCACCAGTTCGAGCGTCGTGTACATCGCCAGGCAGGCGATGGCCAGTGTCCAGCCGGGATCGATCGCGGCGGCGAAAATGGCGATCGCCATGCCCGCCACCAGCGCGCCCAGGTAGGGCACGAAGCGCATCAAGCCGCTCAATGTGCCGAACAGGGCCGCATGCGGCACGCCCGCCGCCCACAAGGCGATGCCGACCACGCTGCCGAACAGCACGTTGACGATAAACTGGGAAAAGAAAAAGCGCGACACGCCCTCGGTGGCGTCGCCCAGCGCTTTCATCGTGCGGCCCACCTCCCCTTGCCCGGTCAGGCGCACGATCCGGTCGCGCAGCGACTCGTGTTCCAGCAAGACGAACACCAGCAGCACCAGCGCCAGGCCCGCTTCGCCAACCGGACCGGAGGCCGACGAGACCAGCCGGGTCAGTGTCTCCGTGGTCGACATCTGGGGCGCATGGATTTCGACCGCCAGGGGCTTGGTTTGGCCGGCGCCCAGGGGGCTTTCGCCGCGCCGCGGCAGCGTGCTGGAACCGGGGCGCGGCAACGCCACTGCGCGCAGTTCGGCTTCAATCCTGGCGAACGGGCGCTCGGTCAGTTCGCGGACGCTTTTCAGCTTGGTCTGAATCGCCGCGCGGTACTGGGGCAGCTCGCCCGTCACGGCGACCAGCTGGAAGGCCAGCATGAAGCAGATGCCCACCACGCCCACACCGCTCAGCAGGACGGCGATGAAGGTGGACGGCAAGCGTCCCAGCCCGGTCCTGCCGATGATGCGGATTAGCGGCGCGATCACCAGGCTCAGTATCAGGGCCAGCGCGAGCGGCTCGAGCACGCCGCGCCCGAAATACAGCAAGGCCAGGATGCAGGTTGCGGTGACAACGGAGCCGGAGGTAACTTGGGGAAAAGCGGAAGGTTTCGGCATTGGCTGGTTCGCTGAAGGAAAGCCAAGCGTTCCTGTCATGAAATAAAGCATCGACTATAACCAAAAACCCGCAGCGCATCAAAACAATTGCGCAGATTCCCGATCCGGCAGGCATCAGCCGCAATCCGGCTGGGCATGACCTAGCGCAAACAATGCCTCCCGTCACGGCGTACAGTCAAGCCAGGAGGACGGGATCATGGACGAGATCGATTTCATCGTAGAAGAACAGGAAAGCCGCAGCCAGGCCGACGAAAAAATGCGTCTGAAGGTGGCGTTCGGCGACGACGTCGCGCAGCGCTTCTTGCGCCTGCGCGGCATCATCGGCGAACTGATGCAGGAGGCCGTGCTGGAACGCTACGCGGCCAAGCAGGCGGCGCGCATCGCGCGCGACGCGATTGCCAACGCGGCGTTGGGCAGCGCCGGATGAGGCGGGGCGCTAGCCCTGCGTCTGCCCAGCCGCGGCGCGCCGGCGCGGCGCAATCGCCGCCAGCACGCCGATCAATTCAGTCGTCCTGGCCGGCTTGACGAAGTAATAGTCGAAGCCGGCCGACACCGTCGTTTCGCGGCCGTATTTGTGGCCGTATCCGGTCAACGCAATCAAGGTGATGTCGGCTGTGCGCGCGTTGTCGCGCAGGCGCCGCGCCAGCTCGTAGCCGTCCATGCCAGGCAAGCCGATATCGAGCAGGCACGCGTCCGGACAGAATTCGGCGGCCTTCTCGAGCGCGCGCTGCGGCTCGTGTTCGACCGCCACCGTGTGCCCTTCCAGTTCGAGCAGCATGGCCAGCGCATGGGCCGCATCCTGGTTGTCGTCGACCACCATCAGGCGCAGCGCGGGACCGGGCGCGTGCCGGGCGCCGGGCGCGCCGTCGGCCACGCCGGCCAGCGGCAGGTGACGCGGCAGGTAGACCGAAAAGGTCGCGCCCAGGCCCTCGCCTTCGCTGGCCACGGTCACCTGCCCGCCGTGCAGCGAGACCAGGCTGCGCACCAGCGCCAGGCCCAGTCCGAGGCCGCCCTGGGTGCGGTCCGAGGAGCGCTTTTCCTGGGTGAACAGTTCGAATATATGCGGCATCAGCTCGGCGCCGATGCCAATCCCGTTATCGCTGACGTGCAGTTCGGCCATGCCGGCATGGTGGCTGACCACCAGCGCGATGGCGCCGCCGGCCGGCGTGTATTTGGCGGCGTTGTGCAGCAGGTTGGTCAGCACCTGCACCAGGCGCTTGCGGTCGCCCAGCACCGCGACTTCGCCCTCGGCCGGCGCCTCGACGGTCAGCGTGTGGCGGCGCTCGCTGATCAGGGGCTGGGCCTGTTCGAGCGACTCGACCACGACCTGGTGCAAGTCGATCACCTGCTGGTCGAGCGTGACCAGGCCGGTGTTGACGCGCGAGACGTCCAGCAGGTCGTTGATCAGGCTGGTCATGTGATTGACCTGGCGCTCGATGATCATGCTCGATTGCTTGACCAGCGCCGCATTCTCGGGCGCCATGCCCAGCAAATGCGCGGCCGAGCGGATCGGCGCCAGCGGATTGCGCAGTTCGTGCGACAGCATCGCCAGGAATTCATCCTTGTGGCGGCTCACTTCGCGCAGCGATTCCTCGGCCTTCTTGCGCGCGCTGACATCGATCGACACGCCGCGTATCTGGCGCGGCACGCCGTGCGCGTCCGGCACCACGGTGGCGTGCACCTGCAGCCACACCACCTGGCCGTCATCCGGACGGGTCACCCGGATCACGTCGCTGTAGCTGCCATTGCATGCGACCGCCGCCTGGCGCTGCGCCTCCAGCCGTTCGCGGTCGGCCGGATCGACCGCGTCCCGGATCCGCGCCAGGTCGCTCCAGCTGGTGCCGAACAGTTCGGGCGCGTTGTCGGAATACGCCACCGCGCCGGTTTCCAGGTCCATGTCCCAGATCGCCATGGCGGCCGCCTTCATGCCTTCCTTCAGGCGCAGCTCGCTGCGCTGCAGCGCCTTGCGCGCCATGGTGCGTTCGGTGGTGTCGAAGCCTTGCACGAAGATCCCGCTCACCTCGCCGTTGATGACGATCGGCTGGTAGACAAAGTCGATGTAGGCCTGGCTTTCCGGCCTGCCCGGCAAGTGCAGCGTCAGTTGCAGGTCGACCGCCTTGTACGGCGTGCCGGTCCGGTAGACCTGGTCGAGCAGGTCGAAGTAGCCCTGGCCGTCGACCTCGGGCAGCGCCGCGCGCGCCGGCTTGCCGATCAGTTCGCGCTGGCCCACCAGGCGCAGGTAGGCGGCGTTGGCGAACTCGAACACGTGCTCCGGTCCGCGCAGGATGCACATGAAGCCGTGCGCCTGTTCGAACAGAGAACGCAGGCGCTCGCCCTCGTCCTCGCGCTGCGCGTGCAGCGCGTGTTCGGCTTTCACGCGCTGCGAGGTCTGGATCGCTTCGTGCTGCTGCGCCAGTTCGCGCTGCCGGATCTGTTCGAGCAGCGCCTGGTTCATCTGTTCGAGGTCGGCCTTGGCGCGATGCTGCAAGGTGACGTCGTTGCACACCACCAGCACGCCCTGGACGCCGTCGCTATCCTCGATCGGGCTGTAGCCGTAGGTCCACCAGACGTCTTCGCGCTGGCCGTGGCGCGTGACCGGCACCAGCTGGTCTTCGTGAAAGGTCGAACCCTGCCCCGCCATCACCATCTCGATCTGCGGCCCGATGATGGGCCAGATCTCATCCCAGCACTGGCGGCCCGGCTGGCCCAGCGCGCCGGGGTGGCGTTCGGGCCCCATGGTCTGGCGATAGGCATCGTTGTAAAACTGGATCAGGTCCGGCCCCCACCACAGGAACATCGGGTGGCGCGAAGTGAGGATCAGGCGGATGGTGCTCTTGAGTAGCGCCGGCCAGCCGTCGGGCGCGCCGAGCGGGGTGGCGTTCCAGTCGTGTTCGCGCATCAGGGCGCCGAGTTCGCCGCCGTTGGACAGAAAATTGAAATTCGAGAGCATGTCGAACCTGGATCGATGGTGGCTGCGTCAGGACTTCCCTGACAAGGAAAAACGGCCTATCTTAGCATTGCTCCATCGTTCAGGCATGCGCTCTGCTCGCAAGCTCCCGGACCGGCCATGCGCGGAATATACGCGGTGCGCGCCGCGCCATGCGCGAGGTAAGCGTCCAGGCCATGCGCCGACCAGCCATTCGCGCGCGGGCGCGCCGCGCGGGCGCGCAAGCCGGGCACATGGGGACGCTTGCTGAAGACGGGCATGGCCGGGACCGGCGCCAGCGCCGGCAAGGCGAGCGCCAACGCCTCGGCGCCGGGCACGAAGCCGAGCGCGCGGTTGCCGATGTCGTACACGATACCGTCCTCGAACCAGCCAATATGCTCGCCCTTGAGCGAGAATACGCTGAGGCCGAAGACCCATCCGACTGTCTTGCCAGCGAGGCTGCGCAGGCAGAATTCATCGAGTATGGCGCCGGCACAGCCAATTTCATCGTAGACCCAAATAAGCAAAATACCCCCGCGCTGGCGCGCTCGATGTGATGGTCAAAGTTTAACTTGTAACATTTGTAAGTGCGCGCACGCTTGGCAGAAACCGTTGTTTAACGCGACCCTGTTCTGCGAATCCTGCCGTTCGTACCGGCAAAAGCGCGGCCTGTCGCAAACCGCGCAGTGCGGCCGAATCGGCATCGCTACAATGATTCTGTCCTGAACACACCAATCCACCATTCACCGGGAACCACTCATGCGCACACCTTTGATCCTTGCCCTGCTGCTCACCAGCGCCTTTGCCAGCGCTGCCGAACAAACGCGTCCGCTGGCCGCCTTCAATGCAATCAGCACCCAGGGCCCGATCAATATGGTGGTGGAAGTGGGCCAGGCGCAGTCGCTGGTGCTGCGCGGCGACGACAAGTTCATCGGCGCGGTGGAAACGAAAGTGGTCGACGGCAAGCTGATCATCACTTTCCCGAAACAGAAAAAAAACACCATCGATATCTCAAGCGATGCCAAAATCCTGATCAGCATGCCGGCCCTGCGTGCCTTCCATGTCGAAGGCGCCGGTTCGGCGGAACTGAAAAACATCAATGGCGACAGCATCGAGATCGGCTTCCAGGGCGCCGGCCGGCTGGTCGCCAGCGGCAAGGTCAAGCTGATGAAGCTCAACGCGCAGGGCGTCGGCGACGTCGACACCAAGGCGCTGCAGGCGCAGCGCGCCGATGTGACGTTCGAAGGGATCGGCGCGGTCAAGGTGTATGCCAGCGAACGGCTCGATGCCGTGGTGCAGGGCATGGGCTCGCTCAACTATTACGGCAAACCGAAGATGGTCAACAAGACCGTCGAAGGGATCGGTTCGGTCAAGGCCGGCGACTAGGCACTATTCAGCGACCAGGCGCATCAGCTTGCCGTTGTCTTCATCGGTGAGCAGGTACAACTGCCCGTCCGGGCCCTGGCGCACATCGCGTACGCGTTCTCCGATGTCCAGCCGCTCCTGGCCGGTGACCTTGCCATCCTTGTCGAGCGCGACGCGGCGGATATCCTTGCTGGCCAGGCCGCCGCTGAACAGGCTGCCGCGCCAGCGCGGAAACTGGGTACCCGTGTAATACGCCAGCCCGGACGGCGCCGGCGACGGCACCCATGCCACCATCGGCCCGGTCATGCCCGGCACCACCGGCTGCCCCACCGGTTCATTGGTGCGGTAGTCGCGGCCGTAGCTTTGCAGCGGCCAGCCGTAATTCTTGCCCCCTTCGATCAGGTTCAGTTCGTCGCCGCCGCGCGGTCCGTGCTCGGTGGCCCAGACCCGGCCGGCCGCGTCGCGCGCCAGGCCCTGGATGTTGCGGTGGCCGTAGGTCCAGATCTCGGGCAGCGCGCCCGCACGGGCCGCCAGCGGATTGCCGGGCGCCGGCTTGCCGGTCTCGGTCAGGTGCAAAATGGAGCCATGGTCGGTGGCCAGGTTCTGGGCCTGTTCGCGCGCCAGCCGGTCGCCGACCTTGCGGGGCGGATTGCCGCCGTCGCCCACGCTCATCAGCAAGGTGTGATCGGGCAGCCACAGCAGCCGCGCGCCGAAATGCTCGCCGCCGCTCTTGTCGGGCTGCACGCGGAACAGGGTCTGGATGCTGTGCACCCGCTTGCCGTCGAATATGCCTTGCACCAGGGTGGTCCGGTTGGCGTCGGCGTTGCCGGTGGCCAGCGTCAGGTAAATGCGCGGGTTGGCGCTGTCGGATGGGTGGACGCTGACATCGAACAGGCCGGCCTGGTTTTCGACGAACACGGCCGGCATGCCTTCGAGCGGCACTTGCACGACCTTCTTGCCGTCGACCAGGTACAGCGCACCGGCGCGGCTGGTGACCAGCATGCGCCCGTCGGGCAGCCAGGCCATGCTCCACGGATGGGAAATGCCTTCGGCGACGGTCAGCGCGCGCCAGCCCTTGACGGACGGCGGCGCATCGCTCGGCAACAGCTGGGCCTGGGCGGCAGAGACCGCCAGGACGCCCAGACACGCAAAAATGGTGGTTCGCAGCATGATCGTCCCCCTTATTGAACAGAAGTGCGACCATGCTACCGGAACGGCCGCGCGATTGCTCGCGGCCGTTCCGTGTGCTGCGTTTTAGTGCTGGTAGGCGCCGATATCGTAGCCGGTGCTGGTCGTGCGCGCACGCTCGAGGAAGTCATACGCGAGCGCGTCGGCCGAGGTACCGCGCCCGATCGCCGGCGAGCTGCTGGTCAGGCGCAGGTCGGGCGTGCCGGTCTTGGTGTACGAGACGAAGTACGGCGCCGAGCTGACCGTCGCGGTAGCGGTCAGGCCGTTCAACAAACGCATGTTGTAGGTCGGGTTCTGGTAGACCAGGTTGTTTTTATACTGGTTGTGGGTACCGGTCTTGCCCTGCTCCGAAATGCCCATCGCATTGTCGTACACGATGTTGTTGTAGACGTGGTTGTAGTCGCTCGGGCCGGACGTATGGTAAAAGTCGCCGCCGCCGACGATGATGCCGGTATGCGAGGTCGTCACCGTGTTATTGGTGATGATCACATTGTTCGCGTCGTGCCACAGGTGGATCGCGCCCTCGCCCACTCGGTACACCACGTTGTTCTTGATGGTGCCCGAGGTGCTCATGTAGATACCCTGGATATAGCTGCAGCCGGCCAGGCCGATGTCGTGCACCAGGTTGCCGACAATGTCGCTCTTGACGCCATTGTAGTAGCTGTCGACCCCGATGGCCGAACCGCCGTTGCTGTTGCAGCCGATGTTCTTGGCGATGTGGTGGACCCAGTTATTGCGGATCATGTCATACGAGCCGGCGCTGTAGATACCGTTCTTCCATACCGAGCCGGTGCCGTCGATCTGGAAGCCGACGATGTCGACGTAGCTGCCGCGGTTATCCCAGCCAAAATTGCCCGAGCTGGCACTGCTGATTTTGGCGCCCCACTTGGTGGTCGATACAAAGTAGATGCGCCCGGCGGCGGTGCCGTTGACGGTGGTCTTGATGCCGCCGGGGTAGGTGCCGGGGGCCACGAACACCGTGGTGCTGGCGCGCGTGGCGCTGGCGGCGCGCGTCAGCGTGCGGAACGGCGCGGCGGCCGTGCCGGCATTGGTGTCCTTGCCGGTTGGCGAAACATACAGCTTGTAGGTGGTGGCCGGGATGGCGACATCCGGCGTCAGCGTGGCGTCGCCCAGCACCGGGGCGCTGCTGGCGTCGGCGACGGGCGCCGCGCTTGCATAGCCGCTCAATGCGAAACTGGCATCGAGCGGCGCATTCAACTGGCCGTCAGCCGCAGTGGCGGGCGTGGCGGCGGTGGTCATTTCCGTACCCTGGGTGACAGCAGGCTGGACAGCGTCGGCCGTGCCGCTGGCGATCAAGCCGGCGGTCTGGGATTGCTGTGCCGCCGGGCTGGCAGCGTCGCCGCCACCGCAGGCGGTCAGCAGCACGGTAATGCTGCAGCACACGAGCGTCGCGACACGAATTTGGGAAGGGGAAGTGATAAATTTGATCATTACAGAGTTCCTTACTTTTTCAACAGAATGAGCAAGGTTTGATGCAAATCAACTGCCGTAGTTCAATGTTTTTACGGAAAAATTTTTGGCAAGTGGCAAACAGGCACTTGAGTTTCTACATAGGAATCAAAAGCTTAGCGCGCCAGCGGGCGGGCGCACACGGGTCCGGCACGGCTGATCAGACTGGGAAGCGGTGACAAGGAACGGCCGCGCACAAGGTGGCGGCCGTTCAGGGCGTGCGGCGTTTAGTGCTGGTAGGCGCCGATATCGTAGCCGGTGCTGCTATTGCGCGGGCGCTCGGAAAAATCCACGGTCGGTGCGTCGGCCGGCGTGCCGCTACCGATCGCCGGCGAGTTGCTGCCCAGGTGCAGGTCGGGCGTGCCGGTTTTCGTATACCCGACGAAGTCCGGCGCCGAACTCACTGTCGCGCTGGCGTTCAGGCCATTCAACAGGCGCGTGTTGTAGGTGGTGTTTTGATAGATCAGGTTGTTGTGATACTGGTTGTGGACGCCGGTCTTGCCCTGCTCCGAAATGCCCATCGCATTGTCGTACACGATGTTGTTGTAGACGCGGTTGAAGTCGCTCGGGCCGGACGTATGGTAAAAGTCGCCGCCGCCGACGATGATGCCGGTATGCGAGGTCGTCACCGTGTTATTAGTGATAATCACATTGTTCGCATCGTGCCACAGGTGGATCGCGCCCTCGCCCACGCGGTACACCACGTTGTTCTTGATGGTGCCCGAGGTGCTCATGTAAATGCCCTGGATGAATTGGCAGCCGGTCAGGCCGATGTCGTGCACCAGGTTGCCAATGATATCGCTGTGCGCGCCATTGTAGTAGCTGTCGACCCCGATGGCCGAGCCGCCACTGCTGTTGCAGCCGATGTTTTTGGCGATGTGATGGACCCAGTTGGCGCGGATCGTGTTGTACGAACCGCCGCTGTAGATGCCGTTCTTCCATGCCGAGCCGTTGCCGTCGACCTGGAAGCCGATGATGTCGACATAGTCGCCGCGGTTATCCCAGCCAAAACTGCCGGAATCGGCGGAGGCGATCCGGGCGCCCCACTTGGCGCTCGACACATAGATGATGCGCCCGGAAGCAGTGCCGTCGACCGTGGTCTTGATGCCGCCGGCATAAGTGCCCGGCGCGACAAATACCGTGGTGCTGGCGCGCGCCGATCGCGCCGCGCGCGCCAGCGTGCGGAATGGCGCCGCCGCCGTGCCGGCGTTGTCGTCATCGCCGCTGGGCGACACGTACAGCTTGTATGTGGTGGCGGGAATCGCGGCGGCCATGCTGTCCGCCGACGGTGCGCCGCTGCCCCCATCGTCATAGCCGGTCAGCGCGAAACCGGATGCAGGCGCAGTGCCGTCCTGGCTGGCTGGCGCCGGGCTGGGCAGGTCGGCCGGCGCGCTATTCGGCAAGCCGGCCGGCACGCGATTCGGCAGGCCAGCAGGGACGCCATTCGGCAGGCCGGCCGGCACGCCCGCAGGCAGGCCGGCAGGGACGCCGTTGGGCAGGCCGGCCGGCACGCCATTGGGCAAGCCAGCAGGCACGCCGTCGGGCATGCCGGCAATCAGGGCTGCAGAGCTGGGCGGTGGAACGGCGGGGCTGCCGCCGCCGCCGCCGCAGGCGCTCAATACGATGGTAATGCTGCTGCACATAAGAGTGGCGACGCGATATTGGAACGGTGAAGTGACAGATTTGATCATTACAGGTTCCTTACTTTTCAATGAAATGAGGTGACTGTTCAGCCGCTATGCAGCGAGCGCGATAGGATTGCCGTTGAATGCCCGGAGCAGTACCTCGAGCATGCCATGGCCTTGTTTGCGTAGTGTGTCGAGACAGGAGCGAATGACGCAAAAATTCTCGGCACCGATCA
>JANYGW010000211.1 GCA_025359245.1 Massilia sp.
TGATCGGTGCCGAGAATTTTTGCGTCATTCGCTCCTGTCTCGACACACTACGCAAACAAGGCCATGGCATGCTCGAGGTACTGCTCCGGGCATTCAACGGCAATCCTATCGCGCTCGCTGCATAGCGGCTGAACAGTCACAGATTTTCTAAAGAGTGTGGGCTATGGCGTAATCGAAAAATAAAATTGCGCGGGGCGCGTCCGCGAATGCCATGTCGAATTGTAAAAGGCCCTTAACTTTACTGATCCGCGTATGAAAACCCCGTAAGAAATGCGCGTAGAATTAAAAAATTCGGCGCCCAACCGTGGCACGGAAACTATTTGTTACGAGTGATACAGCTTGAGGACGCCTAGCGCAGGCCGGCCAGAGTACGATTCACTGCTGACTCGGAGGGAGATGACAATGACCAGCCTGAAATTTTTCTTGCTACCCATCGCGCTCCTTGCAGCACCGCTTGCTGTTCATGCCGACGATTGGAACAATGACAACGGATACCGGCGCGCTGACCGCATACCCAAGGATGTATTTTGGGAAGGTAATTGCCGTATCGAGCAATGGCTCAACCGCAATGGCGAATTGGTAGGACGGCGCAAGTGCATGAGCGCCGCCGACGCGCGCGCATGGCGTGAAGATGCCGACGATCCGCAGCCGAGCCGCTACGCCGACGAGCGCGAGCCGCAGCGTACATCGGCTGAACGTTCATCCGCCGAGCGCGACGCACGAGGCTACCCCGAATACGACGCGCGGCGCTATCCCGAAGAAAATGATCAACGGCGCGACGCCGCGCCGGCCACGCCGGCAGCGCGCAATATCGAGCCGATCATGTTGGCGCCCAAAGTGGCGGCCAAGCCCGAACCCGTGATGCGCCCGCCCCTGAAAATGCCGCCGATGATAGAAAAATCCCCAGGCACGCCCATCGCGCCGCATATCGCGGACCAACCCGCGCCGGTGGTGAAGGCGCCACCCGTCGTCGTGGCAAAAGCCGCGCCGGTGGCGCCCGCGCCGCATGTCGTTGCGAAGATCGCTCCGGTGGCGCCAGTGCGGCACGTGCTCGCCAAAGCCGCGCCGCCAATGAAAGCGCCGCGCACCGTCGCAAAAGCGGAGCCGGCGCCAAAAGTGGCGCACATGGTTGCCAAACCGGTCAAGGCGACGCGCGCCGTCGCCAAGGCCGAGCCGGCGCCGAAAGTTGCGCGCACGGTTGCGAAAGCCACCCCGGCAATCAAGGCCCCACGCATCGCCGCCAAGGCCGAGCCGGCCCCGAAAGCGGTTCGCCTGGCCGCCAGGCATGAGCCAGTAGCGCCAGTGTTGGCGCCCAAGACCAAGGTACAACATGTCGCGGCAAGGCACGAACCGGTGGCCCCTGTCGCGCATGTCGCTGCCCGGGCGGCGCCTGCGGTCCCTGCAGTGCCCGCGATTGAAAAGCTCGAGTCGGCAGAGCTGGCGCCGCCCCCGCTTGCCAAAGCGGCGGCCAGCGCCGAGCCTGCCGCTGTCGCCGACAGCGCCGATCCGGTCGCAAAAACGCCAGTGAAGCACCAGAAGTCCGGCTGGATCGTGATCATGTCGCCGGATCAGGAAAAGGCCCAGGCTGTGGTGAGGGCGCCGCTGATGTCAACCAAGGCAACGAGCAGCAAGACGCAAGGTTATGCGACCACCGAACATGCTGCGAAGCTCAGCCCCTACGACGAGTATGTGCTGCGAAAAAACAAAGAGACCTACACCAATTTGAAGTGATTCGTGGCGGGGAGCGGCGCTGGTTTGGGGGCCGTGGCGCAGACGGATGCACGAGCTCGCAGGTATTTTCTGGGCTGCACAGGCCGTTCGATTGAAATTTGCGTGGAAGTCATTTGCAGTCTGGATACAATGGCGAACCAATTCGTTAACCACTTATCCAGGAACCCCCAATGAATATCCACTTTTCGATGGTACCCATCGTCTCTCTCGTATGCGGTGTCTTGATTTTGGTGATGCCGAAATTATTAAACTACATTATCGCGCTGTATCTGATCGCGATCGGACTGATCGGCTTGTTCGGCATGGGCCATTTACACGTCAGCTGACACACGCTTTGGCCGGATTCTATCCGACCTTCAGCGAAAACCAGGCACGCAATCCATATGGTGGAGGCAGTGGAAAGGAAGGGCCAACCGACCTGAAAATGCCGTCTGCCGATACTTTTCCGATGAACTTGCCCGCCAGGTAGAAATCCATGTTGCGCGCTTGGGGATGGAGGCAGGCGTCGTTCTGCGCGATTCGCTCCATTAACTGGACTCGCCCCTGGACCAGCATGCCGTCCATCTCCGGGCGCCAGGAAAAATCGACGTGGTTGCCCTTGTCGCTCCATGTCCCGAGATCCCGCAGATTTTCTTGCGATAGCGCCGCTGCGCGCTTGTCGCAAGCCGCAAATGCATTCGAGAGTAGCAGGAGCAGCCCGCAGAATACTGCAATTCGCATAGTCGTCTTCCAAAAATGATGTCGAAAGAATAGCAGAATCTCGGCGGCAGAAATGCAATTTTTCGTTCTTTGTGCGCGCTTGGATCATACCGATCAAATACGCTGAAACAGCTCCTTAATTTCCATCACCAGCGGATAGAAGTTCGGATGCCGCTCCACATCCTTGTTCCACGCCAGGTCGCGTTCAATCAGGTCGTAGCTCTTGATGCAGGTCGATCCCGGCAGCCACGCCCCGTCTTCGGCTCGTTCGCGCCCCAGCACCCAGATCGTGTCCGAAATCGCGACGGCGGTGCTGATGTCGTGGGTGGTGATGATCAGGGTATTCAATTCATCCACCGTGGACACCTCGCGGATCAGGTCCACGGTCTTTTGCTTCATGATCACGTCCAGTCCCGAGAACGGTTCGTCCATCAGGATGAAATGCGAACTGCACAGCAATTGCTGGATGATGGCGATGCGTTGGCGCTGGCCGCCCGACAATTGCACCGGATACAGGTCCTTCTGGTCCAGCATGCCGAAACCATCCAGCAATTTGACGATATCGGCCGTCGCCTTGTGCGCCTGCTGCGCCGCCAGCGCCAGATTGGACCACACGGTGCGGTGTTCGAGCAGTGGATAGTTCTGGAATACCACGCCGACCTGCCCCGCCCTCACCGGCAGGTTCTTGCCGTTCAGTCCAACCATGCCCGTGCTCGCTTGCTGCAGGCCGGCGATGCAGCGAAACAGCTGGGTCTTGCCGATGCCCGATGGTCCGAGCAGCGACACCACCTGTCCCTGCACCATGCCGGGCCGCACGATGTTGTCGATGGTCAGGCTCAGGTCGCGCAAGATCTGCTTGCCGCCGTATTGCAGGCCGAGCTGGGCTATCGTCAGCAGGCGTTCTTGTTTCTTGTATTCTTCCGACATGGTTTATCCATTCAACTGCGAAAAACGCAGATAGGGGCAGGCGGCGTCGCGCAACAGCTTCATCAGGTAGTCTTGCCCCAGGCCATACACCAGGATCGTGATCTGGATGGCGAACACCGCAGCCAGGTGAAAATGCCTGTTTTGATTGAGCAGCAAGGTGCCGATCCCGCCTTCCGAGCGCACCAGTCCTTCGACCATTGACAGGATGGTCCAGCCCATCGCCGCGTTCTGCCGCACCAGGTCCAGGATCTCGGGCAGCTTGGCGCATATGATGGTTTCATACGCCGTGCGCCACGGGCCCAGGCCCATCGTGCGCGCGTAGTCCAGCGTTTGCCGGGTCACGGAATCGACCGTCGAGAGCAAATTGGTCAGCAGGAAGGCCGTCATGCCGAAGGTCAGCAGCCACAGCTTGAGCTGCGCGCCATCGGCAGTCCACAGGGTGAACAGAAAGGTGATGCCGGCAAAGCCGAGAAAGCGCAGCGACGTCAGCCAGCGCGCCGCTGTCTTGAAGAACGACATCGTGCTCAGGCTGGCGATCGCCAGCGATATCGCGCTCGACCAGGCGATCGCCTTCAGGATCGTCAGCGCGCTGTTGGCCAGCTCGATCAGCAAGCCATCATTGGCTGCCATCGCGTTCCACGCGCGCGCAATCTCGAGCGGCGTGGGGATGATCTTGCTGGGCGAAAGCAGCCAGAACAGTATCAACAGGCCGACCTGGACCAGGATCAGCGTCGCGCCGATGCCCGGATGGGCAAACGGCGTGAAGTACTTGCGCAAGGCGTTCATGTGGTCGTACAGCCTCAGTTGGTCTGCAGCAGGATGATGTCGACGCGACGGTTCTTGGCGCGTCCTTCGCCCGAACGGTTGTCGGCCAGCGGCACCGTGTCGCCAAAGCCCCGGGTGCGTACGCGCTCGCTCGGGAAGGCCGATTCCGCGTTATGCACGATCCAGTTCTTGACAGCGTCGGCGCGTGCCTTCGACAAGCCCAGGTTGCTGCCTGCATTGCCGACGCTATCCGTGTGGCCGTTGATTTGCACGGTCAAGCCGGTGATCGAAATCTGGTTCAGCACATCATCGAGCACGCCGGCCGCCGCTGGCGTGAAGTTCGCCCTGCCCGACTCGAATTCAATCGAATAGGCCTTCTTCGCGAAGGTGGCGGTCACCGCCGCATTGGCCGCGAACGCGCCCGCATCGGCCTTCGCCGTTTGGGTGGACTTGGCCAGCAAGGCCTGCAGATAGCTGGTGTTGACCACGTCGGCATACGGCAACGGCTGGTCCATCACGCTCGGATAGTACTGGTGGTCGATGTTGCCGAACACCGTGTAGACGCGCTTGTACAGGTTGTCGTTGCCGGCCAGGCCGAACAGGTAGGCGTTGTCGCCCAGGCCACTGGTGGTCGAGCCGCCCAGGCCGCCCGCGCCCTTGAAGTACTTCTTCCAATAGGCGGCGTCTTCTTCCTTGAACACCTTGGCATTGATCGCCGCGCCGGCGCTCAAGGCGGCGTCGCTATTGCGCACCATCTCGCCGCCTTCCAGCGCCGCGGCCAGGAAGTTCTGGACCAAGGCTGGATTGGCTTCCATCCAGGCCTTGTTGCCGATGACGGTGGCCGGCATCTGCCATTTGTATTCGAGCGTCGATGCGACCGCCGTGATACCGGCGCAGGCCTTGCCTGGCTTGGCGCATTCGGTGCTCACCTTGACGTCGCCCGGGGTCCAGGTCGCCGTGCCGTTCTGGACCACCCGGCGCCGCTCGCCCGTCAGCCGTCCTTTGGAGACGACCGGGCGTTCTTCCGCATAGCCGGCGATCAGTTTTTCATCGGCTTCCGTGAAGGCGTTGACGGCCACGAAATTGATCGCATCCGGGTCATAGGTCTTGCTGTTGGCGTTGATGGGGATGTTGTTATCCGTGGCCCACTTGAAGCAGATATGCAGGTCGCCATCGCGCTCGACGCCGCCGATCAGGGCGCCGCGCGCCAACTGTGGATTGCCCTTGACGGCGGCCGGCAGCATGCACTTGTCCTCGCCGCGGCTGTAGCCGAGCGAGCCGATGACCTGCACCGATTGGCCCAGCTTGCGCATGGCCTCGTTGGTGGCTGCCGCGTAAGCCGGATAGCCGTCGCCCATGATGACCACGAAGGCCACGCCTTCAGGCGGGTTGGGATTACCGGCTGCGTACGACTTGGCGAAGGCCACCTGCTGCGCCGTCATCTGCGCATAGTCGTCCTGGCGCTCGATGGCGAGCTTGACGCCGCGCTTGTCCATCAGGCTGCCGGCAGTCGTGTTGACGTCGCCGTTGGCGTACATCATCCCGGTGGTGGCATTCCAGGCCAGCGTTTGCAGCTTCATGACGTAGCTCGAACCAGCCGGCGCGATGCTCACGCGCGACACGTCTGCCTGTTGCGCGACGGCGCCGTCGGGCAGGTCGATCCGGGGCGGCACGCTCGATGCGGCTGCCGTCCTGGCGTCCAGATAGCCGAAGTGATTGGCGGTGTAGCCTGCCGTTGCGACGACGGTGGCGATGAGGAGGGCTTTGCCCCCGGCTTTGAGTTTCATGATGGTTTCCTTGTTCGAGTAATAAATTATTGTTGATCGAAAAATTTGTTCAAATCGTCGCCGTTGCGCGCTGCCTTCGCGCCCAGCGTTTCCAGCATCAGGCGTTTTTCACCGCCCAGCACCAGGGAGTCGGCCTTGTTTTCCCAGGCCGTCAACTTTTCCATTGCCAGCGCGTCGTACACGCCGTTTTGCAGGTCCATGCCTTCGAGGATGGACTTGGTGGTGTCCATGAAATCGTCGATTTCGCCGAGGCGCTGGCCGTAGTCGGCGACGGTAAAATCCATCGCCTGGTCGAACAAATCCTTTTCCGGACCCGAGCCGCGCAGGATCGACATGGCGCCGTTGATGGCCCTGCCGGCCTTGAAAATGGCGTCGCGTTCATCCGACTTCACTTGCACTTCTTCGACCATGTCGGCGATCGTGACCTCGGTCGCTTCCTGGTATTTGCGCAGCGCGCGGTGCAGGATGGTCATCTTGTCGAGCATCTGCTGGTACGTGATGTTCGATTTCTCGAGCCGGCCGGCGGAACGCGCCTGCAGCGAAAACTGCATCGGCATGGCGCGGTCCTTGGCCACGGCGGCGGTGCGCATGGCGGTGTCGATACCGTCGCGGTTCTTGTCGATCTTGAGCTTGATGACCGTGATCTGGCCGTTCAGGGCCGCGATGTTGCGGTCCATGACCACCTTCTTGGCCTTGAGCGTATCGATATAGTTGCGCATGATCCCGATCGGATCGATTTCGACGATCTTGCCGGTGAGCGCGCGCATCGCGCTTTTGAATACCGCGCTCACCGCCGTCTGGAACGACTTGTTGGTCAGGATGTAGAGCAGCGAGAACAGCACGGTCCCGCTGATGGTCAGGGTGATCGCCTTGCCGACCGCGTCGATCCCCATGGTGAGCACGTCGAGGATGGCCGGCAGCCAGGCGCGCGCGACGAAAAAGCCGCCTACCGACAGCAGGGCAATGGTGATCATGCCGGTCGTGCCTTCAGGGCGGTCCCAGAAATGCTTCGGCTTGTATGGTGTGATGTTGTTCATGATTGACGCCTCCGTGCGCCGGTGTGGTTAAGCCAGGATGGAACTGAGTGCTGCCTTCTTGGCCGCCAGGTCGGCCTTGAGAAAATCGACGGACCGGTCGAACGCGGCCGACAGGGCCGTGATCTCGGTATCGGCCTGGTCGGCCTGCATGGTCAGCTCACGGCGCTGCGCCGTGTTCTTGACGCTGTCCGCTTGCAGCCTGGCGATCTCGGTTTGCAGGCGTTCGATTTGCGCGCTACTGCCAGCCGATTGCGCCGCCAAGTCTTCCGCCTGCTTGCGCAAGGCCGCCGACTTGACATTGGTTTGCGCGGCCGACGCCTGCATGAAGCGGATGCGTTCACCTTCGAGGTCGGCAATGTGCACGTCGATTGCCTGGGTAATGGAGGCAACCGAACGGATGCCCTCACCCGACACCATGGCGAAGGCGGCCTTCAAACGGGTCGTCTCGTCAGGTATCACGCTGGCCAGGCGTTGCGCCGCGTCGATCAAGGTCACATAGGCGGTGGAACGCGACGCGATTTTCTCGCGCAGCGTGGCCAGCATCTGCTGGTTGAGCGATCCGCTTCCGGATACGGCGACGGCGGTTTTTGGTGCCGCGCCAGTGCCGGCGGGCGCTTGCGGACTGACTTCGATATCGACGAACATCCCCAGGATTTTGCTTCCCAGGCTGGTGGCAGGACCGTCAGACATATGCTTCCTTGTAGGTTTAATGGACTCGTTTGCGTGAATCCAGATTAAACTTTCGGATGCAAAGATGATGTAAAAAGGTAATGACGCCGTGTAAATGCGGTGTAAATTTCGCGGGGATTTGGTGGGATGTGGACGGCGCGCGGCCGAACCTACTGAAATGAATCGCGCCGATTTCCTTTAACATTTTGAGAGACGATCAAAACGTGTCAGTATCGATGTGAAGATAGCCTGGGACTCTCATGAACGATCTCGCCGCCACCGGCACGCTGCTCCCGTCCCACGAACGTATCCTTGCCCACCTGCGTGAATTGGGCGGGACGGCGCGCACCGTCGAACTGTCCCCGCGTACGATGCTGATCAAGGGCGGACTGCAGTTCACGCCAGAAAGCGCGGCGTCGGTGCATGCGGACCTGAGGACGCTGGAGATCACCGGCCACCTGCTGCTGGGCGAGCCCACTGCCAGTGGCGTCATGGTCATGCTGCTCACATGCAGCGATCTGCCGGTCCTGCTCACCTGCCAACGCCTGGTGACCATGTACAGCTGGCTCAATCATCATGAGCGCGCAGCGCTGCAGCGCTGGGAAGTCGCCAATTTGGGATACGGCGGGTCGAGCGCGCGGGAATGGCCTGGCTGGCCGACGATCTACCGGCGCCGTTACAGCTAAGGGGACGGATGCGGCATGGCTGTTCGCCGCATCATCGTCCCTGCATGGGCGGCTGGACATCCATTCGTTCAATCAGAAAGTCGACAAAGGCGGCGGTCTTGAGGGCGAGAAAATTGCGCGCCGGGTAAACCGCGTAGTTCGACTGGCCGGGCGGAAGTGCGCAATCGGCCAGTACCTGCACCAGCGCGCCGCTGGCCAGTTCGTCGGCCACCAGCGGGCGCGGCACGCGCAGGATGCCCACGCCGGCCGCCGCCGCGGTCACCAAAGCGCCGCCGTCATTCATCTGCAGCGGGCCGTCAACCCGGATCGTGTACAGCCCCTCTTCGCCGATGAAGGCCCACTCGTCATACACCCGCGCGCCGACCGCGTAGACCAGGCAGGCATGGCGCTGCAGCGATTCGACCGTGTCCGGTATGCCGGCGCGCGCCAGGTAGCTGGGCGCGGCGACGATCACCGTCGGATTGCTGGACAGCTTGCGCGCGACCAGCGTCGAATCGACCAGGGCCGAAGTGCGGATCGCCACGTCGATCTGCTCGGCGATCAGGTCGACCAGGTGATCCTCCAGGCGCAGCGCCACTTTCACCTGCGGATAGCGCGCGGTGAATTCGGCCAGCAGCGGCACCAGCTGGCGCCGCCCCGCCATCGAGCACGAGACCCGCAGCACGCCGCGCACCTGCTGCAGGTGCTGTTCGGTGAGTTGCTCGATATTGGCCAAGGCCCGCTCGACCTGACGCGCCTCGCGCAGCACGTGTTCGCCGATTTCGGTCAGCGCAAGGCGCCGCGTCGAACGCTGGATCAGGCGCACGCCCAGTTCCTGCTCGAGCTTGGCCAGCTGGCGCGAGACCACCGATTTCCCGCAGCGCAGCTGGAGCGCGGCGGCGCTGATGCTGCCGGTCTGGATGATGGTGGCGAAAATGGCCAGGCGCTGGGGATTGAGCATGGTGGAAGCCTTATTGTCGCGATAAAGTCAACAATGTATCGCCTTATTGGTGACTTATCAAGCAAACAGTGTGCGCCTATACTCAGTTCCATCGACACCACATCCCCGAAAGGAAATCCATGGACATCATCAATCACCAGTTTCGCCTTGCCACCCGGCCCGTCGGCGCAGTCAAGCGCAGCGATTTCACGTACACCGGCGAGCCGGTGCGCGCCCTCGCCGATGGCGAAGTATTGGTCCGGATCCAGTATGTGTCGCTCGATCCGGCCATGCGTGGCTGGTTGAATGCCGGCGCCGATTCGTACATGCCGCCGGTGGCCATCGGTGAAGTGATGCGCGCCATCGCGGTCGGCCGCGTGACGGCATCGAACAATGCCGGCTTTGCCGTCGGCGACCATGTGTCCGGCCTGATGGGGGTGCAGGAATATGCAATCTCGAACGGCCAGGGCCTGAACAAGGTCAATCCGGCGCTGGCGCCGCTGCCGATGTTCCTGAGCGTGCTGGGCATGACCGGCCTGACGGCCTATTTCGGCCTGTTCGACATCGGCCAGCCGAAGGCCGGCGACACGGTGGTGGTGTCCGGCGCGGCCGGCGCGGTGGGTGCGATCGTCGGGCAGCTGGCCAAGGCGCACGGCGCGCGCGTGATCGGCATCGCCGGCGGCGCGGACAAATGCCGCTACCTGGTGGAGGAACTTGGCTTCGACGCCGCCATCGACTACAAGAGCGAGGACGTGGCGGCAGCGCTGAAACAGCATGCACCGAAGGGCGTCGATGTCTTCTTCGACAACGTCGGCGGCGACATTCTCGATACGGTGCTGACCCGGCTGGCGCATGGTGCGCGCATCGTGATCTGCGGCGCGATCTCGCAGTACAACAGCACCGGCGCGGTCCAGGGGCCGTCCAACTACATGCAGCTGCTGGTCAAGCGGGCCAGCATGCGCGGCGTCATGGTGGCCGATTATTATCCGCGCGCGATGGAGGCCATCACCGCGATGGGCGCCCTGCTCGCCAGCGGCAAGCTGAAAAGCCGTGAGGACGTGGTGCAGGGCTTGGAGACCTTCCCGGAAACGTTCCTGAAATTGTTCGACGGTTCGAACAACGGCAAGCTGGTGCTGCAAGTGCATGCCTAGACAATAGCGCCATTATTCAGCCTGGGTTCGCGCTGCCGCCACGCTCGCGCGCGATCAGGGCCAGCACGCTGTCGATGCGGTGATTGTCGCAAGACAGCGCCAGCCCGGTTTCGAAGACCGCAGCAGTCAAGCCCGTGAGCACTGCGCCGCTCGGCATTTCCACTGCCAGGCGGGCGCCGCGTTCCCAGGCCTGCCGGGCGGTATCGTGCCAATGCACCTGGCGGGCCATGTTCGACGCCAGGTCATCGCGGATACGCTCCGGGTCGAACAGCACCCGCGCGCTGCTGCCGCTGATATACAAGCGCGATGGCCGGCGCAGGACCACGCCGTCGAACGCTGCCTGCAGCGCTTGCGCCTGCGGCGCCAACAGCGCGCAATGGGACGGCACGCTCACGGCCAGTCGCTCAGCGCGTGTCGCGCCGGCGGCCAGGGCAAGCAAGCCCACACGCTGCATTGCGCCCTCCTCGCCGGAGATCACCAATTGCCTCGGTCCGTTCAAGTTGGCCAGGTAGACAGGGCTCGCCGCCGTATGCACCCGGGCGATGAGCAACTCCAGCACCCCCTGATCGAGGCCACTGATCGCGCTCATGCCGTAACCGCGCGGATAGCCCTGTTCCATCAGTGCGGCGCGGCGCGCGACCAGTGCGACCGCATCGGGGTAGGCCAGCGCGTCGGCCACCACGGCCGCCGGATAGGCGCCGATCGACAGGCCCGCAACCATATCGGGCGCGGCGCCGTGCGCGGCCAGCACGCGCGCCATCGCCACACCGGCCACCAGCAGGCAAAGCTGGACCGAGACCGTGGAGACCAGGGCCGCGGCACTGTCCAGTTCCAGCGGATCGCGCTCCAATACGGCGGCCGTTTCGCGCAGCGTGCGCGCGGTCTCGGCATGTTCGGGCAGCGCATGCAACATGCCCACCCTCTGCGCGCCTTGCCCGGGAAAGGTGAACAGGACACTCATGCGGCATCCCGCCAGGGGGCATCGCACAGCAAGGGGCCCGCGCTGGTCTTGAGCAACACTTGCCCGCCTGTCCTGCGCCATTCGGCGAACGCGAATGCGCCGTTGCCGGTATCGATCTGGATGTCGATCCGGCAGTCGGTACGGTGCTGCAATGCGTCCAGCGCGGCGGCCTGCTGCGCGCTCAACTGCCGCGGCGCGCGCACCAGCAAATCGAGATCGCTGTCCGGGCGCAGCACCGGCAGGCCGCACGCCAGGTAGAAGCCCACTCCGCCCGTCGGCCCCCAGGCCAGGCCGATCGCATCGAGCGCGGGCGCGAGCGCCGTCAGGGCCGCCAGCGCCGGAACGGCGTGATGCTTGCCGCTTGCGCTGGCGGCCAGTTCTTCAGGCCCGACGCAGCGGGATACCTGGCCGCGCCCGAGGTAGCCCTTGCAGCGCTCGCTGCGCGTCCTGCCGCGCACACCGACCGGCACCCTGCCTTCCACTGTACTTTCGCGACGCACCACCAGCGGCGCGCGCGCCAGCCAGTCGGGGGTAAGCCAGTCCGGCCAGCCGCCGTCGAGCTCCAGGGTCGCCGTGTCGGTGAGCCAGAGCAGGTCGTGCGCCCTGAGCGATTGCCGGTCCATGTATCAGCCCACGATCGACTTGGTGACGAAAAACAGCAGGGACGGTCCCAACAGACATCCCAGCCCCGTATGGAATGTCGCCACCAATGTACCGTAGGGCACCAGCGCGCGGTCGGTTGCCGCCAGGCCGGCCGAGACGCCGCTGACGGTACCGGCCAGGCCGCCAAACACCATCGCCGAGCGCGGCGTTTTCAGTCGCAGGAAATTGGCCGCAATGGGCGTGCCGATCATCACCATGATGGCCTTGATCAGGCCGGTGGCGATACTGAGCGCGATGATTTCGGAACTGGCGCCGATCGCGGCGCCAGTCACCGGTCCGACGATATAGGTTACCGCACCGGCGCCGATGGTGGTCATGCTGACCGCATCGGTGTAGCCGAAGGCATAGGCAATGGCAGCGCCGACAATGAACGGCACGACGGTACCGAGCAACAGCGCGACCACGCCGATCAGGCCGGCCTTGCGGGCCTCGCTGGCCTGCACCTCAAACGCCGTGGCAACGATCGCAAAGTCGCGCAACATGGCGCCGCCCATCAGGCCGATGCCGCTGAACAGCGACAAATCGGCCAGCCCCTTCTGCCCCCCGGTATGCAAGCCGCCCCAATAGGCGAGGGCCAGGCCGATGACGATCGCAATCGCCGAACCGTGCACCCGGCCGAAGGTCAGGTGGCGCGATATCAGCATCGACACGTACATGATCGCGCCGACGACGGCAAATGCGCAGACCAGGCCATTGTGCAGTACGGTTTTTTCCAGTAATTCAAGCATGATGTTCTCCCCGGGCGACTTGGATGGCCTGGTCTGCGGGGCCGGGCTCGGGAAGGACGTCGGCTGCATGCTTCTCGGCGCGGTTGATCAGTGAGATGCAGACGGCGCACAGCGACAGAGCTCCGAAGGCCGCGAGCACCGCCACCGGTCCGCCCCGCAACGCGGCGACCACGTTCTGCTGCGCCGCCATCGCGACGACGATCGGAATGTACATGGCGCCCCAGAACGCGACACCCAGTTCGGTTGTGGCGGGCATCAGGCCGCGCTTGTGCATGTACATCCTGACAAAGATCAGCAGCATCATGGCGATGCCGACGCCGCCGACATTGGTTTTTACGCCGATCAGGGCGCCCAGCAAATCGCCCAGGAAAATACCCAACAAATGGCATGCAGCCAGGATGGCCGTTCCGTAGATAATCATGATGTCTCCTCCACTAGTGAAATAGTGCGGCTGCTGGTTTTTATTGGGCTCGCCGCGGGGTTCATTGCAATTCGATAGTCACCTTAATCCGATGTCATGCCGGCGCCGTGTGCCACTGCGCCGCCAGCAACTGCCTCACCGTGCGCGACGCCTGCCGGTGCACGCCGCCCAACCGTCCGCCAAGGTCGGTCGTGCCGCTGCTTGCGATATCGGCCAGCGCCTGTTCCAGCGCCAGCCGCACCAGGCCCAGGTCGGCATCACCCGGTGTACCCGGTGATGCGGGGCTCAACACGCGCCACAACAAGCCAAGCGACGCGTAGCTGTGGATGTCGTACGCCATGGGCGGCACACTGGCGGCCAGCAATTCCAGTGCCTCGACCGAGCGCAGCGTGATGCGGGCGGCCGAGGCCTTGCCCATCGCGTGTACCATCACTTTCGGATCGTCGAACGCGATCAGCCGGTTGGCCTGGTAGCCATGCGCGAGAAAGGCGCCCGACATGGCGCTGCCGACGATCATGCCGATAACGGGATGTCCGGCCAGACGCGCTTCGGCATAGGCGCCGGCGGCGCCGGCAAGGGCCTGATGGATGCCGTACGCTTCTTCGGTGCGGCCATAGGCCTGGCTGACGACATCGACCACCGCCACGATCGGCCGTCGGACGGCGCTGGCGCGATCGGCGTCCATGGTTTCATGCACGGCGCGCGCCAGCTCCCATCCTTCGACCAGGCCAATTTCGCCGCCGCGCGCGCGGACAAACCGGTTGGCCGGATCCGGGACCACGGCAATGTAGCGCGCGGGAGCGCCGGCCAGGGTGGCGTCCGCCACCTGTACTGCGGCGCTGTAGCCTTCTGCCAGCGGCGCCCCGCCGGATAGCGCAGCGAGCCAGCGCGCCCCGCGGCTGTCAACGATCGGCTTGCTCATGATGTCACTCCTTTCCCAAAAATCGTGCGCACGTCCTGCGCCGTCGCTGGCGCTGTGGCGTCGACCTGTTCCAGGCAACGCAGAAAATCGGCATGGCGCTCGCTGCGGTTGCGCTGCGGCGCGCCCTGCGCGAACAATGCAGCCACCGTGGCGCGAACCGCGGCCGTATCGTCCTCGACGCAGGCGTCGGCCAGCGCGGACACGTGGCGCTGCACGCCGCCGGTCAGGCTCCAGATCATGGCGCGGTCGCGGGCATCGAACTCGCCAACGCCGGCTTCCTGCTCGATCACTTGCGGTCCGTTCAAGCCCAGTCGCGCCTCGCCGGTCAGCACCAGGTACGAACACAAGCCCGCGGCAATCGACATGCCGCCATAACAGCCGACCGTGCCCGCGCTGACGCCGATCACGGGCCGGTGGCGCCGCAAGTCGACAATCGCGGCCTGGATCTCCGCAATGGCGGCCAGGCCGAGGTTCGCTTCCTGGAGGCGCACCCCGCCCGTTTCAAACAGGATCACGGCCTGGGTCGACACGCCGTTGCGATTGTCCTGCGCCGCCAGTTCGAGCGCACCGGCGATTTTTGCGCCGCCAACTTCGCCCATGCTTCCGCCCTGGAACGCACCCTCGATCGCCAGCACCACGGTCGGCAGGCCTTGCAGCGTCCCCTTGGCCACCACCACGCCATCGTCGGCCTGCACCACGATCTGCTGCAGCGCCAGCCAGGGCGACGTAATGCGGTCGAATGGCCCGACCAGTTCCACCATGCTGCCTGGATCGAGCAAGGCGCCGGCGCGGCTGCGTGCGCTGCGTTCGATGAAACTGTCACGGGCCAGCAGTTGGGCGCTCATGGCTTGCTCCCTTGCGCGGCATGTTCGAATGCCTGGTCGATGCGCATCCGTACCACCCCGGGCGTGGCGCCGCTGTCGTGAATTTCGATCAGCGCAGCGGGCAAGATGGCCGAACTGAACACACGGTTCAACAGTGCCTGCCACACTGCGCCGAAGCCGTTCACCGAAGTGAGCACAAGCACGGTCGTGCGGCCAGCGCTGCCCGGTTCCAGCATGACCTCCAGGTCGCCCGAGCTGACGACGCCGGTCAGCGCGCGGCGCGCGGCTGGCTGACCCGCCGCGAATTCATATTGCAGTCGTTCCATGATGGGACTCTCCGTGGATAGATGAATGACGTTCGATACGGTCCAGCAGCAGCGCCGCGGCCAGCAGGTCGGCGGCGCCACCGGGCGACACGTGCAGTGCCAGCAACTGGGCGTCGAGCGCGCGCAAAGCCCGCTGGCCGCGCGCGCCGGCCGCGCCGCCGGCATCGAGTACGCGCTGCGCCCCGGCTTGCGCAGCGGCGAGCGCCGCGCGCCCGCCGCGCGCCAGCAGGCAGGTATCGTCCAGGCCCGCCATCACGGCCAGCAAAGCGTTGAGCCGGCTGCACTCTTCGCTGTCGCCGCGCAGGCGCGAGTGGCGCAGCGCCGGCAATGCCACGTGGACCACTTGTGGAAAGCCGTTCTGCGCCTGCAGGCGCGCGCCGCCGACACCGTGCTGCAAACAGGCCAGCGCGCCCTTGTTGCCGGTCAGCGCCGGCATGTGCGGGTCATGGCGCCGCGCCAGCGCACCGGCGCGCTGCGCCACCGCGAACGCGGCGAGCGCGCCGCTGTCCTGCGCGGCGGCGGTGACCAGCAAGCCCTGGGCCCAGATCGCGCCGCGGTGGGTATTGACGCCGCCGGTCGCACGCATCATCGCGCGTTCGGCCTCGCGCCCGGCCGCACCGATCTGCTCGCGCAAGGCCTGGCCATCGGCCGTTTTCCGGCCCGCCTGCGCCATTGCATGGAATGCCGGCCGCAAGGCGCGCGCCGAGTGGCACATCAGCATCCAGTTCAGGTCGCGGTGCGCTCCGCTGCCGCGCAAGTCCACCAGCCCGGGCTTGGGGGTCAGCATCGCTTCATCGATCAGCGCATCGACCGCCGTGTCGGCAAGCCAGGCGGGCATTGCTTCGGCGCCGCGCAATGCGGGTGCGGCATGCAGCAAGGTTGGGGAAGTCATTACCAGCTCCTGAATTTGGCGGGTGGGTTGTACAGGCCGTCGGACCATTCGACCAGCTCGCCGATGCTTTTTGCCGCGAGCAGCGAACGGGTGGCATCGGCGCGCTGCACGCCGAGGTCTTCGGGCAGGGCGACCAAGCCTTCGCTGCGCAGGCGCGCGGTCTGCTTCGGGTCATGCGTCATGCCGACCGGCGTGACGCCAGCCACCGCCGCCAGCATGGCCTTGCGTTGTTCCAGCGAGCGCGCCTTGTACAGGTAGGCGATGCCTTCCTCGGTCAGCACGTGCGTGACGTCGTCCCCGTAAATCATCACCGGCGCGAGCGGCATGCCGCAGGCCTTGCCCACCGCGACCGCGTCGAGCGATTCGACGATGGCCGGCTGGCCGCCATCCTGGAATGTTTCGACCATCTGCACCACCAGCTTCTTGCCGCGCGCCAGCGGGTCGTCCGTTTCGATCATGTCGAGCCAGGCCGGGCTGGCATGGCGCCGTCCGCCGGGGTCATGCCCCATGTTGGGCGCGCCGCCGAATCCGGTCAGGCGCCCGCGCGTGACGGTCGACGAATTGCCGAGGCCATCCATCTGCAAGGTCGAGCCGATGAACAAGTCCACCGCGTATTGGCCCGCCAGTTGGCACAGGGCGCGGTTGGAGCGCATCGAACCATCGCGCCCGGTGAAGAAGATGTCGGGCCGCGCCGCGGTATAGCCTTCCATGCCCAGTTCGGCGCCGAAGCAATGCACGCTCTCGACCCAGCCGCTCTCGATTGCGGGGATCAAGGTGGGGTGCGGATTCAAAGTCCAGTTGCGACAGATCTTGCCTTTCAGGCCCAGTTGCGCACCATAGGTCGGCAAAATCAGTTCGATGGCGGCGGTATTGAAGCCGATGCCATGGTTGAGCGATTGCACCTGATGCCGTTCGTAGACGCCGCGAATCGCCATCATCGCCATCAGGATGTGGAGCGGCTTGACCAGGCGCGGGTCGCGCGTAAACAGGGGTTCGATATGGAACGGCTGGTCGGCCTGCACCACAAAATCGATCCATGAACCGGGAATATCGACACGCGGCAAATCGCCCGGATTGTCGACAATGCCATTGACCTGGGCAATGACGATGCCGTCGCGAAAGGCCGCCGCTTCGACCAGGGTCGGCGTGTCTTCTGTGCTGGGCCCCGTATACAGATTGCCCTGGCGGTCAGCGAGATAGCCGGCCACCAGCACCACGTTCGGCGTCAGGTCGACGAACAGGCGGGCGTACAGTTCGACGTAGGTGTGAATCGCCCCGATCTCGAGCAAACCATCTTGCAGGAATTGCGAGATGCGCAGGCTTTGCGCGCCGGCGAAAGCGAAGTCGAGCTTGCGGGCAATGCCCCGTTCGAACAGATCGAGGTGTTCCGGCAGGCTCACGCTGGGCATGATCATGTGCAGGCGGCTCACCTGCTCCGGGTCCAGCCGGGCCAGCGCGCGCGCCAGGAAATCGGCCTGCTTTTGATTATTGCCTTCAAGTACGACGCGGTCGCCGCTGACCAGCAGCTGGCCCAGCGCCTCGGCAATGCGATCGCTGCGCAGCACCGGGCCGTCGCACAGGTGCGCGACTGCGGCCAGACGGCGTTGCTTTTCTGCGCGCCGCGTATCCCAGCGCCTGACTGGCTGGGGCGGGTTGCGCTGTCCATTGTGCGTTCCCGCGTGATTACTGGTTTGCATGTTCGGTCTCCTTGTTCCAAGCGTGTCACGCCAGCTTAGGGCCAAAAAACCAGGGATTCAATCAAGCCGGATGAAATTCGTTTACTCTTACAGTAAACAATTTTGGCAATACGGCGTCAACGGCAAGGGGACAAAATGCTCATCGATGAAGAAATTACGCTCAGGAAGCTCGAAGTATTTCTTGCATTTATGCGACTGGGCAGTCTCGCGCGGGTATCGGACGAGCTGGCGCAAAGCACGGTCAGCGTGCACCGCTCCCTGCATTCGCTGGAAGAAGGCTTGCGCGTTCCGCTCTTCAAGCGCGAGGGTCGCACGCTGGTGGCGCTTCCCGCAGCCTATACTTTCGCCCAGCATGCGCAGCGCGCGCTTGGCGAATGCATGGAAGGCGTGCGCAAGGTGCGCGAACTGGCAGGTCTGGACGGCGCGCGTTTGAAAATCGGTTCGCTCTATTCGCTCACCCTGCGCTGCATCCCGCAGTTGATGATAGGACTAAAGTTGCGCAAGCCGGAATTGCATATTGACCTGACCTTGGGCTCAAACGAGCAATTGCTGCGCAATCTGAACGATGGTCAGATCGACGCGATTGTGATCGGCCTGCAAGCGCCGCTCGACAATAAAGACCTGGTCGCGGTGCCCTTGTTCGAAGACGAGGTGTGTCTGGCGGCTCCGCTCGGTTCGTCCTACGCGGGCCGCAAAAGCATCGACCTGAAGCAGATGCGCGAAGAGAAATTCATTACCCTGGGCGATGGGTTCGTCACCTCGGACAGCTTTCGCCACGCGTTTCGCCAGGCGGGGTTTGTGCCGGACACGGTCATGCGGGTGGGCGATATTTTCTCGCTGATCAATCTGGTCAGCGGCGGCATCGGCTACAGCCTGCTGCCCGCGCGCGTGGCCGAGTTCAGTTCCCGCATCGAGCTCATTGCGCTTGAGTCGCAATATGTTTCCCATCAACATATCACGCTGCTCCTGCCGCGCAACCGCGAGCGCGATCCGAACTTGCTGGCACTGTCCGCCGAATGCCGGCTGTACGGGCAACGGGCGCGGGCGACATCCCATGCAGCGCCGCCAGTCCGGCATTGAATTGCCAGATCTCGTGCGTGCCGGTTCAGGCATGGCCCGTCGGCCGTGCTCAGGCATTCCTGGATTTCGCGGCCCACCCTGCACGGATACGCGCTGTCACCTGCGTCGCGCCGGGCGCCAGCGCAGCCGCCCCGGTTAGCGGCGCCAATGGCCCCTGACCCAGGCCCAATCGGATTGCCCGCTTGGGTAGGAGCCGCCTTTCTTTTTAGTCTTGCATACCGGCCGAAGCGACTTGTCGGCGTCATACGGGCCTGACCGGCGAGCGGCTCAATGTCGCCGTGTTCACCATCAACGCTTTCGACACCGACTGCGCGCTACCGGCCGCTGGCCGGATCGGCCTGGAGAAGGTCAATCGGGCCATCCTGGCGTTGCGCGTACGCGGCGATAGACAGCGCATCCACGACCACTACCGCCTGCCGCGACCGGCGCCGTAGCTTTCGGCGCGGACGCCTTGGACGCGCCCCATTCAAACAAAAGTCATGGCCACGTAACATATGTTTTCTACGATAGCCGTTCGTTCTGTCGGATGGGTCTGTTACAGCGCCTTGCAGCGACCACATCCGCATAGTCCGTATTCATGCCTGCGTTCGGCCGCGCTGACAATAGCCATTGCCAACTGGACAAGGCCCTACCCGTCAAAACGAAGGAGATGTTGAAATGATTAAGTCGTTGTTTGCTTTATTTTTGCTTGCCCAGTCCTTGTCCGCATTCGCATCCGAACAGACGTCGTGCAACGCTGGCGGGGGCGCTTTCCTGACCGGCACCGTCATCAGTGCACCCAAGTTTGCCGACGGTTCGGCGCGCATGGGGGTCAAGCTTTCACATACCCATGTCAATCTTCGGGCTGACCAGGATGGCAAGACGTATGACGTGGCGATGGACAACGTGTACGCGGTCGATTACGTCAAAAATGCCACCGTGATGCCCAAGTCGCTCGCGGCGATCAAAGTCAACGACCGGCTTGAATTGTGCGGCGCCAAATACACCTCCGGTACCGGGATTCATTGGGTGCATGACAATTGCAACGCCAAGCCAAGTACGGCCACACCGACCGGCTGGGTCAAGCAAATCGGCGCCAGCTCACTGGGGAGCAATTTGGAGCGCAGCCAGAACTACTGCTATCTCTTCAATTAAGAATCCACTGCCATTTCGCATGCCCGCAACGTGACAGGTTGCGCCGCCCGTTCCGGGCATGCCTTTCCAGCCCTGCCGTCATGGCAGCGTCACAATCGGCTACTAGAGTTGCGCCTTCGTTCCAATTAATCAAGGATATCAATGAAACCAGTAACTATGTGGATCGCTGCGCTGGCCTCGGCCGGCCTGGTCGGTTGCAACTCCAAGGATCAGGGCCCCGTCATTGCCGAAGGCACCACTGTCTCGTTCGCCCTGCTGGAAACAACCGACTTGCACGCGAACGTGCTGAGCTACAACTACTATTCGCTGGCGGCGGACACCACGCTCGGACTCGAGCGCACCGCCACGCTGATCAGCGCCGCGCGCACCGAGAACCCGAACAACGTGCTGCTTGACGATGGCGACAATATCCAGGGCACCTTGCTGGGCGACTTGCAGGCGGTGGCCACGCCCGTGCCGTGTTCGGCGACGCTGGCTATCCACAAGGCCATGAACGCGCTCAAGTTCGATGGCGGCGGCATGGGCAACCATGAATTCAATTATGGCCTGCCATTCCTGAGCCAGGTCACCAACACCGAATTCGGCATCCCTGGCGTGAGCAAGCCGGCTGGCGCCTGCGGCGCGCCGACCTTCCCGCTGGTGCTGTCCAACGTGACGGCAGTGGCGACCCAGAAGCCAATCTTCGCGCCGTACGCCTTGCTGGCGCGCGATTTCGCCGCCACCGGACCGGACGGCAGCAAGCTGACGGTCAAGCTCAACATCGGCATCATGAGTTTCGTGCCGCCGCAGATCCTGGACTGGGACCAGAAAAACCTGGCCGGCAAGGTTGCCGTCGGCGGTGCCCAGGAAGCGGCGCGCCAGTATGTGCCGGAACTGCGCAGCAAGGGCGCCGATGTCGTCGTCGCGCTGTCGCATGGCGGGCTCGACACGAGCGCATATAGCCCGAAAATGGAAAACCAGAGCTACCACCTGGCCGGCACCGGCATCGACGCATTGCTGATCGGCCACTCGCACCTGATTTTCCCAAAAGCGAAGGAAGCTGGCGGCCCGGCCCTCGACCCGTCGCTGACGGCCATCCCGGCCAGCGCCAATGTCGACGCCGTCAATGGCTTCGTCAACGGCGTGCCGACCGTCATGGCGCAGAGCTGGGGCCGACGCCTCGGCATCATCAAGATGACCATGGCCTACCAAGGCGGGCGCTGGGTCACCCAGCCGGCCAAGACCAGCGTCGAAGCGCGCGGCTTCAAGTATGCCGACGGCAGCACCAATGTCGGCCCCGATGCGGCCATCGCCGCCACTGTCGCGACCGAACACGCGGCCGCCGCGGCCTACGCCGGGCAGCCCTTGGGCGTGTCGACCGATTTTGAAATGTCAGCCTATTTCGCCCTGGTTGGCGACGTCAGTGCGATCGAGCTGGTGAACCAGGCGCAGCTCGACTATGTGAAGAACCTGATCGCCGCCAGCACCGATCCCGCGCTGGCGGGCTACAAGGCGATCCCCGTGATCTCGTGCAGCGCGCCTTTCAAGGCGGGCCGCAACGGGCCGACCGACTTCACCGACGTCGCACCGGGCGCCAGCGCGGCCGCCCCGTTCGGCCTGCAAGTGCGCAATCCGGGCGACCTCTACTTGTACAGCAATAACAACTTGCAAGCCGTGAAGATCAAGGGTGCCGACCTGAAGGCCTGGCTGGAAGCATCGGCCAAACAGTTCGCGCAGATTAATCCTGCGCTCGCGAGCGAGCAGGACCTGGTGCCTTCCTACGGCACGATCTACAACTATGATGTGTTCTACGGCGAAAACAATGCGCTCAAATACCAGATCGACGTGACCAAACCGGGCGGCAGCCGCATCGCGAACCTGAGCTACCTTGGCAAGGCAGTTCTCGACAGCGATGACTTCATCGTCGCCACCAACGACTATCGCGCCGGTGGCGGCGGCAACGTGCCCGGCATCGACGGCAGCAAAACCATTATCAAGTCACCGGATGCCAACCAGGCGATCGTCAGCAACTACCTGCAGCAGATCGGCAAGACCAGCGGCAAGGTCACGCTGGCGGCGAACGGCAGCGCGCGCAGCTGGAGCTTTGTGAAAGTAGCGACCGCCGGCCCGGTGGTCTTGCGCTCGGCCGCCGGCCACCTGGCCCTGGCGAAGGCCGGCGGCATCACCCCCATCGTGGCCGAAGGCGCACTCGACGCCAGCGGCTTCGCCAAATATGCGGTGGACTTGAGCAAGTGAGGCCATGCTCTTACGTGCTGCTGTGCCTGGCAATGCTGGTGGCGGGCGGCTGCGTGCAGCCCACGCCGTCAGCGGCCGCCATCGAAGCACTCGCCATGCAAGCATCGCAGCAGCACTCTGCCGAGGCCGAGCGGCGCCTGCGCTCATGGGCCGGCCAGGGCGCGCTGGTGGCGCAGCGCGAGCTTGGCCTGCTGTATGCCGGGCGCCCTGCCCTTGCCGCCGAAAGCCGGGCGTGGCTATCCAGGGCCGCCCGCCAAGGCGACGCCGAGGCCGCCTGTGCACTGGGCGATGCGCTGCGTGCCAACGTGGTGCCGGCGCCTGCAGCGGCGTGGCCGTGGTATGCGCAAGCAGCCGCGCTGGGCAACGCGCGCGCGGCACTCATGCTGGGCCTGATGGCCCGCAATGGGGAAGGCGTCGCGCGCGACCCGAGGCTCGCCATGCACTGGCTGAACCGCGGCGCCGAACGCGGCAACCCGCATGCGATGTTCGTGCTGGCAAATATGCTGCGCGACGGCGAGGCCGGCATGGCAGATCCGGTGCGCGCGCGCGCCTGGCTGGAGCAGGCGGCCGAGCTCGAATATCCAGCGGCGATCCAGGAATTGGCGCTGACCGTGCAACGCGGCGACGCACAGTCGCCGAAGGATGAGCTGCGCGCCGAGCACCTTCTAAAGGAAGCAAACGAACACCGGCATGAAAATTGGCGTCAGTTTTAGCTTCGCAGTGATGGCTTGAGATAGCCTGCTAGCTGAACAGGAACATTTCACGGAGCGGGCGAAGGCATCTTTCCGCCCGGATCATGGAATAGTCTTCCGGTGTGCCGCCGATCAAATTGCGACCAAGGTGCCGCTGTCTTGCGGCGCGGACGTGAGGCCTGTCACGGCAGCGGCTGCTTACTGGCTGCGTGCAATTCGGCCGCGGCGGCGGCCAGTTCGGCCTTGAATTGCACGTTTTCACGCATGACCGCATGCACTGCGTAGGCGACCAACTTGGACGCCTCGACGTCGCTGCGGTAGTGCACGCCGCAGACCAGCCGGTTCTGCGCATACTCCTCGGCGCGCGCAAGAATCGCATCGCGCTTTTCGGGAACCAGTTCGATCAAGGTGAGCGCCTGCAGGTAACCGGCAGTGGCATGACCACTTGGATAGGAGTCATCCTTTTTCTTGGTCTTGCACACCGGCCGCAGCGACTTGTCGGCGTTGTACGGACGAACCCGGGCGAACCCCTTCTTCAGCTGCGCGGTGTTGGCGCCTTCGTCGTCGCCGACATGGGTCGACAGCAATGCGGTCAGCGGAAAGGTCCGCGCATTGAAATTGGCGCCCATCACATCGCGAAACAAGAATACGGTTTCGTCCTTGTCATCGGCCATCGCACGCGCCACCTGCTCGCGCGTGCGGGAAGTTTCGATCTGGTGCAGTTCGGCGAGTTCGCGAGCGGCGCTTGCCGAGCTGACGGCAGCCGGTGCCGCCAGGATCATCATTGCCTGCATCCGCTCGGGCGCAACGAACGCTGCGTCGGCGGCGCCGGCCGCGCCAGTGGCCAACAGCGCCGCAACCATTGCGACAATGTGCAGGCGCGAAAAACAGACTGGAATTTGCATCGGTGTGACCTTTCAATTCAATGTGGATGGCGCGTCAGAAGTCCGCTTTGGCCGAGATCTGCACGCTGCGCGGCGCCTGGTAAGTGTATTGGTCGAACAGGGCCGACTTGGCTGCGGAAATGGAGGTAATTTCCTGCTTGTCGAACAGGTTAAAGACATTCAATTGCAGCTTCAGTGCCTTGATGCCGAGGCCGATGTTGCGAAAGCGGTAGGCTACGCTGAGGTCGGTGTTGGTGTAGGCGGCGGTCTTATAGAAGTCGTAGGCCGCCGGCTTGGTCGCGTCGTAGTCAACCTGGCGCACCGACCCCGTACGCTTGCCTATCAGCGATGCGGACCAGGCGCCGCTATTGAATAGCAGGCCGACGGCGGCTGTCATGTCGGGCGCGTTGGCGATCGTCTTGCCGGTGTCGGCGCTGGTCGCCTTGTTCTTCGACCCGTTCGCATACAGGGCGAAGCCGTTACCGACCACCCAGGTCGCCTGGCCTTCTATGCCCTTGTAGACGACACCGCCGATATTGACGTACGCCGCCGCCGCGCCGGCCAGTCCGTTCGACACGTATTTATTCGTAAAGTCGATCTTGTAGAGGTCGAAATCCCAAGTCAGGATGTCGCTCTTGCCGACCATGCCGAGCTGGTAGTTGACCGATTTTTGAGGATCGCTGCTGTTGCGGCTAGGGTCGGCGATGTAGAACGATTTCAGATCGGGAATCTGGAATCCCTTCGCATACTGCGCGTACACGGCCAGCTGGCCGCCAAGCTGCTGGTTCAAGGTCAGGTATGGCAGGGTCGCCGCATAGTCGACCGAGGTGTTCTGCGGCGTACGGGTAGTCTGGTTGACCATGGCATCGACCGCGCGCGTGATGCGCACCAGCTTGATGCCTGGCGTGACGGTGGTGCCCGTTGCAGCATGCCATTCGAATTCGGCGAAGGGCTGGAAATTCCTGATGGTCGACAGCTGGTCGAACAACACGCTGGCATTTTGCACTGGCGCCGGCTTGGTTTCGCGCGGATCGCGCACATTGCCCAGGGTCAGGTCGAGGTCGTACTGGTGGCGGTCGCTATCGGATTGTTCGTACCAGATACCGCCGCGCGCCACGCCCGCCGCCAGCGTCTTGCTGACCTTGAAGATATCGCCGTACACGCGGTACTTGTTCTGCTTGTCGATGCCGGGGATGTCCTTGTTGCCGACTGCGCCGATCTTGGTGCCAGGCGCCGTGGCGCCGGTCGGATCGGTCGATGAGATCGTCTGGTTGTTGTAGGCGTAGGTGTACAGGTGGTTGTCGGTGCTCCAGCCGTTGCCCCAGTCCGTTTCCAGCCGCAGGTAGCTGAAATCGGTGTCCTTGGTGGTGTGGTTGTAGCCGGCGTAATTGAAGCTGGTTGGATCATTGTTCAGGCTGAAATTTTTGCCGAACTGCGCCACCTGCACCAGCGTCGGTCCCTTGCTGTTGTCGTTTTGCGTGTAGTGGATCCGGTTCACGGTCGCCAGCACCGTGGCCAGTGTGTCGGCGCCGATATTGCGCTGCAGCTTGATAAACAGGTTGTCGCTCTTGATGCTGTTGAGCGTCAGATAGCCATCCGATGACAGGTGCTGGGCGTTGAGCTGCACTGTGGCATTGCCGAAGTCGGCCAGCCGACCGCTTTCGTAGGCTGCGCCAAACAGCCCGGTATGCCAAGTGCCGAGCGAGGTGAACACGCTGGCAGAAGCCTCCTTCGACGCCTGCTTTGAAAACAGGTTGATCGAGCCGCCAAATGTGGCGTAGCCGAGATTGCTGGCGTTGCCGGGGCCGCGCTCGACCAAGGCGCCGCCGATCACGGCGCCCGGAAAAAAGGAGGTCGAGTGGTGCGCCGGATTGTTGGTGTCGCCCCATGGAATGCCGTCGAAGGTGATGTTGTACTGGTCATCGGAAAAACCGCGCATCGTGGTCTTGGTCTCGGACAGGCCGGGGCCGTTGGCGGAGTCGCCCGACAGGCTAGGCGCAATATTGACGATGCGGCTGTATTCGGCGGTCGGCGCGACCGACAGCTCGATGAATTCACGGGTGATGACCGACTGCGGCTCGGTCGCCAGCAGGCTGGCCTGGGTCGGCGCGACTGCCGTGGCGCTGCCGGCAGCGGCGTCTTTGGCGCGGTAGGCCCCGGCACTGGCGGTCACGACCACCGTTTGCATCGGGGCGGTCGATGCATCGGCCAGCTCCGGACCGGCGGCGTGCGCCGTCATGTTCAGGATGGCCAGGGAAACGAAGGTGGCAAGCTTGGTACGGGACGGCAGCGCAGGTCGGGTCATGGAATCATTGGGCTAGTTGGGCCGCGTGCGCGGTAGGCGTGGCGGCAAGACCAATACCTTAGCAATGCTGCATGACGCCTTCATTGTTCTTTGATGACAATTTCATGACACTCTGATATCAGTGCGCGGCCCGTGCGCTGTGAACGGCGGCATCCGCAAGCGAGGCGGCATGACGCAGCGTCGATCCGCAGCAGTAGTGCGATCCGATACAGCCTGGGACACGGGGGCCCAAGCCTGTATCGGGATCGCGCCATCGAGGCCATCGATCCGGCTGGGATGATGGCTGCGGCCTCGGCCTGACCGGCTTGCTAACCGCATTGTTATGACACTTCATTGGCATCGAATCGCGATGTTAATTGTTTCATTATCTTGAAGAATATATAATTTCCGCGCTTTGCAAAAAAAGCATCAATTCGACCTTCGTACGTCGAACTCAGATAACTCACTCCAAAACAAACAATGAAAAAACACGGTAAACACGTATTACGGCACGCGATGCTTGCTCTGGCGCTCGGCATCGCCAGCATGGGCTCCGCATACGCACTCAAAGCGGACTCCCACGTCTGGGTAGGCCAGCAGGTGATCAACGATCTGGCGCGCGACCGCGCCGTAACGATTCGCCTCAACGGCAGGCTGGTCAAGATCGCGCCGCCGGCCGATGTGATCGATGCCATCCTCCAGAACAAGAACGAATTTTTGATGGGTAATATCGGACCCGATGCGGCGCCCGACGTCATCGTCGGCCAGTCCATCGTCCACCCGGGCGCAGTCAACCCGGGCGATTGGGGCACCCACCAGTGGCTGCAATACCTGCTCGCCAATTCAAAAACCAGTTCGGTCGGCAAAGCCTATGCCTACGGCTACCTGGGGCACGCTGCGGCCGACATGTTCAGCCATACCTATATCAACCAGTATGCGGGCGACATTTGGAACCTGTTCGACAACGAAACGCTGGTGGAAGAACGCCACATGGCGCTGGAAGCCTTCATCGCCAAGATGACCCCGCCCCTCCTTGACCAGAACGGCGCCGCGCTGGGCAATGCGCGCACCCTGGTCAAGCCCAAGGAGGCGCTCTGGCCCTACTTGCGCGACACGCTGGTCATGAACGACACGGTGGCCGACCAGTACGGACGCCGCTCGGCCGGCAAGCATCTGGCCGCCTATTACGACTATCGCAAATTAATCGGCAGGCTGGCGGTTGACTGGGTGAAAGTCGACACTGCTGTCCAGGGCATCCTCGTCAACAAGTACAATGGCCCGCTGTCGCAGAGCCAGGCCCAATCGATCATCAACAAGATGAACACGCAAGTACTGCCCGCGCTGAACAGCGGCATCGACAACGTGCAGGGCTATGCCAACGAGATCAACACAATCGCCCTCAATGCCGACCAGCGCGTCTTTAACGTCGTGCTCGACGCGAATCAGAAAATGATCAGCGTAAACAACGAGATCATCGACCTGCACGTCAAGCTGCTGCAACAGACCGCCATTCTCAAGCCGATCAAGAACTGTCCTGCCTGGTATCTGCCGGGATATGTGGAATGCAACTCCTATAACGCGGCTGTCAACCTGAACAACAGTACCATCAATGCCACCATCAGCGTGATTAACTCGACGCTGAAGACGAAGCAGACCGCCCTGCTCAGCACGGCCGTGGCCGTACGTGACGCTGCCGTGGCGACGAATAATTTCTTTGTCGTCATCGCGAACGCGCAAGTGGATTTGGCGCAGCGCTTCGGTTCGAACCTGTCGCCGGTGACCAGCCTGCTCGATGGCTGGGGCAAGGACATCGACGTGGCCATGAGCGAATATGTGCGGGCCGCCAACCAGGTTATTCTCAACTCCACCGATCTGTCGCTCAGTGGCGAAGAGGTGTTTGCACCGCTGAGCACCTGGTTCCGCTGCTATCACATGAGCATCATCGGCGTGCCGCAGGAACTGGGCGGCTGCACCGTATCGGACGCGGCCAAAAAGGCTTCCGATGCAGTTGACCGCTTGACGCGGCTGGTCGACGATCTCGGCTCGCTCAATGGCGTCGTCGGCTTGCCGTCCTCGCCCGATATGCATCTGATTGAGGGCGCCAAGAACCGCCTGATTTCCGCCGCCGCCGAAAATGCCATCGACAAACTGCCACCGGGAATCAGGGCGCTCATCACCATCTCGCATGAGGACATGTCCGATGCGGCCCTGGACGCCTATTTCACCACCACGGAACTGCGCTTGACCAAGCATCTGCTGATGATTCCCGATGTGGCCGCGCGGGTCAGGGCCGAAATGAAAGTGACCAATGGCTACTTCGATCCGCAAGGCTACGCCGTCGTGGCCGATGCCGTGCAGCTGGCCAAGCTGGCCTTGCTCGACCGGACTGGCCTGGACCAGCTGGCCGCCGCCGCTGGCGTACCGATCGGCAGCAATGGCCTGCCGGTGTTTTCGGCCACCGACAACGTCGTCGCCAGTGCCTTTGCCAGCATCGACGGCAACCATCAGTGGATGAGCGTACCGCCGGTGCGTCCGAACGACGGCGGCATTGCATACTACCAGCCGCCTTCGTATGCCGCGCCGGCCGGCTTTACACCGTGGCGCAGCGATGTGCGCAATCAGTTGTTCCGCTCCCTGTTCAAGGGTCCGCTCTCGCCCGGTATCGAAGATGCTGGCGAAATCGGTTTCCCTACCATGCTCAAGACCGACTATCCTTACCGTCCGACCTTGGCCTATCCTTTCCCGGACGACGTGGCGGCGGTGGTCAATGCCCCTGACAAGACAGCCCTGTCGATGTCACCGGTGTCGCTCAATTTTGGCACCGTGCAGCGCGGCGGGACCAAGAGCCTGCCCGTCACGGTCACCAATACCGGCCCGATCCCGGCCACCGGACTGACATTCTCGATTGTCAGCACTGGCAGCGGCGGCGATTTGCACCTCGGTAGCAACTGCGGCACCACGCTGGCAAACGGCGCCAGCTGCACAGTAAACGTCGCGTTCGACGGGGACTGTGTCGGCGGTACCGTGAACGGGCATCTGAACGCTGCCGGCGACAATCTGCCGGCCGTGAGCATGGCCCTGACGGCCGTGACCAGCCGCACCGGGATGTGCCTCTAAGCGTTGACCGGGGGTCAACACAAAGCCACTTGCTTGCGCACGCCGCGCAGCCAGGTGGCTTTTTTTTGGGGCGCAGACAGCGTCTCGGGCGCCCCTGTTTGTCGCTCTGTCCGTTGCCCGGCGATGTGCGCGGCCTGGGACACCACGCTTGCACAGACACCCCACATCGACACGGGGCATCGGCGACAGCACTGCCAGTTCGGTTATAGTTGCGCGTTCCCCCACCCGACTGCGACCATGCTCCGTTCCCTGATCCCCCCTACCCTGGCCCGACTCGGCATTGCCATCGCGGCACCGGTCATCGCCTGCGCCGCGTTGGTCTGCGATAGCAGCGCCGCCGATCTGCAGGCTGCCAGCGCCGCTCCATTGTTCAGCCCGCCAGCGGAGGAAATCGCCCAGATCCGCCACCATCACATCAAGCGCTTGGTTGAGCGGCTCACGGTGGAGCCTGGCGAGCTTGAACGCAGCTGCAAATACGAATCCGAAATTGCCACGGCGCCGCCCATCAACCGGATCGCCCTGACGTTCGACGATGGTCCCGTGCCAGGTGGAACCGAACACATCTTGAATGTGTTGAAGAAATATGGCATTTCGGCGACGTTTTTCATGATCGGGCAAAAAGCCGCTCAGCATCCGGAGCTGGTCGCCAAGGTGCGCGCTGCCGGTCACCTGGTGATCGCCAACCATTCGTGGAGCCATCCGAATTTTCACGACATCAGCACGGCAGCCCAAACCGAGGAATTCTTGCGCGACGACGCCATCGTCACATTGTCCAATCCCGTGAAACTGTTTCGATATCCCTACGGAAATTCAACGTGCGAAACCAATACGCTGGTGCATCTCCATGGCTACCAGATCGTCGGCTGGCATATCGATTCCTGCGATTGGGCATTCGAAAAAAATGGCAAGGTGGACGCCAAGGAAGCGATTTCGTGCGGCGTATTACCTCAGTACCGGGACGACTATGTGGGCCACGTGGTGTCGGCGGCGCGTGCGCGCAGGGGAGGCATTATTCTCATGCATGAAATCCATCCGCGCACGCTCAGCGCGCTGGAGAGTGTCATTCAACAATTAATCGCGTCGGGCTTTGTTTTCGGCAGCATCGTCGATCCCGAGTTCCGTACTTCCTTGCGCTAAGGAGCCCGGATGCGCGAAAAAACGTGTGTCATCGCGTCCATCGTTCGCCAGCCTGCGCAGGGCGCTGCACGCTTGGGCTTGAAACTGTCGCACACCCGCATTGACCTATCTGCGAATGACAATGGCGCCGTGCGCCGTGGCGCTACGTGACGACGAGCCGGGCTTGCTACGCCAGTCCGATATCGCGCGCCGTCACGCCAGCGAAAACACGCTGCGTCTGGGCACCGGTCAGGCCGTACATGCGGGCGAACAAGCCGCCGAGCACGGTGCGGTATTCGTTGAGCACGGGAAGGTCGCGGTTCTGGAACAGCGTGCCGGCCGCAATCTGGCATTGTTCGCCGGCGATGCGCCCGCCCTTGACCGCGCCGCCCAGCACCCAGTACGCCGAACCATGGCCATGGTCGGTTCCCCGGTTGCCGTTTTCGCGGAAGGTGCGGCCGAATTCGCTGATCACCAGCACCACCGTCTTGTTCCACTCCCGATCCATTTCGCTGGCGAACCCCGCTAAGCCGCGCCCCAGTTCGCCCATGCGGTTGGCCAGGTAGCCGCTGGCGCCACCCTGGCCGACGTGGGTATCCCAGCCGCCGACGTCGACAAAACCGATATTGTATTTTTCCTTCATCAAGCGGGCAATACGGCGCGCCTCCAGTTCAAATCCCTTGGCGGCGATGGCGCCGCGATTGGCCGCCGCCATTTCATCGGCCATTTCACGCACCACATCGGCGCGCACGGCGAAGCCTTCGTCGACTGGCTGCGCCAGCGCGGTGCCGCGGTACATGGCGGCGATCAACGCGCTCTGACGCTGGTCCAGCGCGGGCTTGGACAGCGAGCGCAGCGCCACATTCGGCACCGGCAGCCCTCCTTGCATGATCAGAGGCAACTGCTCGGTGAACGCCAACGCGCCAGCGCCCAGCGTTTCGGCCAGCCGGTTCAGGAAGCCGGACCGGTAATTGCGGCTGCCCCCCATGGGCTGGCCCAGTTCGATGCTGTCTTGCGTTTCGAAATGGCTGCGCGAACTGTCGTCGGTGCCGGCGAACGGGATGAAGGCGGCTTGCCCGCGCTGGAACAAGGGATAGATACTGTCCTTGAGGACCGGGTGCAGTCCCCAGTCGGCGTCCAGCGGCGAGGCCGCAGCAGGACCGGAGCCGGGTGCGCCGATCGCGATCGCCGGACGGGCCTCGTAGTAAAACTTGCTCGAAACGGGCACCAACAGACTGGCCGCATCGTAGCCGCCGCGCAGGAATACCACCAGCACGCGGTTGGTCGTGGCCGGTGCCGCCCACAGCCTGCCACCAACTGCCGCCAATGGCGCGGCGGCCAACGCGGTCAATAAGGTGCGACGTTGCATGGCATACTCCCTGGTTTATCGAAACATCATTTCCGGTGCGGACAGCAAAAAAGTGTTCCACTCCTGGGGCGAGTCGGCATGCTCGAGCGCATCATGCGTTGACGCGCTCAATCCCGCCTGCAACGCCTGGTAGAACAGCGCGTTGGCCAGTTGCGGAAAGGCCGGTTGCGCGACCGCCAGCGGAGCGTCCGTCTTGAACAGGCCGGCATTGCCGGAGCCGATCGCCTTGGCGATCTCGAAGCGGGTCGTCATCTGGCCGGAACTGGCCCACGCCGCTTGCGAGAGCGGATAGCCGTCCGGGGTCTGACGGCCATACAGCGGCTCGCCCATGCGGTTAAGCCAGTTCAGCAGCGGGCCGGCGTTGAGGATGGTCTTTTCGTCGTAGGCCAGGCGCACCGCCGAGACGGCATAGTGCAGCGGGTCCTTGAATTTGTGCCGCAGCGAGGCAGCAAACTCCGGAGCGGCCAGCATCGTTTGCATCGTGAGCGCGATGTCGCCGTCGCTGCGCAGGAACGTTTGTGCCATGCGCTCGACTAGTGCCGCCGGTGCATCGTCGGCGACAAAATATTGGGCTAGCTTGCGGCTGATAAAGTGCGCCGTGGCCGGGTGGCGGCTGAGCCTGTCGATGGCTTCATCCACTTCGGCCAGGCCGTGTGCGCGCACCGACTGCCCCAGGAACTGCTTGGCGCCGTAATCGTGCCGGTTCGGATTGAATTCAAACAGCCCCAGGCGCACGTACTGCGTCTGCAGTTCGCGCCGCACGGCGGGCGCGGTCGGGCCCAGGTTCACGCCCAGGCCGGTCAGCATGCGCGCCAGTTCTTGCACATCGCGCTGGGTATAGCCGCCGTCCACGCCCAGCGTGTGCAGCTCCATCAGCTCGCGCGCGAAATTTTCGTTGAGGTGGTTGAGGGCGTTCTGTTCATTGTCCAGGTAGCGCAACATGGCCGCATGGTGGACCGTGGCGGCCAACAAGTCGCGAAACTTGCCAAGCGCATGCGGGCGTATCGCCTGTTCTTCGAAATCCCCCACCATTGCGCGCAGATTGGCCTTGCCCTGGTGGATATTAAAATGGTTCATCCAGAACCAGGTCATCTGTTCCTGCACCTGATTCGGCGAGTACATGGCGAGCAGCAGTGCGCGCGTGGCCGCCTCGCGCGCCAGGCGGTTCAATTCCTGCTGGTAGCCTTGCTGGGCGAGCTTTTTGGCGTCATCATCGGCAATCGCGTCGGCATCCTTGCGCCGTCGCTCCAGATCGAACACCAACAGCTGCAGCGGGCGCTTGCCGATCGTCAGTTCCGCCAGCTGGGCCTGTGCCGCCGGCGGCAATTGCGCAGGCGCCGGATGCAACTGGCTTTCCATATAGCGCGCCAGGCCGGTGGCGCGGACGCGTCGCACGGTCGAATCATTCACGCCCCAGGTCACGCGGTTGAGCACGGCGACGGTATCGGCGGGCGCGAACGTGGCCGGCTGATCCAGTGTCTGGCTGGCGCATCCAGCCAGCAGGCCGACCAAAGCGATGCCGCCTATCACTGCGGGCTTGGACAACTGCATGGCGACTCCCGTGATTGGACTGAGCCAGGACGTGCGGCTTGGCACTTGCCGCTCAGTTGATCCTATTCTGACACTAATACTACGACTACGCGCGGCGAGAGCCGCTCGCCATTGGCGACGCCAGTGCCCCTGATCCAGGCCCTGTCGTTGCCATGCCCAATGTCCCGGCACGCAGTGAGCACAACGCTGCTCAGCTGGATGTTCGTGCTGCCTTCGTGCTCGCCTGGCCTCGACATGGGCGGCTGCAGGCACTGCAAACTTCTGGCAGGCAACACCAATACTATTTTCTTAATCGAGTAAATACTTGTTCAAATTTGAACACATGGATGTCGAATTGTCTTTTTTTACTATTTATCAACTGCCACATACATTCCAAGGTATCTTTCTCGTTCGGATCACAGGACGGCCCCCATGTTCACAAGTATGCGCAAGTCAGCTGCGCGTCCATTGCAGCAATTACCGTGGGCGCTTGGCGCGAGGTCAATATTTCGTTAATTTTCCTGCGGCTTCCGCCAAGCGCATTTTCATGACCGGTGCTGAATACCGAACAGTGCCATCCAGTGCCGCGCCGCGTAGCAGGAATAACCACTGCGACGGCAAGGTCATCGTCCGGTCACTTTCCGAAGACAGAATTCGACACATTACTGAAACATCCAGTTTTTCGATCTCCAGCCATACTCAATCCCGAGGCACACGCCGCCTAGCCGTTCAAAGTTCGAACCCTCATACTGAAAGCGAGAAACAAATTGATGAAGTCCACACTGCGTACCCTGTGCTGTGCTGCCGTTGCCTTGGGCGCGATGGCGCCAGCCCAAGCCACGATACCGCGATACGATCATGTCGTTGTTGTCATCATGGAAAACCACGGGCTAACCCAAGTTGTCGGTAATAGCGCCGCGCCCTACATCACGTCGCTCTCCACCCAAGGCGCAAATTTCACCAATTCGCACGGCGTGAGCCACCCGAGCCAGCCCAACTATGTCGCCCTGTTCTCCGGCAGCACGCAAGGCGTGACCAGCGACGCCTGCCCCAATACGTTTACCGGCGTCAACAATCTGGGGGGCCAACTGATTGCGGCCGGCCTGCAATTTACCGGTTACTCGGAAGGGATGCCATCGGTGGGTTACACCGGTTGCACGTCCACGGCCGGACACTATGCGCGCAAACATAATCCTTGGGTCAATTTCCCCAACGTTCCTGCCGCATCGAACCAGCCCTACACCAGCTTCCCAAGCAACTATGCTGCCCTGCCAGCCGTGTCGGTCGTGGTACCCAACCTGATCGACGACATGCATGATGGCACCGTGAGCCAGGGCGACACGTGGTTGCGTAGCAATATCGACGCCTATGCCCAATGGGCCAAGACCCATAACAGCCTGCTTATTCTGACGTTCGATGAGGACGATTCGTCAACCTCCGCCAACCTGGTGCCGACCATTTTTGTCGGTTCCGGTGTCGTGGCCGGCAATTTCAGCGAGCAAATCAACCACTACAATGTTCTGGCGACGATTGAGAGCATGTATGGCTTGCCGGCGCTGACCTCCGCGACGCCGATCACCGATGTGTTCGGTGGCGCTGGCACCCCTGCCTGCAATGCCACCATCATTAATGGTGCGGCGACCACGTGCACGGCAGCAGGCTTGCCCGGCTACACCGGCACCGCCTACACCCATGTCTACTCGACCTACAGCGGCGGCGGAACGTGCACGCAGTCGCCAGCACCGGGCTACGACACCACCGGCTGCACCATCTCGACTGGCAACGTGCTGACCAAGGATGTGCCGGTGACGGGCATCGCGCTCGCAGCCGGGGCCGGCAAGGGCTACACGTTCGTGGTTCCGGCGGGCGCGTCGAACCTGACTTTCAAGACATCCGGCGGCACGGGCGATGCGGACCTGTACATCCAGCTTGGCGCGGCGCCGACCACGGCGGCGTACCTGCAAAAATCTGACGGTTCGACCACGACCGAAAGCATCACTGTCGCAGCACCAGCAGCCGGCACTTATTACGTCCTGGTCCAAGGTTATGCAGCCTCGAGCGGCATCGCGCTGGTTGCCAGCTATGCCACTTCCACCGGCGCTAACGTGCTGACCAATGGCGTACCGGTCACCGGCATTGCCGTGGCAGCGGGCTCCAGCAAGATGTACACCATGGTGGTGCCAGCCGGGCGTCCCAGCCTGAGCTTCAAGACCTCCGGTGGTACGGGCGATGCCGATCTGTATGTGCAAATAGGCGCAGCGCCAACCACGTCGACCTATCTGAAAAGCTCGAATGGATCGACCACGGCGGAAACCATCACCATTACCTCGCCAGCGGCAGGGACGTATTATGTGATGGTGTATGGCTACGCAAGTACCAGTGGTGTCTCCCTGGTCGGCAGCAACTAAGCCGTCATCCGCATCATTGGCATTGGGCGGCCAATGAATCTGGCCGCTCGCCATGCCATTTCGACCCGATTGAGCCTGATTTCTCGAACGTTTCGAGTGACGGCCATGGGACCGGCACATAGCGACGGCTTGCGCGTGACGGAGAAGAGCGCGGCCTGCTGTCCATAACCCGAACAGCGTGGCGCCGGGATCCCGTGTCACCTCTTCTGCCGGTTCCGACGACAGGGACGCCATGCGGCGGATGATCTACGTGCCGCCTCCGCGAGGCGCCGCGGGAGGCAAGACCGAACTGTTTGCCGAGGAAATGAACGGCGCGGCAAACGTCGGAGACACTGCACCAAGCCTAGCCAGTCTCCCGCCGCCAAGCGCCGGGAGTTCGGTAAGTAATCATGACGCGGGTGAGAAGTGGCGGGATCTCCCTGCTCCCCCCGCCAAACCTGAGGCCGCAGACGTATCGCGCGGTGCTGTCGCCGAGTGTCGAGGAGCGGGTGGACACGCAAAATTGTTGGTTGTAACAGTCCACCACGCATGGACGCTACCCCATGTGGATCAGCAAAATGCGACGGCTAGCGACAGCGGACACGCATGCGCAATCCAAGCGGCGTCATCGTGAGCGCCATATGTTCGCGCGGCTCTTTTCCGTCCGGTGTTTCCAGGCTCTCGATGTCGAACCGTCCCAGCAGCGTTGCCATCGCCATTTTCATTTCGAGCAGCGCGAGGTAGCGGCCCGGACAGATGCGCGGCCCGCCGCCAAACGGCATCGATACCCGCTTGGCCGACGTCGCATTCAAGGCCGGATTGTTTTCCTCCAGCCAGCGCTCGGGCGAGAATGCGGCAGCATCGCGGACGAAGTCGTCACTGACAGAGTCATGCCGCATGACAGAAATGATCATCGTACCGGCCGGCACATGCACATCGCCCACCTGGGTGTCGCGCAAGGTCTGGAAGCCGATGTGCGGCGCTACCGGTTTCAGGCGCATCGTTTCGTTGGCACAGGCTTCGACATAATCGAGCTGGGCCATGTGCTCGATGGTCAGTGCGCGCGCGTCGCCGCAGACGTCACGCACTTCGGCCGTCGCCTTTGCCAGCACGGCCGGGTTCTGCCACAGCAGGTGGATCATCCATGCCAGCGTATTGGCGGTCGTGTCTTCGCCGGCCAGCAGCATGGTCAGGACATTGCCGGCAACCTGTGTGTCGTCGATGCCGCTGTCGGGCTGGTCCGCGGCTGCAATCATGGCTTCCAGCAGATTGTCGGGGTGCTCGCGCAGTTCCGGCTGACGCGCCATGCGCGCACGCGCCTGGGCCACGAAGCCGTCGACGGCAGCCATCACTGCGACGATGCTGGCCGCCAGTTCGCGGTCCTTGCGCGAAGGCATCCAGCGCCACACCGGGAAAGGCGCGAACAGGCGCTTGAAGAGTGCGGGCAAAATCTTGTCGAGGTGCTTCTGGATGATATCGCCGTCAGACTCGAGCGTATTAACCTTGGCGCCAAACGCCAGCCCGGCGATCGCGTCAACCGTGTAGCGCATCAGGTCGGCCTGCAGGTCGATGGCCACATGCTGGCCAGCGGCCACGCTCCAGCGGCCGGCCAGGCGTTGCGCCACCTCGTTCAGCGCCGGAAAATAGCGTTTGACATGGCCGGGATCGAATCCTGCCATCACCATGCGGCGCTGGCGGCGCCAGACTTCGCCGTTGGCGCCGAAGACGCCGGTCGGCAATCCCATTTCATTCCAGATCTCGGTAAGCCGGTAAGAACGGCTGAATCCTTCCGGCCTGTCGCGCAGCAGCGTGCCGATCGCCTTGTGATCGGCAACTACCACGATGCGCCGCGACCCAAGCCGGAGCCGGTAGTACGGTCCGTATTGCCGGGCCCAGGCTTCGAGCTGCTGGTGCATTTGATGCGACTTGATTTGCAGGGCATTGCCAAACACTGGTATACCCTTCGGGCCCGGCAGCGAGTCGACACTGCGGGCGGACAGCGCCGGTGCGGCTACGGGGGATACGTCGTTTGCCATCAAGTCTCCTTGAATTGTGCAACGTTGAATGTAACGCAGCGTGCTGACTCTATCACTCTTTGGGAGTTTCCTCAGGGTCGGGCGCGGCGTCCACGCCCCAAGCGCGCCAGCCTTTGCCGAATAGCTCGATCGGGTGCTGCGTGCGGTCGGACCCGTTTCCGCATGCGAGCGAATCGGCGGAGCAGTACTTGTCACAGCCCCAGCAGATGCGTTCCGGATTGGCCGGCTCGTCGGGAAATTTCTTCGTCATGGCGCGAACTCGCCTTCTTCGTTGCGCGGCCGGTCTGGCCGATACGATTGCGCGCCCTGCTTCTACGCGACTTCTGCAATTGCCAGGCGCATGTACTTGACGCTAAAAGGCAGATGGGAAAACCGCTTGGTCTCGCCATCGGCGAACCCGAGCTTGTTGTACCAGCGCTGCAATTGCGTGTGTTCCCCGATTACGCCAATGCTGATCGACTCCACCGCATGGCTGCGCGCGTGGTCGACGACGTGCTGCACCAGCCGCGCCCCTGCCCCGCTGCCCCGGTGCTGCGGCAACACCGACAGCCGATTCAAATAGCCGCGCCCTGGCCCCGACGATTCATAAGCCACGCAACCGATCGCCGCGCCATTGTCGTCGTCCATGATGAAATACGTCGCCGCGCGCGACATCGGCGCTGCCCCAGCTCTCGGTGCAAAAAGACGGATGCTTCGGACAATTTTCCGCATGCAGCCCGAAACTGGCCGCCACGTCCTTGTTCGACTCGCTCACCAGCATGGCAATCAACGCCAGGTCGGCGCCCGTCATCTCGCGTATCGGCATTTTCTGCATTCACCATCCCTTCAGATAGCAATAACAAAATCAATATCCAAATTCTATTCGATAGCGCGTGCACGCGTCGGGATCGGGCACACCATCGGCAAGAACTGCTGCTGGCGCGCCGAATACGCCATCAGCGCCCCGCTGTCGATGTCGAAATACCAGCCATGCAGCATCAGCTTGCCCTGCTCCACCCTGCGCTTGAGCCAGGGATAGGTCAGCAAATTGTCGAGCGACTGCAGGATGCTGGCCTGCTCGCAGGCCTGGTGGCGCTCCTCCGACGACTTGTGCGCCAGGTCGCGCAGCACGCGCTCGCGCACCGGCGCGGCAATGCGCATCCAGCGCTCGACGAAATCGGTTTCGCGGGCCTCCTGCTGGGGCGCCAGCAGCGCGCGGATGCCGCCGCACCGGGCGTGCCCGAGCACGATCACGCGTGCTACCTCCAGGTTGCAGATCGCAAATTCGATGGCCGAACTGACGCCGGGCGGCGCGTCCGGAGCGCACGGCGGCACCAGGTTGGCGATGTTACGCACGACGAACATGTCGCCTGGGTCGCTGCCGGTCAGCAGCATCGGATCGACCCGCGAATCGCAGCAGCCGATCAGCAAGGTGGTCGGACGCTGCCCGGCCCGCAGCGCGTCATACAGCGTGTTTTCTTCGCTGAAGTATTGCTGCTGGAAGCGGCTGAAGCCGCGCACGAATTTTTCGATGTCTTCCATCTTAGCCCGCATATTCGCGCAAACCATCGATGGCCAGGATCGTCACATGCCGTCCCTGCACGCTGATCAGCCCGTGCGCGCTCAGGTCGGCCAGGATGCGCGAGAAGTGTTCAGGCGTCAGGTTCAGGCGCGACGCCACCACGGCCTTGCTGACCGGCAGCGTCACCTCCGCGCCCTCGCCGATCGCCTCGTCCTGCAGCAGGAAACCGATGACGCGCTGGGTGCCCGAGCGCAACGCGTACGAGGCCAGGTCGCCGACCAGGCCATGCATGCGGCGCGACAGGCCGGCCAGCATCTTGCGCGCGAAGCGGGGATCGCGCTCGATACCGGCGAACACGGCAGCGCTGGTCACGTGCAGCAGCAGCGTATCGACCAGCGCCGTCGCCGACACGAAATACGGCTTTTCCATGAACATGATCGCTTCGCCGAAACTCTGCCCAGGCCCGATCAGCTCGATGATCTTTTCGGCGCCGCTGGCGCTGCCGGCCGTCAACTTGACCTGGCCGTATATGACCAGGTGAAAGCCCATGCAGGGATCGCCGCGCTGGAAAATCACGCCGCCGCGATCGACATGGCGCTCGGTCGCGCCGGCGGCAATGACGGCCAGCTCTTCCGGCGACATTGCGTCGAACAGCGGCATGCGCGCCAGGAACGTCTGCGGCGCGAATTTCACTTTCTGCATGGCGGCTCAGATGGTGCGTGAAAAGCGCAGTGGCTTGCTGTCGGCGTCCGGGCGCGGCAAGGCCAGGTAGCGGTCGAACACCATGCACACGTTGCGGATCAGTAAGCGCCCCTTGGGCGTGATGGCCAGGCCGAACGGATAGATGTGGAGCAGGCCGTCCGTTTCCAGTTCGCGCAGGCGTTCCAGTTCCGGTTCGAAGTAGCCGGCAAAGGTCGCGCCCTCGGGCAGCGCCAGGCCGTCGTACAACAGCGCGAAGTTGCACATCAAATGGCCGATCAGCGTGCGCCGCAGCAGGTCGTCGGCGCCCAGCGCGATGCCGCGCGCCACCGGCAGCTCGTCCTTGTCGAGCCCGGCGTAATAGGCGGTCAGGTTCTTCTCGTTCTGGCTGTAGGTGCCGTTGACGGCGCTGATGGCCGACACGCCCAGCGCCACCATCTCGGCCTCGGCATGGGTCGAATAGCCCTGGAAATTGCGCTGCAACCGGCCCTCGCGCTGGGCCAGCGCCAGGTCGTCTTCCGGCTTGGCGAAATGGTCCATGCCGATATACACATAGCCGGCCGCGCACAGGCACTCGATGCACAGCCCCAGCATGTCGAGCTTGGCCTCGGGCGTGGGCAGGTCGGCGTCGACGATCAGGCGCTGCGACTTGAACATGTTCGGCATGTGCGCATAGTTGTAGATCGCGATACGGTCGGGGCTGGCCGCGATGACCTTGGCCAGCGTGGTGCCCATGGTGGCCACGGTCTGCTTCGGCAGCCCGTAGATCAGGTCGATGCTGACCGAACGGAAGCCGGCCACCCGGGCCGCCTTGATCAGGTCCGTCGTCATGGCTTCGGGCTGGATCCGGTTGACCGCCTTCTGCACCTCGGCATCGAAATCCTGCACGCCCAGGCTGAGGCGGTTGAAGCCCTGGCGCCGCAGCACCGCGACCCGCTCCGGACTGACAGTGCGCGGATCGACTTCGATCGAATACTCGCCGCTGCTTTCGGGCGCGAACTGGAACCACTGGCGCAGACAGGCCAGCAAATCGTCCATCTGGGCGTCGCTCAGGTAGGTCGGCGTGCCGCCGCCGAAATGCAGCTGCGACAGCACGTTCTTGCCGGCAAACAGGCCGCCCTGCATCGCGATTTCGCGCTTGAGGTAAGCGAGATAGGTCACCGCCTTGCTGTGGTCGGTGGTAATGAGCTTGTTGCAGCCGCAGTAATAGCACAGCGATTCGCAAAACGGGATATGCACATACAGCGACAGCGGGCGCGCGTGGGTGCCGCCGGCGCTGCTGCCGGCCGCGGCGCGATAGTCGGCGGCGCCGAAGGCCGAACTAAAACGGTCGGCGGTCGGATACGAGGTGTAGCGCGGACCCATCTGGTTCAAACGGGTGATCAGCGCCGCGTCGAATTCGACCGACGGTGTGGCAGCTATCAGGTCACGGTGCATGGTGGACTCCCAAGTTTAGCAAGGCATGGCCGCGTTGCGACGGGCATAGCACCACCAGGTGACGGCGATGCAGGACGCGTAGAAGGCAATAAAGCACCACAGCGCGGCGTTCGGCGTGCCGGTCATCGCGATCGACGTACCGTAGCTTTTCGGAATGAAGAAAGCGCCATAAGCGGCTACCGCCGACGTAAAGCCGAGCACCGCCGCGCCTTCCTTGTTGGCTTCGACGATGGCCTGGGCCTGGGCCGGACCGCCCTTGCCTTCGGCCGCGCGCTGGCGTTCGGTCATGAAGATCACCGGGATCATGCGGAAGGTGGACGCATTGCCCACGCCCGTGCCGGCAAACAGCAGCATGAACATCCAGAAGAAGCCGTTGAAGTTGCCGGCCGCGCCGCCGTGCGGCAGGAAATTGAGCACGCCGACGACGGCGCAGATCATCACCACGAAGGTCCACAACGTGACGCGGGCGCCGCCCAGCTTGTCGGACACGAAGCCGCCGGCCACGCGCGCCAGGGCGCCGACCAGCGGGCCGAGGAAGGCGTACGCGAGCGGATTGATATCGGGGAACTGGGTCTTGATCAGCAGCGGAAAGCCGGCCGAATAGCCGATGAAGGAACCGAAGGTGCCGGTGTAGAGCCAGCACATCAGCCAGTTATGCTTGCGCTTGAAGATCACGGCCTGTTCCGAGAACGAGGCCTTGGCCGACGCGATATCGTTCATGCCGAACCAGGCCAGCAGCGTGGCCACCAGGATGAACGGCACCCAGATGAAACCGGCGTTCTGCAGCCACATGGCCTTGCTCGCGCCGCCCTTGACCCAGCTTTGCGCATCGCCGCCGATGGCGCCGAACAGGCCGGCCGTGATCACCAGCGGCACCACGAACTGCACCACCGACACGCCCAGGTTGCCCAGTCCGGCGTTCATGCCGAGCGCCTGGCCCTTCTGCGCCTTCGGATAGAAAAAGCTGATGTTCGCCATCGACGAGGCGAAATTGCCGCCGCCGAAGCCGCACAGCAAGGCCAGCAGCAGCATGGTCGGGTAGCCGGTGTTCACGTCCTGCACCGCCAGGCCGATGCCGATGGCGGGAATGAGCAGCGAGGCGGTCGACAGCGTGGTCCACTTGCGCCCGCCGAAGATCGGCACCATGAACGAATAAAAAATACGCAGCGTCGCGCCGGACAGGCCGGGCAGCGCGGTCAGCCAGAACAACTGGTTGGTGCTGTACTTGAAGCCGATGTTGGGCAGGTTGACCACCACCACGCTCCACACCATCCACACCGCGAAGGCGAGCAGCAGGGCCGGGATCGAAATCCACAGGTTGCGGGTGGCGGTTGTCTTGCCGCTGGCCTTCCAGAAATCTGGCACTTCCGGTTCCCACGTTGCAAGCACATATTTGCTCATGACACTCTCCTGAAAAATTAAGCGGGAACGGCGGCCAGCGCCGGCGACGCGGCCGCGCGGGCCGGGTCCTTGAATGAAAAGTGCATCCACACCAGCGACACGCACACCGTGCCGTACAGGAGCATGAATGCGGACGAGCGCACGCCGGTCAGGTCGACCAGGGCGCCGAACAGGATCGGCAGCACGAAGCCGCCCAGGCCGCCGGCCAGGCCCACCACGCCCGAGACGGCGCCGATGTTGTCGCTGAAATCGTCGCCGATGAACTTGAACACCGACGCCTTGCCGACCGCCATCGCGATGCCCACGATGAACAGCAGCACCGTGAACATGGTCGGGGTCAGGCCGACGTGCAGGCTGGCGCTGCCGTTGACGGTCTTGATCAGCATGCTCGTTTGCGGGTACGACAGCAGGAAGAAGCAAACCCAGCACACCCACATCACGCACCAGGTGACCTTGTAGGCGCCATATTTGTCGGCGATCCAGCCGCCCAGCGCGCGCAGCACGCCGCCGGGCAGCGAAAAGCAGGCCGCCAGCAGCGCGGCCAGGCGCATGTCGAAGCCGTATTCGCTGACATAGTATTTTGTCATCCACAGCGCCAGGCCGACATAGCCGCCGAACACCACCGAGTAGTACTGGCAATAACGCCACACGCGCCTGTCCTTGAGCACCTTCAACTGCTCGGCCAGCGGCACGCCGGCGGCGGCCTGGTGCGACTTGTCGGTGTACGAAAATACCCAGAACAGCACGGCCGTGACCAGCATCGCGACCGCGTAGACCTTGGGCAGCATCTGCCAGCCGAAGCCGGTGATGATGGTCGGGGCCACGAACTTGGTCAGCGCGGAGCCGGAATTGCCGGCGCCGAAAATGCCCATCGCCAGGCCCTTGCGCTGCTTGCTGAACCAGCGCGCCACGTAGGGCGTGCCGACCGAGAACGAACCGCCGGCCACGCCGACGAACAGGCCCAGCACCAGGAAGTGCCAGTAGGCGGTGGCATACGAGATCAGATAAATCGGCAGCACGGTGGCGAGCATCAGCAGGAAGAACACGATGCGCCCGCCGTAGCGGTCGGTCCAGATGCCCAGCGGGACCCGCACGAGCGAGCCGGTCAGCACCGGCGTGGCGGCCAGCAGGCCGAACTGGGTCTCGTTCAAGCCGAGCTGGTTCTTGATCGGGATGCCGAGCACGGCGAACATCATCCACACCGCGAAACAGATCGTGAAGGCGAATGTACTGCTGCCCAATACCGCGAATTGCTGCTGGCTCTTGCTTGCCATGACCGTCTCCTGGACCTTGTACCTGATACGACAAGGTTACGCAGTCGGACGGCATCGGCCTATTGGCATGAGGGAGACTGCAGAAAAAGCAATCTGGCTAGCAAGACTAGTCGGAATGACTAGTTGACATAGGCCGGTCGGCCAGCGTCATGCTCGCGCATGCGCGCACGCACCAAGCAGGCATTGGACTGCCGCAGAAATCGCGAAAGTGAAGCTTGAAATACAAGTACAAACGTCGTGCCCGCGTTCGCGCACTGGTGTCCGGAATAATTCTCTTGACATGAGTAGCGCGATATGTGGCCGTAGGGCGATCATAGAAATCGCAAAATCGAGACTTGATTACAAGAGTTGACATCGTCCCTGCGGAGGCGGGGACCACATAACACCTATGATCAGATTCCGATATAGAACGGAGCTGCGGTGCAATGGGTCCCCGCCTGTGCAGGGACGATGTTGGTTGATGCGTTTGAAGTCGAAAATTCCACGATGTCTGCTACTGTGTCGCCCAAATTAGAGAGGCGGCGCTGTCAACAAGTTTATTCCGGACACCAGTGCGCCTTCGCGGGGACGACGTGTTGGTTGTTGTGCCCTCATCGTCACAGTAAATTCTGGACGCATGCGCACCGAAGTCGCAAATTCAGCGCTGCCAGCTAATGTTGGCGACGCCCGGCCGCTGGCCCGGTGTCGGTTGCTGGGCGATCAGCCCGGCCAGCGTGGCGCCATCGAGCACTTTCAGGTAGGCCGCCGTGGCCCCGGCCAGCAAGCCCTTGAGCGCGCACGCCGGCGCCAGCTGGCAGTTGCTACCCTCCGGCGAGAAACATTCGGCCATGTAGAAGTCGCTTTCGCTGTGGCGCACCACCGCGCCGATGTTGATCAGCTCCGGCTCGACCCGCAGCCGCAGCCCGCCGTTGCGCCCCCGTACCGTCTCCACCAGCCCCGACAGGCCGAGCTGGTGCGCGACCTTCATCAAATGGTTCTTCGAGATGCCGTGCAGTTCGGCGATGTCCTGGATGGTCGCCAGGCGGTCGCGGTGCATGCCGAGGTAGATCAGCGTGCGCAAGGTGTAGTCGGTATAGGCGGTCAGTCGCATCGGGAGCGCTCGGCACGGCAGTGAACAAGGAGTGAAGTATAGCCCATGCGATTTAAAGATGTAAATTACTTGCATCTTTTAAACGATGTATTTAGAATGTATCTTATCGGGCGGGCTGATCCGCGCCGTGTACAACAACAAGGAAACCACGCCATGCACGCCTCGCGTAAACTCTGGACCTGGCTCGCAGTGATCTGCGTCCTGTCCTTCGCCGTCCTCGGCTGGGTAGGTACCGAAATCTACCTGACCGCTCCCCCTATTCCCAAACAAGTGGCCTCCGCCAACGGCGATGTGATCTTCTCCGATGGCCAGGTCCAGCGCGGCCAGCGCGCCTGGCTGTCGGCCGGCGGCCAGCAGCTCGGCTCCGTCTGGGGCCACGGCAGCTACCTGGCGCCCGACTGGTCGGCCGACTGGCTGCACCGCGAAGCGCTGGCGCTGCGCGCGATCTGGGCCGACAAGGAGTTTGGAAAGCCGTTCGAGCAGCTCAACGCCGACCAGCAAGCGGTCCTCGCCGCCCGCCTGCAGCGCGAAATGCGCGCCAATACCTATGCGGCGCGCACCGGCACGGTGACCCTGTCGCCCGAGCGCAGCCAGGCCGTGCGCGAAGTGGCCGCCCATTACAAGGGCCTGTTCGGCGACGACGCCAAGCTCGATGCCTTGCGCGTCCAGTATGCAATGAGCTCGGGCAGCCTGGCCAACCATGATGACCTGGAAGCCCTGCCCGCCTTTATCTTCTGGTCGGCCTGGTCGGCCGCGACCGACCGCCCCGGCGAGACGGCGCTCAGCTACACCAGCAACTGGCCGCATGAGCCGCTGGTGGGCAATGTGCCGACCGCCGGCGCCGGCATCTGGTCGATCGCCAGCATCATCCTGATGATAGCCGCGATCGCCGGCATGATCTTCTACCACGGCCGCGCGCATGACGATGCCGACCCGGCGCCGCCCAAGGACGATCCGCTGTTCAACCTCAAGCCGACCGCTTCGATGCTGGCCACCCGCAAGTACTTCTATGTGGTGATCGCGCTGATCCTGGCGCAGGTCGGCATGGGCATCATCACCGCCCACTACGCGGTCGAAGGCCAGAGCTTCTTCGGTATCCCGCTCGGCACGATCCTGCCGTTCACCGTCAGCCGCACCATCCACACCCAGTTCGCGGTCCTGTGGATCGCCACCGCATGGCTGGCCACCGGCCTGTACATCGCACCGGCCATCTCGGGCAAGGAGCCGAAGTACCAGGCGCTCGGCGTGAATATCCTGTTCTACGCGCTGCTGTTCATCGTGGCCGGTTCGACCATCACCGGCTGGCTCGGCACCCTGCAGCACCTGGGCACCGACTTCAGCTTCTGGGTCGGCAACCAGGGCCTGGAATTTACCAGCATGGGCCGCGTGTGGCAGATCCTGCTGTTCATCGGCCTGCTGTTCTGGGTCACGCTGCTCGGACGCGGCCTGCTGCCTGCGCTGCGCACGCCGTCGTCGAGCCGCGGCCTGATCGCCATGGTGTTCCTGGCCGCGCTGTGCATCGGCGGCTTCTATGCCACCTCGCTGACCTGGGGTCCGCATACCCATTATTCGATGGTCGAATACTGGCGCTGGTGGCTGGTCCACCTGTGGGTCGAGGGCTTCTTCGAGGTGTTCGCCACCGCCGTCATCGCGCTGCTGTTCACCCGCCTGGGCCTGATCGGCGCAGCGACCGCCAATAGCGCCATCGTGCTCGAGACCATCGTGTTCCTGTTCGGCGGCATCCTGGGCACCTTGCACCACCTGTACTTCACCGGCACGCCGACCTTCGTGATCGCGATCGGTGCGATGTTCTCGGCGCTGGAAGTGGTGCCGCTGTCGATGATCGGCGTCGAAGCCTGGCGCAACTACCAGCGCTCGAAAGCGGCGCCTTGGGTGCAGGCCTACAAGTGGCCGATCCTGTGCTTCATCGCGGTCGGCTTCTGGAACGTGGTGGGCGCAGGCCTGCTCGGCTTCTCGATCAATACGCCGATCGCGCTGTACTACATGCAGGGCCTGAACATGACGGCCGCCCACGGCCACGCCGCCTTGTTCGGGGTGTACGGCATGCTCGGCATCGGCCTGATGCTGTTCTGCCTGCGCGGCCTGACCGAGCGCGCCGCCTGGTCCGACCGCTTGCTGGCGCCGATGTTCTGGTGCCTCAATATCGGCCTGGCGATGATGGTGTTCATCTCGCTGGTGCCGGCCGGCATAGTCCAGGCCTGGGCCAGCGTCACCAAGGGCATGTGGTATGCCCGCTCGCCTGAATTGGTCCACTCGCATCTGATGGAAGCGTTCGTCTGGATGCGCGTTCCGGGCGACGTCGTGTTCTCGGTTGGCTGCTTCTGCCTGGCGCTGTTCGCGTTCCGCCTGGCCACCGGGGCGCGCGGCAATACCGTCATCGTCGGATCGATGTCGCCGCAGCGTCATTAACCTGGCAACGGGCGGGCCGCAGTGCGGCTCGCCTTTCTCATTCATTGATGGAGAAATAACATGTCACTCAATTGTTCTTCTGTTTCGTCCAACGCGGCGATCGGCCTGTATGCTTTCGACGCGCGTGGCATCGCCAAGCGCTTTCGCCACTCCGCCATTTTCGGCGCGCTCGATGCACTTAACCCGGGCGAGACAATGCGCTTCTATAATGACCACGATCCGCTGCCGCTGCTGGCGCAGATCGCGTCGCGTTTCGGCGAGCGCGTGACGATGGCGTACATCGCGCGCGGCGCCGGCGAAATCATCATCGATTTCAGGATCGATCACTAACTGAAGGAATACCATGGACTACCTCGCCGTCAAGCATCTGCATATGGGCTGCGCCGCGCTCAGCGGCTTCCTGTTCCTGCTGCGCGGCGCGTGGATGCTGCGCGCCTCGCCGATGCTGCAGCGGCGCTGGGTGCGCATCGCGCCCCATGTCATCGACACCACCCTGCTGGCGAGCGCACTGGTGCTGGTATTCTGGAGCGGCCAGTATCCGTTCGCCCAGCCCTGGCTTGGCGCCAAGGTATGCGCCCTGGTCCTCTACATCGTGCTGGGCACAATCGCGCTCAAGCGCGGCCGTACGCCGCAGGTGCGCGCGTTGGCATTCGGCGCCGCCGTGCTGACGTTTTTGTACATTGTCGCCGTGGCCGTCACGCGCCAGGTGATTCCATTTTCCTGAGCCTGGTCAAAGCCAACTTGCATCAAGGATTTTAGCAAGCGCAAGCCTTAGCATTTGCATGACGTTCGATTTGCAACGTCCTACAAAAAGAAAAGGTAAAACATCATGCGCCGGATCGCTCCCCGCTTCACCGCAGCTGCCCTCACCACCCTTTCCGCCCTGCTTTGCACGGCCTTCCCCGCCGCCGGCGCCGCCCCGATTCCGGCACTGCCGGTGATCGTGCATGAGTTGCTGGCGCCGCCGCTGCTGCCGTCCCAGATCACCCGCAAGACGCCGGCCAGGGTCGTCGTCAACATGACGGTCGAAGAAGTCGAACACGAAATCGCACCCGGCACCCGCTATACTTTCTGGACCTTCGGCGGCACCGTGCCGGGCAAGATGATCCGCGTGCGCGAAGGCGACACGGTCGAAATCAACCTGAAGAACCTGTCCTCGAACAAGCTGCCCCACAATATCGACCTGCACGCGGTGAGCGGCCCTGGCGGCGGCGCCGGCCAGACCCTGATCGCGCCGGGCAACCAGGCCAGCTTTTCCTTCAAGGCCCTGCTTCCCGGCCTGTACGTGTATCACTGCGCCACCGCGCCGGTCGGCATGCACGTGGCGAACGGCATGTACGGCATGATCCTGGTCGAACCGAAGGAAGGCATGTCCAGGGTCGACAAGGAATACTACGTGATGCAGGGTGACTTCTATACCAACGGCGGCTACCGCGCCGGCGGCCTGCAAGGCTTCGACATGCAGAAAGCCATCGACGAAAAGCCGACTTACGTGCTGTTCAACGGCGCCGATGGCGCGCTGACCGGCAGCGGCGCGCTCAGCGCCAAGGCGGGCGACAAGGTGCGCATGTTCTACGGCGTGGGCGGACCGAACCTGACGTCGAGTTTCCACATCATCGGCACCATTTTCGACAAGGTCTACTTCGAGGGCGGCAGCCACTTCCAGGAGAATGTCCAGACCACGCTGGTTCCCGCCGGCGGTTCGGCCATCCTTGAATTTACGCCGCAGGTGCCGGGCAACCTGACCCTGGTCGACCATTCGCTCACGCGCGCCTTCAACAAGGGCGCGGTCGGGCTGATGGCGATTACCGGGCCGGAGCGCCTGGATATCTATGGCAAGGGCATCAAGACCGCACTGGCCCCGGCAGGGACACCGGTCGCGGCGAGCAAGCCAGCGCCGGTCGTCGTCGGCGATGCTGCGCGCGCGAACGGCAAGACCGTGTTCGAGGCCACTTGCGCGGCCTGCCACCTGGCTGACGGCAAGGGCGTCGCCGGCGTATTCCCGCCGCTGGCCAACTCCGACTTCTTCCAGCAGCGTCCTTACGAAATGGCGTATATCGTGCTGCACGGGAGAACCGGCGAGATCGTCGTCAACGGTGAACACTTCAATTCGGTGATGCCGGCGCAGGATCTGAACGACGAGCAGGTGGCCGACGTCATCAACTACGTGAGCACCGCGCTGAACGGGGGCAAGCCGGTGCTGACGGCAGAACAGGTCCGCCAGATGCGCAAGACCAAGCCGAACTGAGCGCGATGAAGTCCCGCCTGTTGCTGGTCCTGGCCCTGTGCGCCGCAAACGGCGCGCTGGCGGCCAACTATCGCGCGCTGCCGGGTGGGACTTTCCGCTCGGTGCTGCCGGCCGATGGCAAGGAAGCGCCGGCCGTGCTGGCGCCTTTCCTGATGCGGTCCGAATTGGTTAGCAACGCCGAATTTCGCGGTTTCGTCGCCAGCCATCCGGAATGGCGGCGCGGCCGCGTGCCCACCATCCTGGCCGGTCCGGGCTATCTGGCCGCCTGGCGCACGCCCGATGATCCGGGCGCACTCGACCCGCATGCCCCGGTCACCCAGGTCAGCTGGCACGCGGCCGCTGCATTTTGCGCCAGCGAAGGCGCACGCCTGCCGCGCTGGCACGAATGGGAGTACGCGGCCGCGGCCGATCCCGGCCGCGCCGATGCGCGCGACGATCCGGAGTGGCTGTCGGCCATCCTGAACTGGTATGCCCGCCCTGCCAACGGGGTCCCGGGCCAGATCGGACGCGGACGCGCCAACTTCCACGGCCTGCACGACATGCACGGCCTGGTGTGGGAATGGGTCGAAGACTACAGCGCGCTGTTCGTCAACGCCGACAGCCGCGCGCAGGGCACCGCCAAACAGCTCGACTATTGCGGCGGCGCGGCCGTGTCGCTGGGCGACCGCCGCAACTACGCAGTCCTGATGCGCGTGGCGCTGCTGGCCGCGATGGAAGGCGCGCAGGATGCACCCTTCCTCGGCTTTCGCTGCGCGCGCGATCAAAAATAATGAGGAACCATCCATGCATATCCCGATCCAGTTCACACATCTCCTGCGTCTTTGGCTGGCAGCCTTGTTGTGCGCCATGGCAGCTGCCGCGCAGGGCGCTGCGCCGGCGCCGCTGCCGGCCACCTCGCTGTACAAGCTTGCTGTACCGCTGACCGACAGCGCCGGCCACCGCTTCGACTGGCGCGCACTGGCCGGCCGGCCCGCGCTGGTGACCATGTTTTACGGCGACTGCAATACGGCCTGTCCGATCGTCATCGAAAACCTGCGGCGCACCGTGGCGCAGCTCAAGCAGGGACGCGCGGGGTTGACGGTGCTGATGGTCAGCCTCGATCCGCTGCACGATTCGCCGGTATCGCTGGCCGACCTGGCGGCCAAGAACAAGCTCGATCCGGCTGTCTTCCGGCTTGCCGTGGCGGCCGACGAAACCCATACCCGCGCGATGGCGGCGGCGCTGCAGGTCAAGTATCGCTCGCTCGAGGGCGGCGTGATCAACCACGCCACCCGTCTCAGCCTGCTCGACGCCGGCGGCAGCATCATCGCCAGCAGCACCGAGCTGGCATCCGATCCGGATCCGATATTCCTGGCGCAGATCCGCAAGGCGCTCAAATAAGGAAAGCAGTTTCCGCAATCGCAAAATCAACACTCGCACTTCAAGTTTCGACGTCGTTTCGTGTTCGCCGGACGACGTGAGTTTGCATTCCGGATGCGCCAAAAACCAATCTGGATCAAGCTTTTCAAAATTGCACGGCGCTTCCGTTGACCACACCATATTTAGTCATTAACCTCCTTGAATCCCTACATATTGTGGTTAACGGAGAAGTCATGACACACCAGCCAGCCCTGTTCCCAACCCAGATCATCAAGCGAGACGGCAGCATCCAGCCTTTCGATCCGGCCCGCATCGCGTCGGCGATCACCAGCGCCGGCCTGGCTTGCGGCGAGCTTGAGGCCGACATCGCTGGCGCCCTTGCGCTCGATGCCGTGACGCTGCACCTGGCAGCCGCACCGGGCGCCATCCCCACCGTCGAACAGATCCAGGATGCGGTCGAGGCGACCCTGTTCGCCGCCGGCCATCGCGCCACCCTGCGTTCCTTCATCGTCTATCGCGAGCAGCACCATAGCCTGCGCAAGGACCGCAAGAGCCTGATCGACGTCGAAGCGTCGATGAACGAATACCTCGAACGGCGCGACTGGCGCGTCAACGCCAACGCCAACCAGGGCTACTCGCTGGGCGGGCTGATACTGAATGTGTCGGGCAAGGTCATCGCCAATTACTGGCTCGACCATGTCTATCCGCCCGAAGTGGGCGACGCCCACCGCAGCGCCGACATGCACATCCACGACCTCGACATGCTGGCCGGTTACTGCGCCGGCTGGTCGCTGCGCACCCTGCTGGCCGAAGGCCTCAATGGCGTGCCGGGCAAGGTCGAATCGAGTCCGCCCAAGCACATGTCGAGCGCGATCGGACAGATCGTCAACTTCCTCGGCACCCTGCAGAACGAGTGGGCCGGCGCCCAGGCCTTCAGCTCCTTCGACACCTACATGGCGCCGTACGTGCGCAACGATGCGCTCAGCTACGACGAAGTAAAGCAGTACATCCAGGAGCTGATCTACAACCTGAACGTGCCGTCGCGCTGGGGCACCCAGACCCCGTTCACCAACCTGACCTTCGACTGGGTCTGCCCGGAAGACTTGCGCGAGCAGGTGCCGGTGATCTGCGGCGTCGAGATGACGTTCACCTACGCCGACCTGCAGCCGGAAATGGACATGATCAACCGCGCCTACATCGAGATCATGATGGCGGGCGACGCCAAGGGCCGCGTGTTCACCTTCCCTATCCCGACCTACAACATCACCGAGGACTTCGCCTGGCACAGCCCGAATGCCGACCTGCTGTTCGAGATGACCGCGCGCTATGGCCTGCCCTACTTCCAGAACTTCATCAATTCGGAACTCAAGCCGAACATGATCCGTTCGATGTGCTGCCGCCTGCAGCTGGACCTGCGCGAGCTGCTCAAGCGCGGCAACGGCCTGTTCGGATCGGCCGAGCAAACCGGCTCGCTCGGCGTGGTCACCATCAACTGCGCGCGCCTGGGCTACCTGCATGCCGACGACGAGGCCGGCCTGCTGGAAGCGCTCGACCGCCTGCTCGACCTGGGCCGCGACAGCCTGGAGATCAAGCGCAAGGTGATCCAGCGCCATATGGACAACGGCCTGTTCCCGTACACCAAACGCTACCTCGGCACGCTGCGCAATCACTTCTCGACGCTGGGCGTGAACGGCATCAATGAAATGATCCGCAACTTCACCTGGGGCGAACACGACATCACCAGCGAATGGGGCCATGCCTTCGCGGTGCGCCTGCTCGACCATGTGCGCGCGCGCATGCTGGAATTCCAGGAACAGACCGGCCATATGTACAACCTCGAGGCCACGCCGGCCGAGGGCACCACCTACCGCTTCGCCAAGGAAGACCGCAAGCGCCATCCGGACATCCTGCAGGCCGGCACGCGCGACATGCCCTACTACACCAACTCGTCGCAGCTGCCGGTCGGCTTTACCGACGATCCGTTCGAGGCGCTGGAGCGCCAGGACACGCTGCAGCGCAAGTACACCGGCGGCACCGTGCTGCACCTGTACATGAACGAGCCGCTGTCGAGCGCCGACGCATGCCGCAACCTGGTGCGCAAGTCGCTCAGCCGCTTCGGCCTGCCCTACATCACGATCACGCCCAGCTTTTCGATCTGCCCCAAACACGGCTACCTGGGCGGCAGCCACCCTTTTTGTCCCAAATGCGACGCCGAACTGATCGCACGCAAGCAACGCGAAGTTGCATAACCCACCCAAGGAGATCTCCATGTCCGACCTGAGCCAAGCCGTATTTTTCGCCCCCAAGACCATCACCTTGAGCGACACCGAACGCCAGCCGTGCGAAATCTGGACCCGCGTAATGGGTTACCATCGCCCTATTTCGTCCTTCAACACCGGCAAGAAGGGCGAGTTCCTCGAGCGTACCTACTTCACCGAAACCAGCCTCGCGGCGCGGGCCGGCTAAGGTGGGCGCAGGCGCTGCCAGGCTGCGCGTGGGCGGCCTGGTGCCGTTCACCGCGACCGACTTCCCCGGCCGCTTCGCCGCTGCGGTGTTCATCCAGGGCTGTCCGTGGCGCTGCGGCTACTGCCACAATCCGCACCTGCAGCCGCGCCAGCGCGGCGCGCACGACTGGGCCGAGGTCATGGCCCTGCTCAAGCGCCGCGCCGGCCTGCTCGATGGCGTGGTCTTCAGCGGCGGCGAACCGACCATCGATCCGGCGCTGCCGGATGCGATGGCCGAGGTGCGCAGCCTTGGGCTGGCAGTGGGCCTGCATACGGCGTGCATCTACCCGCGCCGGCTGGAGGCCGTGCTGCCAATGCTGGACTGGGTCGGATTCGATATCAAGGCGCCGTTCGACCGCTACGACAGCGTGACCGGCGTGGCCGGCAGCGCGCTGCCGGCACGCCTATGCATGGAGATGATCGTCCAGAGCGGCGTGGCGCACGAATGCCGCACGACGCTGCATCCGGCCTTGCTGGACGAGGGGGAGATCGAAGGTCTGGCAGCGACGCTGGCCGCCGCCGGGGTGCGCAATTACGCGATCCAGATGTTCCGCGCCCAGGGCTGCGGCAACGGCGCACTGGTCGCCAGTGCCGCGCGCGGACACTTGAGCGACGCGGCCAGAGACCGCATCGCCGCCCGCTTTGACAACTTTACTTTGCGGCTTCCTTAGGCTGCTGCAGACGCCGTACGCCGTTGACGAAGCGCGCCAAGGTAGTTGACTGCACGCCGCGCGGTATCATCGCCTCGATCAGCTGGAATTTGCCGCGCGTGGCGATGGCCGTTTCCAGTGCATCGCGCAGCTCGCGCCGTGTTTGCACGCGGTAGCCCTGCCCGCCCATGGGCACCGCCATGTCGGCGAAATGCCAGTCGCTCAAGTCGGTGAACTGCGCGTCCGGCGCGAAGGCGCGCAGCATCTCCCAGCTGCAGTTATTGAAGACGATGACGATCGGATCCCAGCCGTAGCGCTGGCAGTTGCCCAGCTCCCAGCCGGTCATCTGGAAGGCGCCGTCGCCGACCAGGATCAGCGGCCGTTCGCCGCCGCCGGCCTGCAGTCCGAGCCCGGCGGGCACGCCATAGCCCATCGTCGCGTAGTAGCCGGGCGCCACCAGCGCGGTGTTGTCGATGTCGAGGGTCGTGAACAGGCAGTCGCCGATGTCGGATGCAATCGCCATGCGACCGTGCGCGGCCATCGCGTCATTGATGGCGCGCGCAATGTCGCTCGGGCCGATCTGCGCCTCGTCCGCCTCAAGGCCGCGCGGATAGAGCGGCGCCAGCGGCGCCGTCAACGGCGCGGCATGCAGCCGCACGGCGCGTTCCAGCAAGGCGTCGACCAGGTCTTCGATCCCGATGCGTGGATACACGTGGTAGCCCATGGTGACCTCGCCGTCCAGTGCCAGGATGGCGCGCCGCATGTCGATCGTTTTTTCCGACACGCCGAAATTGGTATCCGAGATGAGCGCACCGAGCATCAGCAAGGCATCGGAATCTTCGACCGCGCGCGTGACGGCGGCCGGACCGGCCACGCCCAGGTAGGTGCCCAGCAACGGGGCATCGCAGTCAGCCTGCAGGCCGCGTCCCATGAAGGTCGTCACCACCGGCAGCTTGAGCATGCGCGCCAGTTTGGCGACCTTCTCTTCGATGCAGAAGCGGCGAATTTCAATCCCGACCATCAGCACCGGCGCGCGCGCCGCCTGCAGCCGCGCCAGCAGCTCGGTCACGCAGGCGGCCAGCGCAGCCGGGTCGGTGGACGGCGCGGCGCAACTGGTCGCCGGACCACAAGGCACGGCCACCATGTCGCGCGGCAGTTCGATGTACACCGGCCGCGAATGGGTCAGGCAGCTGCGCAGCACGCGTGCGATGTCGGCCGGGGCCCGCGCGGCGTCGTCGAGCACCACCTGGTCGCAGCTGATCTCGCGAAAAATCGCCATCTGCGAATCAAGCGTGCGCGCCTGGTGGTGCAGCAGGTAGCCATTGCGCCGTTCGCCGGCGCCCGGTGCGCCCGAGATGACGACCAGCGGCACTTTCTCCGCATACGAGGCGGCCACCGCGTTGACCATGTTGAGCGCGCCGGCGCCATAGGTGACAACCGCCACCCCGAGCCGGGTGCGATAGCGCGCCGAGGCGTCGGCAGCAAAGCCGACCGCCGGCTCGTGGCTGAGCGTATACAGCGGCAGGATGCCGGAACTGACCGCCTGCTGGAAGAACCCGAGCACGAAATCGCCCGGAATGCCGAACATTTCGCAGGCGCCATGCTGTTTCAGGGAGTCAAGCAGTGTGTGTGACAGGTTCATCATTGAATATCTCGAATATGCGATAGAGGGGATTACAGTAGCAGCGCGCGGGCAAGAAAAGGAACTAGACAGGCGCGCCGGAAGGCGTAGGCGCCGATGTCATTCGGCACTTGCAGCATTTACGGCATCAGTGATCACCTTCCGGGCAAGAAGCGCTTTTGCGCTCTGAGCATTTGCGCGAACAGCGGCGCCTCCGATGCAAAGTCGGCGTGCGGCCGCTCGGGGCGCGCCAGGTAGTCGGCCAGGTCTTGTTCCGACCAGTTCATCTTCTTGAGGAAATACTCGATATCGGCCTGCAGCTCGTCCGGGTCCGGATAGGGGCTGTGCGCCAGCAGTTCGCCGGCCTTCGCGCGTGACATCTGCCCTGAACAGATCAGCGCCGACAGGTGCAAGCGCCGTTTGTCGACCCCGAATTTCTGCGGCAGCAGGTAACCCTGGTAGAAGCGCGTAAAGATCGATTCGTAGTGTTTGTACGGATAAGGCCGGTAGCCCAACTCCCTGACCAGGACGTCAATGCAGCGCTGCTTGTTGTAGTCGATATAGTCGAGGAACGGGATCCACTGCGTGCCGTGCACGAGCCGATGGTAGACCAGGCCCAGGACGCCGATGGTAGGCAGGCTGCGCACCCTGACACCGTCGCCGCGCGCAATCGCAAGAATGTTCTTGCGGTCGAACTTGTTCCAATTGAAGTTGCTCGGCACGCGCATGCCTTCGGTGCTCGTATTGCTGCCCGAGAGCATGTATTTGATGCCATAGCGCTTGGCCAGGCCGTAGTTCACGGCAAGCATCGCATTGTCATACAACAATTCAACGTCGATCACGTCGGCGTCGAAAAACGCTTGTTGCAAGGCGCGGTACTCGCGCCACTCGACGACGTGGGTGTACAGGTCGACGCCCAGCTTGCGCACCAGGTTTTCGATGTTGTTGACCGCCAGTTCGGAATTCCAGCCGTTGTCCATGTGCACGGCGAGCGGGCGCAAGCCATGCTGCTTGGCCAGGTACAGCGCATACGAGCTGTCCGCCCCGCCGCTGACGCCGACGATGCAGTCGTAGCGTTTGCCGCGCCCGGCCGTGCGTATCGTGTTGACGAATGCCGCCAGGCGCAAATGGAGGACCCCGGCGTCGACTGGCTGGTAGGTCGACAGTGTGGCCAGCATGGTGCTGCAGTGATTGCACTGCCCAGTACTGTCGAATACCGTGTCGGCGGCGCGCGCGTCCATCACGCAGCTTGTGCACTCCCGAAAATGCTCACTCATGATTGAAATACCTGGCGTATGGCCGCGTAGTCCGGATAGTTGATGAGCACCGCGCGATGCGGCCCATAGAAAACAAAGATGCTGCCCGCCGCCGCCGCCGAGGCGCCGGCGTCGACCGCCGAACGCAGGTCTCCCAGGCTGGCCGCGCCGCCGGAGGCGATCACGGGCACGCTGACCGCCGCGGCAATCCTGCCGATCAGGTCGGTGTCGAGGCCACTGTAGCGCCCATCCCGGTCCACATTGTTGATGAACACTTCGCCGGCGCCAGCGGCGACGCAGGCGCGCGCATGCTGCGCCGGATCGAGCCCGGAAACGCGCCGGCGGCCCGGATGGTAGACCCGTTCGCGGCCCAGCCAGTCGCGCTTGACGTCGATGGCGGCCACGACACTGCTCGCGCCGAGCTCCTGCGACAGTTCGGTGAGCAGCTGCGGACGGTCGATCGCGCTGCTGTTGACGGCGATCTTTTCGACGCCGCAGGCAATCAGGCGGCGTGCCTGTTGCAGCGTGCGGATACCGCCCCCGTAGCACAGCGGCATGAAGCATTCGCCGGCGATGCGCGCGATCAAGTCGTAATCGGGTTCGGCGCCGGTACGCGACGCCATGATGTCGAGAAAGATGAGTTCATCGACAAATTTGTCATTGAAGATGCGGACCGCATTGATCGGATCGCCCACATAGCGTGGCTTGCCGAATCGGACAGTCTTGACCAGGCCACCGTCCTGCAACAGCAGGCACGGGATGACGCGATTGAACAGGGTTGTCATAAGGAAGCAAACCTGCGCAGCAGGCCCATGCCAAAGTGGTGACTCTTTTCGGGGTGAAATTGCACACCGAATATGTTGCCCACCTCGAAAGCAGCGGCAAAATCGACCCCATACACGCAGCGCGAGGCCGTGTCGGCAGCGCTGGCGGTGCGCACATAATAGCTGTGCACGAAATAATAGCGCTCCGCTTCCGAGGCGCCATGCTCGAACAGCGCCGCGTTGCTGCTCGGGGCGACCTGGTTCCAGCCCATATGCGGCACGCGCAATGGCGAAGCGGGAAAGCGGTGCGTATAGGCATCGATCCAGGCCAGGCCCGGCATGTCGCTCTCGTCGCTGCCGCGCGTCATCATCTGCATGCCCAGGCAAATGCCCAGCACTGGCTTGGCACGCGCGACCACTTGCTCGTTGAGCACCGGAATCAGCCCCGACGCGGCCAGCTTGGCCATGCCATGGCTGAAATGGCCAACGCCAGGCAAGATCAGCTTGTCGGCGGCGGCAAGGTCGGCCGCCGCGCCGCTGACGACGGCCTTCACACGCGCCTTGCGCAGCATGTTCAGGATGGAGCCAATGTTACCGACACCATAGTCGACTATCACAATCATGTTGCCTCCACGGAAGCTCACACAAGCCATTCGAAATTCCTAGCGTCGGATCCTACACAGGGTAGTCCAGATAGTTGCGGAACGAACTGGCATTGCTCAAGCCTTCGCTCTGCTACGCGCCAACGCGTCGCGCGCGTTGGTCGCCCAATAGCCCACCAGTTGCTCGCCGTCCACAAGACCCCGTGAACGCGTGCTGCTGCTCGGCACGTGCGGGACCCGGGCGTATCCCAGATAGGCGTCCGCGATCTCTACCCGCATCGCCGGTTGGCTATGTGCTTGCCTTGTTCTGCTTGAACAAATTGACTAACGGCGCAGGCAGGAAACGGGCCGGGTCAAACAGGTCCAGGTCGAGCGCATCGAGCGTGTTCTTGACCATCAGGCCAAGCTCGGTATCGCCTTCCATCGACAGGCGCCGTCCAAAGAACAGCGTATCGGGATCCTCGCGCCGCTGCGCCAGCAGCATGAAATCACGCGCGCTGGCGCCGATTGCCAGGTCGGGCGTGGCGTTGCCGCGTTGCGCCTCAAAACGTCCCTTCTGCCAGCGCACATCGAAGCCGATCCCCATGTCGAGCACCCGGATCGACACCAGCTTGCCATCCAGGGCGGCCCGCACGTCGTCCGGCAACTGCGCCGCAACCGCCAGGTTCAGGCCGCCCGCGAACAGGCACGAACCCGGATAGGCCGGCAGGCGTGACAGCAGCGCCTTCATGCGGCCTCCCTTGCGCTCAGGTCCAGGCCCGGCCGGCCAAACCAGTAGCCGTCGCAGCCGGCCGCCGGCATCAGCGGCTCAAGCATGGCCTGCGCGGCGGCCACGTCGAGCGCGCCGCGCCGCACGGCGTCGAACAGATTGATCACGGCCACAGTGTCTTGCGCCTGAGGGCTGATGCGCACCACGTCCACGCCCATCGCCGCCATCTCGTCCAACTGGGCCAGCAGGTTGTAGACCAGGTGCGACTGGATCTGGGTCCCGTTCAAGACCAGGAAGTCGTCGCTGTCGCGGGTCTTCAAGGCCAGCCCGTCCGGATGCTCCAGGCAGCTGAACTGACAATTATCCTTGCCCAGGTTACGCTGGCGCGCGGTGAAGCAGCGCGCCGAGAAGGCCAGCGGCATGCGGCCGTAGGCGAATACCTCGGTCTCGAGACCGGCCACCTGGGCCGATCGCATCCGCGCCACAGCGTCGCGCCCCATCTCGAGCGGCGCCACCCAGCGCCGCGCGCCGAGACGCGCCATCAGCGCCGCGCTGTCTTCGTTATACAGGTTCAGGTGCGGCCCGGCGACGAACGGCAGTTCGCCGGCCGCGCAGTGCACGGCGCCGATATCGTTGGCCTCGACCGCAAACCGGCCATTGCCGGTCAGCTTGCGCAGCGTGGCCAGGTCGGCGCCCGATTCGAGCAGCGCCTGGGTCGACAGCACGACCTCCTTGCCGGCCGCGGCCAGCCGGTCGGCCAGCTCCAGCCAGTCGGCCACGCGCAGCTCATGGCGGCGCGAGCACACCGTTTCGCCGAGGTAGACAATATCGACCGCGCTATCGGCCACGGCTTCGTAGAACTGCATCATTGTGTCGCGCGGCCAGTAGTACAGGACCGGGCCGAGGGCCAGTTTGAGCATGCTTGCTTCCTTTATTTCCATGAGCGGTGATAGGCGCCAAGCGTGTGCTGCTGCCCTTCGGCCACCTTGTCCAGGTCGGCCATCCAGGCCGGCCGCGGCGAATAGCGCTGCGGGTTGGCCAGGCACTGGTCGATCGCCTCGCGCCACACGCGCGTGACCTGGGCCACGTAGGCCGGGCTGCGCTGGCGGCCCTCGATCTTGATGGCGCGCACGCCCAGCTCGATCAGGCGCGGCAGCAGTTCCAGCGTATTCAGGCTGGCCGGCTCCTCGATCGCGTAGTACTGTTCGCCGGCCACGTCGAAGCGGCCCTTGCACAGCGTTGGATAGCTGGCCTGCTCGCCCTCGGCATAGCGGTCGATCAGGATGCCGTTCAGGCGCGACTCCAGTCCGGCCGGCGTCTGCTGCCAGCGCACCGCCTTGGCCGGCGAACATACGCCGTGCGTGTTGGGCGATTCGCCGGTCGCGTAGGACGACAAGGCACAGCGGCCCTCGACCATCACGCACAGGCTGCCGAAGCCGAATACTTCGATCTCGACGTCGGTATTGCGCACCACCTGCTCGACCTGCTGGACCGACAGCACGCGCGGCAGCACCGCGCGCGCGATGCCGAAATGCTCCTTGAAGAAATTGATCGCTTCATAATTGGTGGCCGAACCCTGTACCGACAAGTGCAGCCGCAGCGTCGGGTAGCGCCCGGCCGCGTAGGCCATCAGGCCCGGGTCGGCCAGGATCACGGCATCGATGCCGGCGTCGGCGGCGCGGTCGATGGCGCTGCGCCACAGCGCGCTGGCGCCGGGCTGCGGATAGGTGTTCAGTGCCAGCAGCACCTTGCAGTGGCGCGCATGCGCGTAGGCGATGCCCTGCGCGATGGCGCCCTCGTCGAAATTGAGGCCGGCGAAATTGCGGGCGTTGGTGGCGTCGCGAAAGCCGAGATAGACACAGTCGGCGCCGTTGTCGACTGCCGCGCGCAGGGCAGGCAGGCTGCCGGCCGGGCACACCAGTTCCAGCGGCGCGGGCATTTCTGTTCGAATTGAATTCATTGATGACGCTTCAGAGAGTCGGGACAGCACTGTAGCGCCAACCCATGTCTGGAATCCTTAACGTGCATCAAGGATTTTGCCCTCCGCACGGAGCGACAATGCTGCATTGGCAACTGCGCAGGAGTGCAAGAATGGAAACCATAGGCAGCTACCTGGGGCAAGACCACGCGCACTGCGATACCCTGCTGCGCGAGGCACAGCAGTCCGTGCGCGGCGCCAGCTGGCCCCAGGCCAAGCACGACATCGCGGCATTCCAGCACGCGCTCGAACGCCACTTGCTGGTCGAGGAGCGCATCCTTTATCCGGCCTTCGAACGCGCCATCGGCAGCGACGTGTCGCCCACCGCGGCAATGCGCGGCGAGCACCTGCGCATTCGCGCCGTGGCCCAGCGCTTGGCCAACACGGTCGACGCGGGCGACCTGGGCGCCTTCGTCAAGTATGCCGAGGCCTTGCTGCTGATGCTGCACCAGCACAGCGAAAAGGAAGAAGGCGTGCTGTATCCGATGATCGAGCGGGTGCTGGCGCGCAGCAGCGCGGAGCTGGTCAGCGAAATGCAGGCCTTCGGCAGCTACGCCGGGTGCGCCGCGTGAGCGCGCCCACGGTCCACCGCCTCGACGTGCGCGGCCTGGAACCGCCGGAACCGCTGGAGAAAGTGCTCGACGCGCTGGACCGCCTGCCGCACGGAGAACAGCTGTGCATGCTGATCGAACGCGAACCGCGACCGCTCTATCCCCTGCTGTCGAACAATGGCTTTGCCTACAAGACCAGCAGCGTTCCCGGCGCGTTATTCGAAGTCACGATCTGGCACGCGCCCGCGCTGGAAGACTAGACAGTGCAGCGCGTCCTGTCGCTCGAGCAGTCGCCGCCGCTGCGCACGGTACTGCGCTACTTCGTGGCCACGCCGCTGTTCGCCCTGCTGGCCGCGGCCCTGCTGGTGTGGCAGGGACCGGCCGCGCTGCAATCGCGCTGGTCGCCGGTGACACTGGCGCTGACCCACCTGTTCACACTGGGCGCGCTGGGCATGTCGATGGTTGGTGCGCTGATCCAGATCCTGCCGGTCGTGGCCGGGGTCGAGCTGGCGCGCGCGAAGCTCATGACGCCCGCCGTGCATGGCCTGCTGGGCGCCGGCACCCTGGCGCTGGCCGGCGGCTTCCTGTGCGCCGAGCCATGGCTGTTCCGGGCCGCACTGGCGATGCTGCTCCCTGCCCTGCTGTGGCTGGGCGCAAGCGTGACAATCGCCCTGTGGCAGCCGCACGCCGCCGGCGCGGCGCCGATGCTCGGCACGGTCCGGCTGGCGCTGGCGGCGCTGCTCGTCACGCTGATCCTGGCCGCCATGCTGGGCGCGTCGTTCGCCTGGCCTGGCTTGTCCATGCCGCTGGCGCTGCCGCGCGCGACCGACCTGCACGCGATGTGGGGCGTGCTCGGCTGGGGCGGCCTGCTGGTGGCCGGCGTCGCTTTCCAGGTCGTGCCGATGTTCCAGGTGACGCCGCTCTATCCGGCTGGCGTGCACCAGCAGCTGGGCGTGGCGGTATTCCTGCTGCTCGCTGCCGCCTCGACCGGCGTCCCCCTTGCGCGCATCGCCTTGCTGCTGGCGTATGCCGGTTTCGCGGGCGTGACCTGGTGGCTGCTGGCGCGCCGCAAATCGCCGGCGCCCGATGCGATGACGCTGTTCTGGCGCATGTCGATGGCCAGCCTGGCGGCCATCTGCGTGCTATGGCTGGTTCCCGCGGATTTGGCCGGCCCTGGGCGCGCGCTTGCGCTGGGCGTGCTCGCCATTGTCGGCTTCTTGTATTCAGCCGTGAACGGCATGCTGTACAAGATCGTGCCGTTCCTGGTGTGGCGCCACTTGCAGGAACGCGCCGCGCCGGGCCAGCGTCCGCCCGGCGTCAAGCTGATCATCCCCGATGACCGGGCGCGTGCCCAGTTCCATGCGCAGGCGGCGGCGCTCGCACTGCTGCTGGCGGCCTGCTGGTTTCCTGCCAGCCTGGCGCGCCCGGCCGGCATGGCGCTGGCCGTGTCGGCGCTCTGGCTGCTGTGGAACCTGGCAGGCGCGCTGCGGATCAGTGCCCGGCAAGCAGGAAGTCGCGGTACCACTGTCCGCTCAGCTTGAGCGTGCGGCGCTGGGTGTCGAAGTCCACATAGGCCAGGCCGAAGCGGCGCAGATAGCCTTCCGACCATTCGAAATTATCCAGCAGGCTCCAGGCGAAGTAGCCCTTGACCGGCACGCCCTGCTGCTGCGCCGTGCGTACCGCCGCCAGGTGGCGCACCAGGTAATCGCGCCGGCCGCGGTCGTCGATGCTGCCGTCGGCGCCCACATGGTCGTCGTAGCAGGAGCCGTTTTCGGTGACGTACATCGCCGCCGGCCGGTAGTCGCGCGCGATGCGGGCCATCAGTTCGGTCAGGCAGCCGGGAGCGACCTCCCAGCCGAAGTCGGTCCGTTCGCGCCCATCCGGCAGAATCACGCTGGTGCGCAGGAAGCCGCCGTCCGGATCATCCCTGACCACTTCGGGAAAGTAGTAATTCACGCCGAGGAAATCGGTGGGCGCGGCAATCGCTTGCATGTCGCCAGCTTCCACGTTCGGCGCATTTGTGCCTAGGTAATCGAGCGGCGCTTGCGGATAGCCGTGGCCATACAGCGGATCGAGGAACCAGCGGTTGCGAAACGCGTCGTGGCGCTCCACTGCGGCCAGGTCCAGCGCCGCGTCGGAAGCGGCCTTGATCGGATGCAGGCTCAGTGCAATGCCAACCTGCGCGCCAGGCACATTGGCGCGGATGACCGGCACTGCCAGGCCATGCGACACCAGCACGTTGTGGCACACCTGGAGCGCGGTCGGCACGTCGCGCAGGCCCGGCGCATGCATGCCATCCAAGTTGCCGTGCATGGCCGTGCACCATGGCTCGTTATGGGTGATCCAGTGCTTGACCCGGTCGCCCAGGCGCCTGGTGACGACGTCGGCGTATTCGACAAAGGCGCTCACGGTGTCGCGGTTGGTCCAGCCGCCCTGCTCCTGCAGGTACTGCGGCAGGTCCCAGTGATACAGCGTGATCCACGGTTCGATCCCGCGCGCGAGCATGCCGTCAACCAGGTCGGAATAGAATGCCAGCCCTTCCTCGTTCGGCGCCGCGCCGCGCGCGCTGAAGATGCGCGGCCAGGCGATCGAAAAGCGGTAGGCGTTCAGGCCGATCGACTGTCCCAGGTCCAGGTCTTGCGGCCACAAATGGAAATGGTCGCAGGCGACGCTGGCGTCCGAGCCGTCGCGGATCGCGCCCGGCTTTTTGCAGAACGTATCCCAGATCGACGGCACTCTGCCGGCGGCGTCGACGGCGCCTTCGATCTGGAACGACGAGGTCGAGCAGCCCCACCGGAAGTCGTCACCAAAATCGGCGCGGGAGAGTGAGGCGATCAGTTCGGTTGCTTGCTTGTTCATGGAGTGGGCGCGTAAGTAAAAGTTGCTTACAGATAAATTGGAATCGCTTCCACTTTAACACAAAAAAAACCGCCCATGAACGGAAAAAGCGATTTTTCTATTTTGCGGCGCGCCCGGCTTTGGCCTTGCCCAGCGATGCGCGCTCGGTCACGCTGACGACATCGTCATGCGTATAGGGACGCGCCATGCCGTAGCAGCGATTGAGCAGGCAATTGAGTCCGTTCAGCGTCATCTCGGTCCATGGCATATGCACCGACGACAGGCGCGGCGCGGTGAATTCGGCGCTGTGGGTGTCGTCGTAGCCGAGCACCGAGACCGCGCCCGGCACGGCGATGCCGGCCTGCTGGAAGTACGACAACGCGCCGACGGCCATTTCGTCGTTGGCGCAGAACACGGCGCTGAAGTCGTAGCCCGATGCGAGCAGCTTCTTGGCCGAGTCCCAGCCACCTTCGGGCGCGAAATTACTCTCGGTCAGCCAGACGCCGGCGGTATCGATGCCCGCCTGCGCCAGTTCGTCCATGAAGCCGCCGATCCGTTCGACGTTATCGAGGGCGCTGTTGGGGCCCGCGATGACGGCGATCTTGCGGTGCTTGTTGGCCAGCAGCGCGCGCGCTGCCATGCTGCCGCCCAGCTTGTGGTCGACCGTGAAGCAGCGCTCCTCCATGCCCGGCAGGCAGTGATTGAGCAGCACCATGCGCGACTGGCGCGGCCCGAGCGCGGCGATGTCTTCTTCCTTGAGCGCGTTGCTCATCACGAGCACGCCGTCGCAGCCGCGCTGGTTCAGGAAGTCGATCCCTTCGACCGCCTGCTGGCGCTCGTCGGCGCTGCCGATGCCGAAGCCGACCACCATGTTCAGGCCGGCGGCGCGCAGTTCGGAGTAGACCAGTTGCAGGATGGGTGTATAGAAGGTGCCGCTCAGGTAAGGGATGTACACGCCGATCATTTGCGAGGTGCCCGACATCAGCGAGCGGGCCGCGTGCGACGGCTGGAAGTCGAGCTCCTCGATCGCCTTGCGCACGCGCGCCAGCGTCTTCGGAGAGACGGCGCCCTTGCCGCTGACAACGCGCGATGCCGTGCCGAGGCCGACACCGGCCAGCTGTGCTACATCTTTGAGAGTTGCCACGCGCTTGTGCTTTCGTCCTTGATCGTAGGACAAAGGATAACGCAAAGGGGTGATGCTCTACAAGCCCGGGCTGCGCCTGGGCGTCCTACTGCCCATTGCGCAGCGCCAGGGCGATGCCCTTCTGGGCTTTCTCGACCGGCATCTTGGTGTTCCAGAAGGCCGTCAGCACGTCCTGCAAGGCGCCGTTCTGGTCCGGCGTCAGGTACACCTCGCCGATGCCGACATGGCGCGTGCGGTCCTTCATGATGGCGATGCCGATGCGCGCGCATTCGTCCATGCTGGACGCATCAACATCGCCGCGGATCGGAATCGATCCCTTGAGCTTGTTGAAGGCCACCTGCACCGCCGGCGAGACGATGGTACTGGCCAGCAGCTTCTGGTACTTGATCTGCTGCGCGTTGCTGGTCTTGGGGAACACGAAGGCGTCGCCCTGGATCAGGTAGGGCGAGCGGGCGTTGAAGCCGGCGATGCAGCCGTATTCCTTCCCGGCGGTCATGCCGGCCGCGCCAAATTCGCCCTTGGCCCAGTCGCCCATCATCTGCACGCCGGCCTTGCCGCTGATGACCATGGCGGTGGCGTCGTTCCAGTTGCGGCCGGGCGAGCCGGCGTCCACATACGACTGCAGCCGCTTGTAGCTGACCAGAACCTTCTTGAAGGCGTCCGAATTGATGGCGGTCGGGTCGCGGTCGCGCAGCACTTTCAGATACAGCTCGGTGCCGCCCACATGGCCCAGCATCGCCAGGAACAGGATGTTCTCCTGCCAGGGCTGGCCGCCGTGCGCGAGCGGCACGATGCCGGCGGCCTTGAGCTTGTCGAGTGCGGCAAACAGTTCGTCGACGCTGGCCGGCTCTTTGACAATGCCGGCTTTCTTGAAGGCGGCTTTCGAATACCAGATCCAGGCCTGCATGTGGATGTTGACCGGCACCGCGTAATAGTGGCCCTTCACGCGGATCACATTGAGCAGCGGCTCGGGCAGGAACTTGTCCCAGCCTTCCCTTTGCGCGACGTCGTCGACGTTATTGAGCATGCCCTGCTCGACCAGGTCGGTGAACTGCTTGGTGGTGTTGAACTGCGCGGCCATCGGCGGATTGCCGCCGACGATGCGGTTGATCGCCACCGCGCGCGCCTGGTCGGCCCCGGCGATGGCCGTATCGTTCCACACGCCGCCGGACTTGCGGTAGGCGTCGGCGATGGTGCGCACGGCGGCCGACTCGCTCTTGGACGTCCACCAGTGGATCACTTCCGGTTTCGGATCGGCCGCTTGCGCGCCGCTGGCGCTGCAGGCCAGCAGCAGCGCTGCGCCCAGTTGTCGTGCTCTGACCATCTTGTCTCCTGGGTAAGCCAGTCTGCGCCGGCCTGCTATTGGAAGGGTTTCCATTTCATCCATTCGACTATAGCATTCATTGAATTTTGCTGTCAATCGCGCCATCCCTGCGCCGGCCGCACCGGCAATCGCCAGCTGTGAGACACTAGCCGCCTCTTCTTGCAGGAACCGATACATGTGGACTGGCGTGTTGTGTGCATTACTGGCGGGGGCGATGTGGGGCATGGTGTTCATTGTGCCCGAACTGCTGCCGGCGTTTACACCGGTCGAACTGGCGGTGGGCCGCTACACGGCTTATGGCGCCATCGCGTTCGGCCTGATGCTGCCGCGCCTGCGTCCGCTGCTGCGCCGGCTCGAGCGCAGCGACTACGGCGCGCTGGTGCGCCATGCGCTGTCGGGCAACATCGTGTATTACGTCCTGCTCGCGCTGGGCGTCAAGCTGGCCGGCGTGGCGCCCACCTCGCTGATCATCGGCATGCTGCCGATCGCCATCACGCTGATGGGACGCAAGGACCACGGTGCGGTGGCGCTGCGCAGCCTGGCGCTGCCGCTGCTGGTGGTCGGCGCCGGCATTGCCTGCATCAATGTCGACATGTTCCGCCAGGCCCAGGCGGGCCACACCGAACTGACGCGCACCGCGCTGGGCCTGTTGTGCGCGGCCGGCGCGCTGGCGTGCTGGAGCTGGTACGCGATCGACAACGCGCGCTACCTGAAGCGCAATCCGCATTTCAGCAGCGCCGAATGGTCGGCGCTGTACGGCCTGTCCAGCGGCTTGATCGCGCTCGTCATCGGCCTGGCGTGCCTGGGTGTCTGGCACGCCGACATCACCGGCGCCGCGGGCGCGGCCAGCGGACGCAACTGGACCGTGTTCTGGATCACCAACGCCCTGCTCGCGCTGGGCGCTTCGGTGATCGGCAACCATTTATGGAATATCGCCAGCCGCCAGGTGCCGGTGACCTTGTCGGGCCAGCTGATCTTGTTCGAGACCCTGTTCGCGCTGCTGTATGGATTTATTTACGCGCACCGCTTTCCGCGTCCGCTGGAAATTGCCGCGATCGCGCTGTTGACGGCGGGCGTGATGTGGTCGGTGCGCGTGCATGCGCTTGACGAGGCAGTCGCGCCGGCCTAGCGTTGCTGCACATTTCCCCGCTTAAATTTCGTAGGCCGAGGTCCACATCTGAACGTAGCGTCGTCCTACGCGACGACTGCCGAAGCGCCGATGCAGGCCGGCGCTGCTGTCGCCTACCATGGTCTCTCTCGCAGTCGAGCCACAGTGAATCGATTGCGCTTCCTCTTAACAACATAGGAGAGCACCATGGCCACGAATCAAGGCGGAAACAATCAGGGCAGCAAGCAGCAAGGCGATACCAGCAACCGCGGTTTCGCATCGATGGATCCGGAAAAGCAGCGCGAGATCGCTTCCGAAGGCGGCAAGGCAGCGCATGCATCGGGCCACGCCCATGAGTTCACGCCGGAAGAAGCACGCCAGGCTGGCAAGATGAGCCACAGCGGCAGCCAGCAAAGCGGGGCCGACACCGGCTCGCGCGGCTCGTCACCAGGCACCAGCAAGCAGAGCGACAAGGAGTCCGGTTCGTCGGGCTCGAGCCCGGGCGGCAGCAAGCAGAGCGACACAGAGCGCGGCAAGACCGGCGGATCGCAAGGCGGATCGTCGGGCTCGCGCTCGAAGTAAGCGCACAGCCCCGGGCCGCGTTGCAGGCGGCCCCCTTTCATCCCTCACACGCGCTTGAGCCACGTCGTGTGGGAATGCCGCTCAGCCCAGGCTGGGCGGTATTTTCGTTTTAGCGACGCCACATTGATCATTTAACGCTTAGTGAGCGACTGCAAACGCCCCAAAGCCGCCTCTTCCCGAGCCGATTGCACAAGTCATTCAAAGGGGCATGAATGGCCTCTAACTATTTCGTAGTGATGTTTTCGACACTTCACGCCGAAAGCGATTCGACCACGTCCACAACCTGTTGTGCTGCAAAGCTCGGACCTAGGTTTCCACCAAGGACGTCCCAAAAGTCGCGATAAGAATACCGATTTAGCCCATCGGAACTTGGATGAACCAAGGTCTCAAGCGGCGAAAAGCCTAATTGCAGCCAATACTTTTCTGGGGCCAGCAAGAAAAACTGTTCAAGGAAATCGGAAAGCGAATGTGCAATGACACGGGCACTGCCAAGCTCGTCATAGTTACAGTCCAGGACTTTGTTCGATACCAAATCAACTGCAATATAGTCGCCATCCATTGCGTCAATTAACGCAACCCAAGACGCAGGAGCGCTCAGCCTTCCAAACTCTCCGCCCTGCAACATCCCTACATTTTCGACCTCACCAATTGGCAACAGACGAAATTCACCGTCGAAGAGCCATCCACCTCCCAGATTCTTGTAGAGGTAGGCAAGCTCGTCGCCAATCTCACAATTTGCTAGCGATGCAATCCGCTGCAAATGATGTTCGATATTGTCCGAGGCGCGTTCGATGCCATTTTTTTCCAGCATTGCGATTGCTTCGTAAATTCGCATTCTAACCCGTTCTATTTCTTAGGATTGGCAGGCGGACGACTGCTTTTGGCTGCGGATTGTACCCGTTCGCGATGTGTCGGCACAGTCCCCCGCTCCGAACACCTCGCGCAACCGCGAATGCCCGCGCCGTGCACGAAAACTCGCGCACGATATCCAGTAGGTGTCAGTTGTAGCCCGCCACACTACATCTTCGGCGCGCCGCAGTACTGCTCCAGGTACATCTGATGCGAAGGCAGCTGGATCACGGTCCGGTTCACCGCATCGCGGATCCCGTTCAGGAAGCCGGCCAGCTCGGCGTCGCCCATCAAATCAGCCGTCTGGTGATACTGCTGCGGCACGATGCCCTGCCCCAGCATCACCTGGATCCACGAGTTTTCCGCAAACAGCTCGTTCGGTATCCGGAACACGCGTCCCGTTTCGCGGAACAGGTCGATGCGGTGCTTCAGCGATGCCGGGATCTGCATCTCGGCCGCGTCGCGCCAGAACGCGCTGTCGCGCCGGTTCGTCACGTGGTAATGCAGGATGATGAAGTCGCGGATGTGGCGGACCTCGCTCGATGTCTGGTAGTTGTATTCGTCGATGTCCGACTGGCAGATGCCGTTGGCCGGGAACATCTGCAGCAGGCGGATGATCCCGCGCTGGATCAGGTGGATGCTGGTCGACTCGATCGGCTCCAGGAAGCCGCTGGCCAGGCCGATCGCCACGCAGTTGCCGCTCCAGGTCTTGCGCCGCTGGCCCGGCTTGAACTTGATCACGCGCGGGTCGGTCAGCACCTTGCCTTCGATATTGCCGATTAAGTGAGACCTGGCCGCGTCATCGTCCATGTAGCGGCTCGCATAGACGATGCCATTGCCCACGCGGTGCTGCAGCGGGATGCGCCACTGCCAGCCCGCATCATGCGCGATCGAGCGCGTCAGCGGCACGGCCGGCCCCACCGACTCGGTCTGCACCGCGATCGCGCTGTCGCAGAACAGCCAGTGCGACCAGTCCTCATATTCCTCCTTCATGGTCTGCCCGATCAGCATCCCGCGAAATCCCGTGCAGTCGATGAACAGGTCGCCCTCGATCACCGAGCCCGAATCGAGCTTGAGCGAGATGATGTCGCCCGAGACCGGATCGGTGCTGACCTCGGCGATCTTGCCCTCGATGCGCTGTACGCCGAAGTTCTCCGAGTAGGTACGCAGATAGCGCGCATAGCGGCTCGCGTCCAGGTGGTAGGCGTAGTTCATGCCGTTTTTCGGCAGGTGCGCAAAGCGGTTTTCGAGCGAGGCCTTCAGCTCCAGGCAGTAGTCGCCGTAGTCGCCGGCCAGGCCGCGCTCGCGGCCCTTCATCCAGAAATGCTGAAAGCCCGCGGTCCAGTGGTCGGTCCCGGTCAGGCCGAACGAATGGATATAGTTCTCCTTGCGATCGCGCCAGTTCTCGAAGCTGATGCCCAGCTTGAAGGTGGCCTGGGTCGCGGCCATGAACTCCTGCTCGTTGATCTCGAGGATATTATGGAAGTTCATCAGCGTCGGGATTGTCGCTTCGCCGACGCCGACCGTTCCGATCTCGTCCGATTCGATCAGCTTGATGTCGAGCAGCTTGCCCAGCGACTTGGACAGGCCCGCGGCCACCATCCAGCCGGCCGTGCCGCCGCCGGCGATGACGACCCGGCGTACCGGTTTGCGCGCAATGCTGCTGCGATCGAATGCTTGCATGTTGTGGTCTCCTTCAGCGATTCATTTTTTTGATCAGCTGCGCGCGCAGGACGCGTGCCGCGTTTTCATCGAGCGGCGCCAGCGCGCGCTGGGCGTCCGTCCCGATGTGGGCCGAGGTATTCTCGTCGGCCTCGAAGACGTAGTGGCGGAACAGCTCCTGCCATGCGGCGCGCTGCTCGCGCGGCAGGTCGCGCACGGTCATCAGCGCGAGCATCAGCGCGTTGGTCGGCGTGTCCATGTAGTCGGGCGACTGACGCCACCAGTAGTTGACCAGCACATTGAAGGCGTCGAGCGCTTCGATGTGATGCCACCACATGCTGGGGATGAAGATCGCGTCGCCCGGCCCCAGTTCGGCCACCTGCGCCTGCTCCATGGCCTCGGCAAACCTGGGAAACTTCACCAGGTCCGGATGGCGGAAGTCGACCAGGCTGATGGCCTGCCCGGCCGGCGTGAAGTCAAGCGGGCCGATATACAGGTTGCGCAACTGGTCAGGCGGGAACAGCGTGAAGCGCCGATGACCGGCGGCGACGCAGGCCAGGTTGTCGGGCAGGTCGTAGTGCGCCGCGATGCGGGTGCGGTTGCCGATCCAGATGCTGGCCAGCGCGTCGCGCCCATCCAGGTTGATGTCGTTCTGTTCGCGAAAACCCGGCAGGCACGTTTCAACGGTTGTTGAACCGACGTAGATGGCTGGCGCCGCCGCGTCGTGGCGGTGGTCGGCCAGTTCGCCCAGGATCTGGTCCAGGCGCGCGCGCACCGGGGCGAAGTTAAAGCCGCTCAGGTCTTCGTTGTAGAAGAAGCGCCCGGCGATATCGGGCGCGCCGAGGAAGGCGACCACGGTCGCATCGCGGTAGAACTGGCGCAGGTAGGCGTCAAAGCCCTGCTCCGACGCCAGGCCTGCTTTCACCGCCGGCCAGTGCGCGACAAGCCCGCGCAGCACCACCGGCTCGGTGGACGCGAGCAGTGCGTCGGGCAGCGCCTGCGGATCGACGCCGTGGATCTCGCGCATGGCTTTAGCGGCTGCCGGCACGATTTTTCCGTTCGATCAGGGCGCGGAAGTGCGACAGCGACGCCAGCGTCATGTAGATCGCTTGCAGGTGGCCGCCCTGGTGCAGCCGTGCGACCGCATCGGCGCTCAGCGCGCCCAGCTTTTCTTCGTTGATCGTGTACAGGCCGGACAGCCGGTTCTGCGAGCCGTCATTGAGTTCGATGTCGAACACGAACGATTCGAGCAGCGCGTGTTCGAGCAGCGCGCCGATGAAGGCGGGAGTGCTCTGCAAACCGTTGTAGATCGCGGCCAGGACCGAGTTGACCTGCTCCAGGTATTCGGTGTTGCCGCCGTGGGTCAGGAACACCGCTTCGCCCTCGGTCCGGCTCACGCGCGGACTGGCCGCGTCGATGTGCACCAGCGGCTCACCATTGGTCATCCCGATCAGGAAGGGCTGGCGTTCGATCGCCAGCGGCACGTAGCTGGCGTCCCAGCCTTGCGCAGTGAGGAACAGGTTCTCGTTTTCCTGGAAGCCGAACAGGGCGACCGGTTCGAAGCTGGCGCCGTCCGCAGTCTTGCGGAAGACGATCGGGTAGTGCGCCTGCAGGTCGCGGAACTCGGCCGGGAACGTGGTGGCGAGCATCACGTTGTCGCCATACGCCGCGCCGCGCGTGGTGATGACGCGCAGGTCTTTGTGGTCTACGTTGTTTAGCAATACGTGATTGGACATGAGTGGTTCCGCTCTGAGAAATTAGTGACCAACGTCGTCCTCGCGAACGCGGTGGGGCGAAGCTCCTGGGCGCTCG
>JANYGW010000217.1 GCA_025359245.1 Massilia sp.
CCGGTGCCGAGCATTTCTGCGTCATCCGCTCGTGCCTCGACACGCTGCGAAAGCAAGGGCACGGCATGCTCACCGTCCTGCAACGCGCATTCGCCGGCGATCCTATCCAGCTAACTGCTTAGCTGCTGAACAGTCACGAAAGCGATTACATCACTCGGTGGGCTGCGGTCCGGTACGGTGGCCTATTACTGCCAGCGCATCGTGACCAATCCATTGCTGCGTGCGCTGGTTGTACGCGTCCTGGGGACCTTCATTGGCAGGCAAGCGCGCGGCAGCGTGCATCCAATGTTGAACATCGTCAAGGAGCGCGGTATCGCCCAGTTGGGACAAGTATTGAACGATGAGCACTGCGCCGAGGTGGTGGCCTATTTATCGGACAAGCCCGTCTATGACAGCCACGTGCGCGTCAAACACGCGTTTTCGGAGGATCAACCAGCGGATATGTCCTTTGGCATTCATTCGATCGCAGACGTGATTGATTGTCCCCATTTGCTGGAACTGGTTAGCCGCCCCGAGATCATTCAATTGGCCACCGACTACCTCGGATGCACTCCCACGCTCTCCTGCCTCGGCGCGCAGTGGTCGTTTCCGACTGAAAAGCCGCGCATCGCACAGAACTTCCACCGCGATTCGGAAGACTGGAAATACCTGCGGTTTTTGATCTACCTGACCGATGTCGATGTCGGCGCCGGTCCGCATGTCTATGTGGCCGGTTCGCACAAGGGCAAGCTGCCTTTACGCCTGAAGTTTTATTCGTCGGCCGAGGTCTCCGAGCGCTTTGGCGAAGAGAACGTCCTCAAGGTATATGGCAAACGCGGCACAGGCATCGCTGCCGACACATCCGGCATCCATAAGGGCGAATTGCCGGAACTTCGCGCTAGGCTAGTGCTCAACTTCACCTATTCCATCCTGCCAAATGCGTTTTCAACGTACACGCCAATCCCGTCGCGCCACCCAGCGGACATGGTCAACTATCGCAATCGCCTCTATTTGCGTTGACCTCGCGCCGCCGTCGCGCCTGCGCCTGCGCCTGCGCCTGCGCCTGCGCCTGCGCCTGCGCCTGCGCTGGCGGTGTCGCTGTCGGTGGCGGTGGAGGCGCGCGGTCGTCGTCATGCAGGATGCGCTGGCCAGGGCCGACCAGGTCGTCGAACTGGCCGCTGTCGCTGGCGCCGAGGAAGATCCAGATCGCCATGCCGACCAGCAGCACGCTCAATGGCACCAGCAGGTATAAGGCTTCCATTATAGAGGCTCCATCATGTGGCTTCCATCAGCGCCCTGCCCGCCGCAGCCGCAATGCGTTGAGCACCACCACGGCCGAACTGAGCGACATGCCGATGCCGGCCATCCACGGCGTGAGCAGGCCGAATGCCGCCGCCGGGATGGCGACGAGGTTGTAGGCCATCGCCCAGCCGAGGTTCTGGCGCACCACGCGCTGCGTGCGGCGCGCCGTGGACGCGGCATCGAGCAGCGAACCGAGTCGGCCAGACAACAGCACGCAGTCGGCGTGAAGCTGGGCGAGCGCGGCGCCGCCGCCCATCGCGAACGAGACGTCGGCGGCGCGCAGCACGGCCGCGTCGTTGATGCCGTCGCCGACCATCGCCACGACCGCGCCCTGCGCTTGCAGCGCCTGCACGAAGGCGAGTTTTTGTGCCGGTAGTTGGACGCCGTACGCCTCGGCGATGCCGAGTTGCGCCGCCACCGCGCACGCCACGGCGGGCGCGTCGCCACTCAGGAGTATCACCTGTTTGCCGCTGGCCTGGATGACGCCCACGACCTCGCGCGCGTCGGCACGCAGCGCGTCGGCCAGCGTGAACCGCGCCAGCAGGCCATCGGCGCTGCCCAGGAAGACGCCGGCGCAGTCGGGTGCGCAATCGGCGCGTGCGCCGTCGGCAGCTGCCATTGCGAAGGCCGCGCTGCCAAGCCGGTAGCGCACCCCATCGATGAGGCCTTCGACGCCCTCACCGTCCGTCTGGTGGATGCTGGTGGCGCTGACGTCGATCGTGAGGGTGGCGGCGGCCGCAGTGGTGGCGGCGACTGCGGCGGCTGCGTTGATGGCGTGCGCATCGCCCGCTGCAGGATCGGTGGCGCCGGCGATGGCCGCGCGCGCGGCGTCGCGGATCGGCGCGGCCAATGGGTGGGCGCTGCCGGCTTCCAACGCAGCGGCCAACTGCAGGCAGCGCGCGGCGTCGATGCCGGCCAGCGCGAGCACGTCTTGCAGGCGCGGACAGCCTTCCGTCAACGTGCCGGTCTTGTCGAAGATGACGTGGGTGGCGGCATGCAGCGTTTCCAACACGTGCGGCTGCACCACCAGAACGCCGCGGCGCACCAGGCTGTCGGTGGCGGCAGCCAGCGCGCTCGGCGTGGCCAGCGACAGCGCGCACGGGCACGACACTCCCAGCACGGCGATCGCCACTTCCCACGCGCGCGCGGGGTCGTGCCACTGCCACGCGCAGAACACCGCCAGCGTGAACACCAGCAGCGCCAGCACAAACGAACTCGCCACGCGGTCGGCCCACAGCGCCAGGCGCGGCTTGCCATGGCCCGCGCGCTCGACCAGTTTGACGAGCAGCGCCAGCGTGCTGTCCTGCGCGGCATGGGTCACGCGCAGCAGCAGCGCCTGGCCGACATTGACGGCGCCGCCGGGCAGCGCGTCGCCGCGCGCGCATGGCTGCGGCGCGCTCTCGCCGGTGAGCAGCGACACGTCGACCGCACCGGCGCCTTCGAGCACGATGCCGTCTGCCGCCAGCGCCTGGCCGGGCGCAACCTCGATCACGTCGCCCACGCGCAGTTCGGCAGCGGCGACCAGCGCGGTGGCGCGCGCCTGCGGGTAATCGGCCATGCGCTGCGCCGATGCCGGCAGCGCGTGTTGCAGTTGTTCGAGCGCGCGTGCGGCCTTGCGGCGCGCCAGCAGTTCAAGGTAGCGGCTCGCCAGCAGCAGGAAGATGAACATCGTCACCGAGTCGAAGTAGACGTCGCCGTGCGCGCGCACCGTCGCCACCACGCTGGCG
>JANYGW010000019.1 GCA_025359245.1 Massilia sp.
TGGTGCTTGATCTGAAGGAGTACCGACCCGATCGGAAATTTGATCGGGTCGTAAAGGCAAAAGCGCAGCGCTACCCCTATAAGAAACTAATGACAAGGGCTTAACTTAACGCCATTAAGGTCTGACCCCGATTTAAAAACAATTTTAATATTGAGGTCTGACCCCGGTTTTTTAGCTGTGCAGGTCGGCTTCGCTGGTGAAGGCGTCGGCGTAGAATTCGTCGGCCGGCAACTGGCATTGCGCTACGTAGTCGCGCCGCGCCGAGTCAACCACGATCGGGGCGCCGCATGCATAGACCTGGTGGCCCGACAGGTCCGGCAGGTCGGCCATCACGGCCGCATGCACAAAGCCGGTACGCCCGCTCCACTGGTCTTCAGGCAGCGCGTGCGAGACTACCGGCACGTAGCGGAAATTGGGCAGGCTCGCCGCCCATTGTTCGCACAGCGTATGCATGTACAGGTCCTGCGGACGCCGTCCGCCCCAATACAGGCTAACCGGGCGCGCCGACTTCAGATGGATCATGTGCTCAACCAGCGCCTTGATCGGCGCGAAGCCGGTCCCCGATGCCAGCAGCACGATCGGCTTGTCCGATTCTTCGCGCAGGAAGAAGCTGCCGTGCGGCCCTTCGAAGCGCAGGATGTCGCGCTCTTTCAGCGTGTTGAAGACCTGCTCGGTAAACAGCCCGCCCGCCATGTAGCGGATGTGCAGCGTGATCGGCGCGTCCAGGCCGGGCGCGTTGGCCATGCTGTAGCTGCGCCGCTTGCCATCGCGCAGCATGAATTCGATATACTGGCCGGGCCGGTACGCCAGTGCTTCATTGGCCGGCAGCTGCAGCGTGATGATGGCCACGTCCGGCGCTACCTTGTCGATGCTGGCCACGCGCGACGGCATCTTGCGCACCGGGTACTCGCTGCTGCCGCTCACTTCGCGCGCTTCGATGACCAGGTCGGCCGCGGTCGTGGCGCAGCAGAACAGCGCGTAGCCCTGGGCTTTTTCGTCGTCCGTCAGCGCGCGCTGCTGGTAGGTTTTGTGTTCGACCGCGCCGTCGACGACCTTGCCCTTGCAGGAGCCGCAGGCGCCGTTCTTGCAGCCGTACGGCAGGCCGACGCCGGCGCGGATCGCCGCGGCCAGCACGGTTTCGTCCGCGTCGCAGGCAAATTGATGGCTGCTAGGCTGAACAGTAATCTGGAAAGTCATACAATCCTTAACATGAATATCAAACCTCTCAAGTTGAAACGACCGCGCCTGCTGATCCTTGGCTGCGGCGATGTCGGCATGCGTTTGCTGCCGCTGCTGCGCACGCGCTTTCGCGTGTTCGCCGTCACCAGCAATCCGGCGCGCTGCGCCGAGCTGCGTGCAGCCGGCGCGGTGCCGATCGTGGCAAACCTCGACGAGCCGCGCACGCTGGCCCGTCTGGCCGGCCTGGCGCGCCATGTGGTGCACCTGGCGCCGCCCCAGTCGCATGGCCTGCGCGATCGCCGTACCCGCAATCTGTGCGCCATTTTACCCGAGGGCGCGCGTCTCGTTTATGTCAGCACCAGCGGCGTCTATGGCGACTGCGCCGGCGCGCTGATCGATGAAACGCGCCCGGTGGCGCCGCACAACGCGCGCGCCCAGCGCCGGGTCGACGCCGAACGGGTGCTGCGCGCCTGGGCCATCGGCGCCGGCGCCAGCGTGGCGATCCTGCGCGTGCCGGGCATTTATGCGCGCGAGCGGCTGCCGCTGCGCCGCCTCGAACAGGGCACCGCCGCGCTGGCCGCCGCCGACGATGTGTACACCAACCATATCCATGCCGACGACCTGGCGCACATCGTGGCGCTGGCCTTGTTCAGGGCTTTGCCTGGACGGATTTATCACGCAGTCGACGATACGCACATGAAAATGGCCGATTATTTCGACACGGTTGCTGATGCATTCGATATGCCGCGCCCCCCTCGGCTGCCGCGCGCGCAGCTCGAAACACAGGTTTCGCCCATGCTGCTGTCGTTCATGTCCGAGTCACGCCGCATGGACAACGCGCGCATCAAGCGCGAACTGGGCGTGCGCCTGCGGTTTCCGCAGGTGGGCGCGGCGCTGGCGGCGATGGCCGGCGCGCCGCTGCTGGTAAAATGACGACCCCGCCATCCCGACCGCCGACGAGCCCTGCCATGACCTACGAAGAATATCTCGATGAAGTAACCACCCTGATCACTGAGAAGTACAACGTCAGCGATGCCGCCGCCATCAAGCTGGTCGTCAAGGCCCAGGACGCGGAATTTTTCGTCGCCCACGACGAGCAGGAAGCGCTGCGCACGGTCGACCGCGCGCACCAGGACGCCAAGACCCTGTACCTGGCCAGCCAGAAAAAATAAGTCCGCGCTGTTGCCTGGGCCGCTTTCTTGCGCGCCCGCTTGCGCTGTCTCAAGCGCGCGCCGGCGGCCGAACGTATCGTGACTTATCGCCGTCGCGCTTTCTTGTGCCAGAGCCCGCTATGCCGCTCCGTATCACGCACCCCAGCAAGGAACAGGTTCGCGCCTACATGGCGGGGCGCGAAGCGGCGTGCCGTCCGCCGCCGCCGCCGGAGGAAATCCGGCGCCAGCTGGGCTGGCGCGTGCAGCACGGCGACGTCGATCCCGCGCTGCTGCAATTCTATCTAATTCCCACCAGTTATACGCATATGGCGACCCAGCTCGTACTCGACTGGATGTTCGCCGCCATGCTTCCTCCTCTGGGCGCACGCCGCCGCCGCTAAAAAAAGTATTTGAAAGACAAGCCCGTTCGTGTGAAAATGTCACAGCTTGGGAAAATATCAACTTTTGCGTGTATGATGCATATCTCGCAGTGAAAGCCGCATTTTCTCTGTGTATTTGTAATCATGCCGTGCTTTATGCCGGTTGATACTTACACGAGGCGAATAAGCCACGGAGTGTGAATTTTTGAAAGAATTGAGACATGACGACACGCCATATTCCAGAAGAACCTAGCTACGACCCGAACAAGGTCCTCGATGCCATCATCGAAAAACTGAACCTGAAAAACGACGCCGCCTTGTCGCGCGCGCTCGAGGTGGCCCCGCCGGTCATCAGCAAGATCCGTCACCGGACCTTGCCGATCGGCGCCACCATCCTGCTGCGCATGCACGAAGTGAGCGAGTTCAGTATTCGCGAGCTGAAGGGCTTGATGGGCGTGGAGATCACGCCGTTCAACGCCGCCGCCTGATACCCAGGCTGGCCGGACGTTGAACAGGCTGGCGCCGCCGATGGCCGCGCTGGACGTGGCCGGGCATGGCGTGGAGCTGGCGAAGTCTTGCTTGGCCGTCGATGGTGCGACCTGGTGTGACTGAACTGTAGCGCCTGTCAGGGTGGCACTGCCACTCCCCGGGCCGGCAATCCGCGCGGTGCTTGCCGGTGCAGGGAGTCAGGCCGCGCTCATGCGGCCTGCGCTTCCGGCACGGCCGGACGGATCGGCGCGGCCGCGCGCTCGCTCAGGCTATACGTTGGCGCGTTGGCGGCGCTGGCCGGACGGATCGGTGCGGACGTGCTGCCCGGACGGTACATGCAGTAGGCTGCCCGCGCGCCTGCCGTTTTCTGTTCGCCCGGACGGTACATGCAGTACGCTGCCTGTGCGCCTGCCGTTTTCTGTTCGCCCGGACGGTACATGCAGTAGGCTGCCTGCGCGCCTTCGGCACGCTGTTCACCCGGACGGTACATGCAGTACGCTGCCTGTGCGCCTGCCACTTTCTGTTCGCCCGGACGGTACATGCAGTACGCTGCCTGCGCGCCTTCCGTTTTCTGTTCGCCCGGACGGTACATGCAGTAGGCCGCCTGCGCGCCTTCGGCCTGCTGCGTCCCCGGACGGTACATGCAATAGGCCGCCTGTGCGCCTTCGCTCTGCTGCTGCCCAGGACGGTACATGCAATACGCCGCCTCGGCCCCGTTCCCGCCGTAGACTTCAGCACGGATGCAGGCCTCGCCGAAGGTCTGCTCATACAGTTCGCGCATGCGATCGCCGCCGCGCGCTGCGGCACCGGCTTCGGCTTCTGTGTCCAGTCCGACATACGGGTAGTGGTGCAGGAAGTAGCCGAAGGTGTTTTCGCAGTCGATCGCGTACTTTTGCGTGTCGAGGATATGGTAGTGCCAGAAGGTGTCGACATCGACCGTCGGCGCGGTTTCTTCGTTGGGGAAGGCAAACGACAGGTACAGGAAACGGCGGTATTCAACATCCAACGCATCGACCTTGCGGCGGCTCCATCCTTCGCCGGATGCGACATGCATCAGCTTGGTCTTGACGGGCTCGAGGTCGAGTTCGGCGATTGCTTTCATGACGTTCTTCGTGTTCATGGCAAACCTCTTTGTAGAGTGTGATTGTAGGTACTGCATCCCTGGTTTTTTAATGCGCTTGCTGCCCTTTCCCTGGCGTCCTCCTTTCGCTATCTAGTCGGAAATTTTTGCTTCGCTACATTGATTTCCGTTACCAGATGAGGATGTTGCTCCGGCCTGCCAGGGCCTGCTTGACTTAACTCAAGATTTAAAACGGTATATTCCTACGGCATATCGCAAGCGCTGACACCCTGCCCGGGGCGTTGTGACCCGATCTGTTTAGGACAACGCGAGGGCGGTATCAGACAACGGCCATGCGCAGCGCCGCAGGCGGCGGCGGGCCATGGGCTCCGGTGTGGCCCGGATCGGCCTGCAGCGGAACCGACACGCACACGGTGGTGCCGGCGCCATCGGTGCTGCTGATCGAAAACGCGCCATTCAGGATGCCGATGCGCTCTTCGATGCCGACCAGGCCGAACGAGCCGACCTTGCCGCGTTCGTGCGCGCCCAGGCCGATGCCGTTGTCGGTCACCGTCATGGTCAGCAGCTTGCCGGAGCACTTCAGTTCGACCCGCACGCTGGTTGCCTGCGCGTGGCGCACGATATTGCTGAGCGACTCCTGCAGGATGCGAAACAGCGCCGTCGCCGCATGGTCGCCCAGCACCACTTCCTTTGGCTCGTCGATCAGTTCGCAGGCGATGCCGGTGCGGCGCTTGAATTCGGCGATCTGCCACTCGACCGCGGCCGACAGGCCCAGGTCGAGCACGTTCGGGCGCAGGTCGTTGATGATCTGGCGCACACTTTTGATGGTGGCGTCGATCTGGAACAGGGTCGAGCGCGCGCGCGCATGCAGGCGCGGGTGGCGCTCGCGGGTGCGGGTGGCCAGCATGTCCGCTTCGATGCGCAGCGCCAGCAAATTCTGCCCGAGGTCGTCGTGGATTTCGCGCGCGATGCGCTTGCGTTCGCCTTCCTTGATCTGGTCGGCGTGGGCCGCCAGGCGGCGCAGATTCTGGTGCGACAGCTGCAGCTTGGCCTGGCTTTCGCGCAGCTCGCGCGTCATGCCCTTGGCCATCTTGATGGCGCGCCGGCGCGACGAGGTCAGCGCGTGGAACAGCGCGTACAGCAGCATTGAACTGACAAAGCCGCCCAGCATCGCCAGCCACGGCACGAACGCTTCGAAGCCGCTGTACAGGTCGCGCGCCTCGACGCTGAAGGTGGCATCCCACTGGCGTCCGTTGAAGTCGATCGGCAAGGTCTTGCTGAAGCGGTCGTTGAACAGCTGCGCCACCGGCTCGGACGCCTGCTGGCCGGCGGTGTCGAACAGTACCCGGCCGCGCTTCTGGTCGATGCCGACCGCGTTGTCGACCAAGGTCAGGCGCACGTGCTTGACCGGCATTTCGTCGATCACGCCCAGCATCAGCTTATCGACGCTGAAGGCGATGCCGACCGAGCCGACGAAGGCGGCGCGCCGCTCCGCGACGCTGGCGGTGGGCGCTTCCGGCAGGTAGATCGGCAATCGCATGCCCAGGCCGGTGTTGTTGCGGCCGGCCATCGATGCGATCGGCATGCCTGACGAGATCAAGCGCCCGCCGTCGCGCAGCGCCACCTGGTTCGCATGCTGCAGCGGATTGGCCTGCAGGTCGAAGCCGAGCGCCTTGTTGTCGGTGTTGAGCGGCTCGATGAAAGTGAGCACGCTGTATTCGGCGCGCCGGCCGGGCGGCTTGATGTGGAACGACGGACGCCCGTCGGCCCCTGGCGCCTGCTCGGCATTCATGCGCCGCTCGAACGCTTCGCGTCCCTCGTCCTTGACGAATTCGGCAAAGCTGATCGCTTCGATCGCCGGAAAGTAGCGCGCCAGCTCGAGTCCTTGCACGTAGCCGTGGAACTGGCGGCGCGACAGCGGATAGCTGGTCTGGAAGATGCTGGCGGTGCCGCGCAGCACATCGGTATACGACTTGATGCGGGCCACCACGATGTTGCGGGCATTTTGCGCGTGCGCCGTAAAGCGCTGGCGGGCATCGGCTTCGATCGACCTGGCCGCGGTGGCGTACAGCACCAGGCCGACGGCAACCGAGAGCGGCACGCCGATCCACATGGCGGGGCGCGGCGTCGATAACAAAAGTAGGGGGGAAGTGATTCGCATTGCGCGTTGCAATCCTCTCGGTAGCCGCAAATGGCGATGCAGTGTTTGATCTACGTTAACCGACGGTTACAAATGATGGTACCTATCGGTACTGATAGGTTTGCAAGTTGATAATTTGATGAATATCAAAAAATCCCGCTGCAGCGTGGGCCGGAGCGGGATTTCGGGGGCGAAAGCGTCGCTGGAAGGCGACACCGGCAAGGGTGGGAAACTATTTCGCGACCCAGCTGTCCTTCAGCGTGGTGACCCGGTTGAACACCGGCTTGCCCGGCACCGAATCGACGCGGTCGGCCACGAAGTAGCCGTGCCGCTCGAACTGGAAGCGCTGGTCGGGCAGGGTGGCGCTCATGCCCGGCTCCAGGTAGGCGGTGATCACTTCGAGCGCGTTCGGGTTCAGCGCGGCCTTGAAGTCCTTGCCGCCGGCGTCCGGATTGGCTTCGGTGAACAATCGGTCGTACAGGCGCACTTCGGCTTCGAGCGCGGTGGCGGCGCTGACCCAGTGGATGTTGCCCTTGACCTTGTACGTGTTTGAGCCTTCGGTGCCGGACTTGCTGTCTTCGAAGTAGTTCACGTGCACCGCCGCCACGCTGCCGTCGGCCGCCTTGTCGTAGCCGGTGCATTCGACCACGTAGCCGTGGCGCAGGCGCACCCGGCTGCCGGGCGCGTCGCCGCTCGGCGGAAAGAAGCGGAAATAGCCCTTGCTCGGCACTTCCATGAAGTCGTCCTGTTCGATCCACAGCTCGCGCGTGATCGGGAAGGTGCGCAAGCCCCGCTCCGGGAAGTGCGGGTGGACCGGAGATGTGCATGCGACCGACAGGCCTGCCGGGAAGTTGTCGATGATCAGCTTCAAGGGACGCAGCACGGCGGTGGCGCGCGGCGCCTTCGGATCGAGGTCGTCGCGCAGGCTGCCTTCGAGCGTGCTCATGTCGATCCAGGCGTCGGCCTTGGAGACGCCGATGCGTTCGCAGAACAGCTGGATCGCTTCGGGCGTGTAGCCGCGCCGGCGCAGTCCGACCAGGGTCGGCATGCGCGGATCGTCCCAGCCCGACACGATGCCTTCGTCGACCAGCTGGCGCAGCTTGCGCTTGCTCATCACGAGGTAGGTCAGGTTCAGGCGCGAGAATTCGTACTGGCGCGGCACCGGCTGGGCGAAGAAGCCGCCCTCGGCCAGGGTTGCCAGCAGCCAGTCGTAGAACGGGCGGTGATCGGCGAATTCGAGCGTGCACAGCGAGTGCGTGATCTGTTCCAGCGCGTCCGAAATCGGGTGCGTGTAATCGTACATCGGGTAGATGCACCAGGCGTCGCCGGTGCGGTGGTGGTGCGCGTGGCGGATCCGGTAGATGGCCGGGTCGCGCATGTTCATGTTGGGCGAGGCCATGCCGTCTTCGCTGATCTTCGCGCGCACGATGTGCTCGCCGTCCTTGTACTTGCCGGCCTTCATGTCGCGGAACAGTGCCAGCGATTCGGCCGCCGGGCGGTTGCGGAACGGCGAATTGGTGCCCGCCGCGCCGAAATTGCCGCGGTTTTTCTGCATCTCCTCGGCGCTCTGGCTGTCCACGTAGGCATGGCCCGACGTGATCAGGTACTCGGCCATGTGGTACAGCTGCTCGAAGTAGTCGCTGGCGTAATGCAGGTGTTCGGTGCCTTGCTGCTCCCAGCTGAAACCGAGCCACTTGACGCTGTCGATGATGGTGTCGACGTATTCGGTGTCTTCCTTTTCCGGATTGGTGTCGTCGAAGCGCAGATGGCAGCGGCCCTGGTAGTCGCGCGCCAGCCCGAAGTTCACGCAGATCGACTTGGCGTGGCCGATGTGCAGGTAGCCGTTCGGCTCGGGCGGGAAGCGCGTGATCACCGGCGGCAGGCCGGCGCGCACATAGGTGCCGGCGGCGAGGTCCTGGTCGATGATGTTGCGCAGGAAGTTGGCCGGGGGCGCAGGCGCCGGCGCTGCTTTGTTTTTTTCGTTGCTCATGGAAGAAAAGGCTTTGAAATGATCGAGTTGCGGCATTTTACCGTACCCGGCCCCTGGCGATGCCCGATTGTGTTGCCACTTGCCCTACAAAGGTGCGTCGCCATGCATGTTGACTTGTCACGCCCCCGGTGACGCGCTCCCCAGCCAGGCCCTTTCTATAGGATAATCCACCTTTACAGTCATTGGCAGTCGCCGGGAGTTTCCTCGTGGAAAATTTATACAGTGTCCTCGGAGTCGCGCCCAATGCCAGCGATGACGAGATCAAGAAGGTCTATCGCTCGCTGGCCATGCGCTATCATCCGGACCGCAACGACGCGCCGGGTGCCGAGGTGCGCTTCAAGAGCATCACCAAGGCCTACGACATCCTGTCCGACCCCGCCAAACGCGACGAGTACAACCAGAGCGTCAACCACCGCATCATCCTCGACGCCGAGGCCGAGGCGTTCGCATTGTGGCGTTCGCTGTTCCAGCTGAACGGCGTTACCTTGCCGGCGTAACAGCGCCGCTGCACGCATCACCAACAGGATCACAACATGAGCAATAGAACCATCCATCCCGAGTTTGCCTACCAGTCGCGCGAACTGGGCGGCCAGATCGACGGCATCCTCGGCGACCCGCCGAACCGCAAGAACTACGCGCTGATGCAGGCCGCGCTGGTGTCCGAGTACGCCGCCGGCGGCGGCATCGAAGACGTCAACATGATGAGCTTCGCGCTGGTCGACCACATCACCTTCAGCAATCCCAAGGGCCTGCTGATGGAAGCGGGCGAGTACGAGGGCGGCGACCCGTCCGCGGTGTTTTGCATGGCCGCCTGCGAAGGCGAGGCGGCCGCCATGTACGCGGCCATCACGGAACATCATCCGGACCTGGCGCGCCAGGCGATCATCACCGCCTTCCTGTTCAAGCATCCGCGCAAATGGGACGACGAGGACCAGTCGCTCGAGCAGCTGTCCAAGGACGACGACGGCGACGACGCACACGACGACGACAGCGTGACCGACGACTTCGCGCAAATGTTCGACCAGGAGGACTAAGCATGAGCGAAACCAAGAGCCATCTGCCGGCCTTGAGCAAGCAGGTCAGCGAACTGGTGCTGGCCGGCTCGCTGCATCACGCCGAGCAGGCGTTTTCGGACGCAGTAGAAACCCACGGCGACCTGGCCGTGGTCGAAGTGCTGGCCTCGCTGGCGCCGCAAGTGACCGCGCTGCACCTGGCCGGCTTCGACGGCGGCAAGACCTCGCTGGCGACCTTGCTGGTGCCGCCGCGCGCGTGGGCCGACAGCCTGGCCTATATCGCCGCGACCTGGTCGGACGACATGATCGAGGACGACCCCGAGCGCGTCGCCGAGACCCTGTTCTCGCTCGTGCACGGGATCGTGTTCTCGACCGACGACGCCGAGCGCCGCCACGAACTGCTGGCCGAGGCCTCGGCGTCGGACCACGGTTCGACCGTGTTCGCGATCCTGTTTTCGATGGCGCCGAAAGAGATCCTCGAAGTGGCCGGCGAAATCCTGGCCAAGGGACCGTATATCACCGGCCTGACCTCGTCCGACGCCGACATCGTGCCGCTGGCGATCGAACTGGCCCAGGCCAACGAAGACGGCTGGGACCGCGCGCTGTTCGAACTGTTCCCCGACTTCCGCCACAGCGGCGACCTGGCCGACGCCGAGTTCTCGGACGACCCGGACGACGAGCCGAAATTCCTGCAGCGTTCGACCAAGGAACTGCTGTACCGCTTGCGCAAGCAGGTGCCGTCGGCGCGCAGCAATGTGCCCAAGCGCGGCGCGCGCAAGAGCATCGGCACGGGAATCTTTTCGTGATGGGGGCAGCGCCTGGCATGCTGCCAGCGATCATTGCAGAACGCCGGCCGCGCCTGGTGCTGGCGATCCGCTGCCTGGCCGCGCGCGAGGTCGAGGACGACGTCGTGATCCTGGCCGATGAACTGGCCGGCATCACCGCGATGGTCGCCGAAAAATTCACCAACGACAAAACCGCCGAAGGCATCCAGCGCGCGTTCTTCCTGACCGTCGGCTGCGTGTCGCTCGGGCTCGAACATGAGCTCACCCACGAAGGCGACGAGGCCGCGCTCGACTTCCTGATCGAGCACGGCGCCGAGCACGCGTTCCAGGCCGGCTTCCGGCTGGTGCGCGAGCTGTCGGCGCTGCCCGAGGATGCGCTGGTGGGCGAGTACGACCAGGATCCGGTGTACCTGCACCGCAGGCTGAAGGAGCTGTTCACCGACATCTGCCATGCCGATCCGAGCCAGAACTGGGCCGGCTACGACAAGTACCAGCAGCTGCACGCGCAGCGCAAGGAAGTGCAGGCCATCGTGCGCGCGGCCGGCTGGCTGCGGCGCCACCATTATTCCGGGCCGATCAACGATCCGGACCTGAATGCCGAAGGCGTGATCGCGGTGGCCATCATTTCGGCGATCGAAGGGGGCGGGCGCATCATGGCGCGCACCAGCCAGAAGGAATTCGAACGGCTGGTCAAGTCGGTGCGCAAGAACAAGCCCGACTTCGAAGAAGGCTGGGCCGCGCTGATGGCGCAGGTGCCGGCGCAGCACCAGCCGGTGATCGCCGAGCGGATCGAGTCGTACCGGACTCATTGCACGGTGATCCAGAAGATCCTGACCCGCACCGCGATGAAGACCTTGTGGGCCGAGTTCGAAAACTATGCGGGCTCCGAACTCGACGCCGACTACGGCTGACCGCTACAAGGCTTTCAGGAAGGCCGCCAGGTCGGCCACTTCCTGCGGATTCAGGCCCATCTGGAAACGGCGGTCGTAAAAGCGCACCACGCCTTCCAGGTCGGGCGCCGAGCCGTCGTGGAAGTAGGGCGGGCGGGCCGCGGCGCCGCGCAGATTCGGCGTCTTGAAGCGTCCCACATCGGCCCACTTCCCGCTGAGCATGGCGCTGCCAGGATCGCTGGTGTCGAGCGTCTCGCCGGTGGCGCTATTCCTCAAGGTGTACAAGGGCAGGTCCGGCGTACGCCGCAGCGCCGCCGACACGCCCGTATTGAACATCCGCGCCACCGAATGCGAACCGCTGTTGGGCGTGCTGTGGCAGCTGGTGCAGCTGCCGCGCGGCGCCGCCGTGAAGCCGGCCACCTGCGTGATGTTCATCGGACGGGTGTTGAACAGCTGCTCGCCGCGCGCGATCGACGCGCGCGCCTGGTCCTGGGCTGGCGATGCGCTGGCCGGCAGGTTGCGCCAGGCGCCGAACAGCGTCATCGCGTTGCGCTCGAACGGCGCGCCCGTCAGGTAGTCGCCCGCCAGCACATCGTTGATCCCGAAATAGAAGGCCTGGCCGGACAGCCGCAGCGGGCCACCGAGCGCGCCGGCCTGGGTCAGGTCGCCGGCCGCGTTGTCGCTCACCTGCGCGACGAACAGCGCTTTCTCGAAGTCGACGATGGCGCGCTGGTCGGCCGCGCTCAGGTCTTCGCTCGCCTGCGCATGGCCGCGCACGGCGCTGTTGGCCTGGTGGGCCAGGTTGACGTCGAGCGCCGCGAAGCACTGCGGCGGCGTCGCGCCGCGGATGCACAGCGACGAGAGGGCGTCGGCCAAGGTCTCGCGTCCGTCCCACATGACGGTGGCGGCGAATTTCAGGTTGGCGCTCGGTAGCGGACGGCGGAACAGCGACAGCTCGGTGGCGCTGGCGAAGCCGTAGGGGTCAATGGCGCGCAGCAGCGTGAATTCGGCGCCGGGAGGGATCGGCAGGCCGACCCGGATCACGCCCTTGGTCAGCAGCATGCTGTAGGCCAGGCGCTTCTGGTCCAGCGTCTGGTCTGGCGCCTGCGGCGAATTGGCGCCGTCGACCAGGCGGAACACCGGGTCCAGGCCCTGCGAGGCGGCGAAGCGCGCCTGCAAGTTTTGCGGCGTCAGGCTCCAGCCCGCGCCCTGGTCATGGCAGGAAGCGCACGAGCGGCCGTTCCCGAGCGGCTTGAAAAAGGGACTGGCGGGATCGATGCTGCCGCTGGCGGTGAAGGTCAGCGCCGCGCCTTCGCGGTTCGGCTGCTGCACCAGAGGCAGCGGCTGTGGCACCGGGACCGGGACCGGCACCGGCAACGGGACCGGCGCCGTCGGCAGGGTGATCACGACCGGCGCCGCAGCCGGGGTGCCGCCGCCGCCGCAGGCTGCCAGCAGCAACAGCGACATGCCTATCGCGGCGCGCAGTGGTAAAGGGATCAGTTGGTTCATGCCTTGCGCTCCTTCCGTTATCGACAGGACCGAGGATGCAGGCAAATTGTGCAGCAAAAATGGAGGACGGCTTATTCGCCGGCGGCTTCGGTGGCCAGCGCCACGAAGGCGTCCACCAGCGGCGAGTGCTCGCCGCTGCGCCGGGCCAGCAGCAAGGTGGTGGTCGCGCCATGGTCGGCGATGGCGCGGTAGCAGGCGCCGTCCATGCGGATCCGGTCAAACGAGGCGGGCAGCACCGACACGCCGCAGCCGGCGGCGACCAGGCCGATGATGGTGGACGCCTCGCCGGCGACCTGGCCGATGCGCGGTACGAAGCCGGCCGCGCGGCACAGGCGCATGATCTGCGGATAGATGCCGGTGCCGGCGGTGGGCGGATACATCACGAAAGGCAGGTCCTTCAGTTCGGCGATCGCGATGCGCTTCTTGCGCGCCAGCGGCAGCGTGGCCGGCAGCACCGCCACCAGCGGATCATGGCGCAGCGTGGTCAGCGCGATCGCCGGCGGGACCGGGATATCGGTCGGGCGCACGAAGCCCAGGTCGAGCGAACGCTGGCCCAGCGCGTCGAGCTGGGGCAGGGTGGCCATCTCGTGCAAGGTCAGGCTGACGGCGGGGAACTGCGCGCGGTAGCGGTTGATGACGGTGGCGAACAGCGGCGTGAGCGGGGTCGAGAACGTAAAGCCGATGCGCAGCTCGCCCGCCTCGCCGCGCTGGGCGCGGCGGGCCGTATCGGCGGCCTGGCCGGCCAGTTCCAGGATGCGGCGCGCATCGTCGAGGAACAGGCGGCCGGCCTCGGTCAGGCGCACCCAGCGCCGGGTGCGTTCGAACAGCAGGGCGCCGACATCGGCTTCGAGCGCCTGGATCGCCTGGCTGAGCGGCGGCTGGCCGATATGCAAGCGTTCGGCCGCGCGCGTGAAATTGAGCTCCTCGGCGACGGCGATGAAGTAGCGAAGGTGGCGCAGTTCCATGACTTATCGATTTAATATATGACAGACGTCGCTAATATATATTGGACAGTATCACAGCGCAATCCTAAGATGGATTCACCCGTCAAAATCGTGGTCTGACCCAGGTCTTGACGGGAATATATGTCCAGTCAACAGGAGCGTTTCATGTCGCATGCCGCCGCCGGAAGTCCGGCTTTTCGTCGCATTAACCGGGCCATGCTGGCCGGCGGTTTTGCGGCGTTTGCGCTGCTCTATTGCGTGCAGCCGCTGTTGCCGCAGCTGGCGCAGCAGTTCGCACTCAGCCCGGCACAGGGCAGCTGGGCGCTGTCGATCTCGACGCTGGCGCTGGCGCTCTCGCTGGTGCTGTCGGGCGCGCTGTCCGAACGGATCGGCCGCAAGAAGCTGATGGCCGCCGCGCTCGCCGGCGCGGCGCTGTTCGCGCTGCTGTCGGCGTTCTCGCGCAACGTCATCGAGCTGCTGGTGCTGCGCGCGCTGCTCGGCTTCGCGCTGGGCGGCATGCCGGCCGTCGCCATGGCCTATCTCAGCGAGGAGATCGCGCCCCGTTCGCTCGGACTGGCAATGGGCATTTATATCGGCGGCACCGCGCTGGGCGGCATGGCCGGGCGCGTGCTCGCTTCGGTCATCAGCGATTTTTCGTCGTGGCGGGTGGCGCTGGCGGTCATGGGCGTGGCCGGCTTCGGCGCGGCCTGGGAATTCTGGCGCTGCCTGCCGCCCTCGCGCCATTTCAGGGATGCCGGCGGCGGCTGGCCGGCGCTGCTGCGCGGCGCGCGCGCCCACTTGCAGGACCCGGGCCTGGCGTGGCTGTTCGCGCTCGCGTTCCTGCTGATGGGCGTGTTCGTCAGCCTGTACAACTACATCAGCTACCGCCTGCTGGCCGCGCCGTTCGGACTGGGCCAGAGCGCGGTCGGCGCCATGTCGGTGCTGTACCTGATCGGCATGTTCAGCGCGGTGTGGGCCGGGCGCCTGGCCGACCGCCTCGGACGCCGCAATGTGCTGTGGATGGTGATGTCGGTGATGCTGGCCGGCTTGCTGTTGACGCTGTCGAACGCGCTGGCGCTGATCGTGGCCGGCATGGCGCTGTTCACCTTCGGCTTTTTCGCGACCCATTCGGTGGCCAGCAGCTGGGTCGGCATGCGCGCCAGGACCCCGCAGGCGCTCGCCTCGGCGCTGTACCTGTTCTTCTATTACCTCGGTTCGAGCGTGCTCGGGTCCCTGTGCGGCGTGGTGTGGAGCGGCGCCGGCTGGCCCGGCGTGGTGGCGCTGCTGGCGGGCGCGCTCGGCCTGGCCTTCCTGATCGCGCTGCACCTGCGCAGCCTGGCGCCGCGCGCAGCCGGCCTGCCAGCCGTCGCATGAATCCTCATTTGCTGCACATTTGACGGGTATGATTGCGGCTTGACCGGACAGCGGGAAAGGCAGCATCGATGTGCAAACGGGGCCAAGCGCCATGCGCCTGACGATCGCGCGAAAAATCGCGTTGGCGGTGCTCGCGATCGTGATCCTGTGCGTGGGCACGATGGCCTGGGTGACCAGCTCCAACCTGCAGCGCGGCTTCATCGCCTACCTGAACCAGATGCAGGCGCAGGACCTCGAGCAGGTCGGCGAGCTGCTGGCCCGCCGCTACCGCACCGAGGGCAGCTTCGAATGGCTGCGCGGCGACCAGCGCGCCATGCGCGAGGTGCTCGGCAAATTGTCGCCGCAAAACCAGGCCGAGGGCGGACCGCCGCGGCGCC
>JANYGW010000033.1 GCA_025359245.1 Massilia sp.
CGCGCCGCGCGCCGCCGCGCGCGCCGGCCAAGTCCGCGCGCAGGGTGGCCGCGCCGCAGGAAGACCCGCCCGAGGCCGAGCCAGCCCCGCAAGAAAAGACGCCCGCGCGGCGCGCAGCCAAAGCCGTGCCGGCCGCTGACGACTGGGAAGAATTCTAAGGAGAGATCGATGACTGCAATCCCTATGCCGCGCCTGGCGCTCTGGTGCCTGGCGCTGGCGGCCAGTCTTGCGTGCAGCGCTGCGCAGGCGGTGGACTGGAGCGACACGGCGCTGAGCCTGCGGGTCGGCAATGCCTTTCGCGAACCGTTCAATCCGCAGGACATACGCAAGAATATCTTCTCGGTGACCCATGCGAGCGGCTACAAGTACGGCAGCACCTTCGTCAACCTCGACGTCCTGCAGTCGGACCGCAACGATCCGCGCGCGCTGGGCGACGACGACGGCGCCCGGGAAGCCTACCTGGTGTACCGGCACACGCTCGACATCGGCAAGATCCGCGGCAGCGACCTCACGTTCGGCGCCGTGCGCGGGGTCGGGCTGACGCTCGGCTTCGACTGGAACGACAAGCACGACGTCGGCTACAACTCGCGCAAGCGCATGCTGGTGGCCGGTCCGACGCTGATGTGGGACGTGCCGGGCTTTCTCAACACCAGCCTGCTGCTGCTGAGCGAGAGCAACGCGCCGAGCGGCGCATTTGCGCCGATTTCAAACGTGCAGGGGCGCTACACCTACGACCTGCACACGATGCTGAGCGCCAACTGGGGCATCCCGGTATCGCGCCTGTGGTCGTTCGAAGGCTACGCCAATTTCATCGCCCCGAAAGGGACCGATGAAGTGGGCAACGACACCGGGGCCGAGACCAATATCGACATGCAGATGATGTTCGACGCCGGCGCGGCGCTGGGGCACAAGAAAAACATCTTCCGCATCGGGCTCGAATACCAGTACTGGAACAACAAGTTCGGGAATACCTCGATGACGACGGCGGGTCAGGGGTTCCGGGCCACGACGCCGATGCTGCGCGCCGAGTACCATTTTTAGACGCTGTCGAATGTGCTGCCGATGAGTGGCAACCGACGTCGTCCCGCGTGCGCGAGGACGACGTTGCTTGGTACGACAGTTCATCGTTGGCTTGCCATTCCTGTCCGCTCAGCCGAACAGCTTGCCCTTGAGCAGACTGATCCCTTGCGCGACCAGGTCATCGGACGGCACCTGCCCGCCCGGCGTCAACTGGTTGATGATCTGGGGCAGCAGCTGGGCCAGGCCGGCGGCCGCATGGGCCGGTTCGATGCCGGCCGCGCTGGCGACCGCGCCGACCTGGTCGCTGCCCAGCGCAACATGAATCTGGTCGCCCGAGACGGCCTGGTTTTCGCCCGTGCCGACCCACGACGCCACCTGGTCCGCCAGGCCGCTGCTTTGCAGTTTCTGCAGCAGCGCCGGCAGGCCGCCGGCCTGTTCGATCATGCCCAGCACGCTGCCCATCATGCCGCTGTGCGACACAGGATCCTGCTTCTGCGCGCCCATCGATCCCATCACTTGTCCTGCCAATTGGTCGAGCAATCCCATCATGTTCTCCTCGGTGTGTCGGCGTGGTGTCGCACTCAGCGCAAGCTGCCGAAAACTTTGCTGATAATTTTGCTGCCGCTGCCGAGCGGGTCGCGCCGGATGCCGCGCTCCTCGTCGGCGATCATCTTGAACAAGGCATCGACCGCTTGCTGCGTCACATAGCCTTCCACGGTCGCCTGCTGGGCCGGGACCGCGCCGAACCGGGACGCCTGGCCCATCGCGCCATTGTACTTGGCCGACAAGTCGGAACGGTCGGTCACCCGCTTGACGATCGGCAGGAACTTGAGCGCCAGCGAGGCCGACGTCTTGTCGCGGAAAAAATCGGTGACCGAGGTATCGCCGCCGGCCAGGATGTGCTTGGCATCGCTGACCGTCAGCGACTTGATGGCGCCCAGCAGCAGGGGCTTGGCCATCGGCACCGCGGATTCGGCGGCGTGGTTCATCGCCACGACCAGCTCGTCGAGGCGCGGGCCCTGGCCGGCCATCTTCAGGATCGGCTGGGCCTTCTCGAGCACGCGCGGCAAATGGATCTTGACCGCGTCGTTGTTGAGGAAGCCGTTCTCCGTGCCCAGTTTGCCGACCGCGGCCAGCGCGCCCTTCTCGAGCGCGGCCTTGAGGCCGCTGGTGGCGTCGCCATTGGACAGGTCGGCCAGCGGCGCGGCCAGCGCGCTCGCGGCCGCCAGGCACAGCATCAGTTGGCAGCATCGTTGGACAAGGCGGGTAGGCATGATGGGCTCCTTAGGTAACCGGTATGGCTATGCTAGATGATGCGCGCGACGTATGCAATGAGCAGCGCGGACGGCACCAGCAGCAGTTGCGCGAGCAAGGTGCCGGCCAGGCGGCTGCCGACCAGCCACACCACGGCGCGCCGGAAGTGCGATTCGCTGACGCGGCCCTCGACGACATCGTCGGTCATGCCGGACATATGCGGATCGATAAACACCGCCATCATGATGGTGGCGCCGCCATTGATGATCGACGAGAGCGTGCTCGACGTCACGCGCACGGCCGGATCGAGTACGCCGGCGTACAGGGCCGCGAACACGCCCACGGTCCACAGGGCCACCGCCGCCACGTTGAGCAGCGTGATCGAGGCGGACACGCCATGGCCGCTGCGCAGCGCCTTGACGTTGGCGGCGGCCGGCACGCTGGCCATGTCCCTGACATACAACAGGCCGCCCTTGAAAAAGCCGTGCAGGATCAGCTTAGGAATCGAGCGATGCACCTGGAAATGCTGGACGGCGCGGCAAAAGACGCGCTGGAACGTGGGGATCAGCAGCGCGCCGACGATGGTGGCGAGCGACGCCGCGATCAGCAGCCAGCGGAAATCCATCAGCAGGGCGCTGGCGGCGGGGCTGGCCAGGCTGGACTCGACGCGCTTGGCCAGGAAGGGGCCGAGGAAGGAATTGGAGGTGCGCGACAACAGCATCAGGATGCTGAACAGCGCCAGCGAGACGGCGATGCGGCGGGTGCGGATGCCGGCGATGCGCACCGAATAGGCGAGCGTGCCGATCAAATGAATGACGAAGGTCAGAAAACAAATCAGCAACAGTTGCCTGTCCATGCGCGCCCCAGCTCTTAATAAAAAATCAAGCAGCATGTTGGCACGGAAGCCCGGTCCCGGCAAGCTTCCAGACGGTTTTCGGAATCCCTTGACATTTTATGTCCGAGGCCTATACTTTGGACATAATATGTCTAACCGGAGGTCGGCATCATGGATGTGGCACTGACGCAAATGCTGGAAATTGAACGGGCGCTGGCCCGCAAACTGGGGTCCGTCGGCGTCAGCGCCGCGTTGCTGCCGGCCGAGGAGGACGGCGGCGTCCCGGTCATGCGCATCAGTATCGAGGGCCAGGAGGAGTTGCCCGTGTTCGTCACCGGTTCGCCCAGCCAGGTGCTGTGCATCTGCTACCTGTGGACCGAGGATGAAATCAAGCCGGAGCGGCGCGCCGAAATGATGGAGGCGATGATGGACCTGAATATCGCGATCCCGCTGTCGAACTTCGGCCGCGTCGCCGGCCATTATGTGATCTACGGTTCGCTCGCCCACGACGCCGACGCCGACAGCATCGCCACCGATGTGGCCATGGTGGCCGACAACGCGCTCGAAGCGCTCGATGTATTTAACGAATTCCTCAAATAAGGAGAGCACCATGGCTGTCTTTTCCAAAATCCTGACGATGCTGCGCGGCGATGTGCGCGACATCGGCCAGAGCATCGTCGACAACAACGCGACCACCATCTACGGCCAGGAAATCGTCGAGGCCAAGGCCCACGTGGCCACCGCCAAGCAGGACCTGACGATGGTGATGGCCAAGGAGATCCAGGCCACGCGCGAAATCGAGCGGGTCGGCAAGGACCTGCAGCGCTACGAGGCGCTGGCCATGGAGGCGCTGCAAAAAGACCAGCCGGCGCTGGCCGAGGAAGTCGCCGCCAAGGTCGCCGACCTCGAGCTGGCGCTGGCCGAGCAGGTCGGCGCGCGCGACCAGTTCGCCAACCACATCGTGCGCCTGAAGGACATGATCCGCAGCGCCGAGGCGACCCTGCGCGAGCATGAGCGCGAACTGGCCATGGCCCGCACCACCGAAAGCGTGTACCGCGCCACCGCGACGATCTCGCAAAGCATGGGTACCAGCGGTTCCAAATTGATGAGCGCGAAGGAGTCGCTCGAGCGCATCAAGCAGCGCCACCAGGACACCGCCGACCGCATGCAGGCGGCCGGCCAGCTGGCGGACGAATTCGGCACCCAGGCCCTGGAGCGCAAGCTGGCCGCGGCCGGCATCGGCGACACCGGCAGCCGCAAGGCGCAGGTGATGGCGCGCCTGCAGCAGCGCCTGCTGGCGGTGCAGGCAATCGGCCTCGACAAGACGCCGCCGGGTTAAGGGGACAGCATGGTACGCAGCTCTCCCCTGTGGTCCGGTTCGGATGCCGCCTTGCGCGCCGTGCAGGTTGCGTTCGACGTCGAAAAGCAGGTCATCGATGCGGTGCGCTACGCCGCGTTCGAAAACCAGCTGTCGCCGTCGGACCAGATCCGCAAGATCCTCGGCCTGCCCTGGACCAGCAAGCCGGTGCGTCCGCGCCTGACCGTCACCCTCAGCGACGCCGACTATCTGCTGCTGGCCGAGCGCTTCAAGCTCGACCCGGCTGACAAGCGCAAGATCAAGGAAGCGCTGCACGAGGCATTAATAAACTTTGCTAAAAAACAAATAGCGCGTAACAATAGCGCGGACTAGTTTCTGACTCACTTCAACAAGAAGGCGCGTTCATCATGACCATCTGGCAGCTACTCAGCAGCTTCCCGACCTCGGTACCGACGGTGCTGCTGGCCGTGCTGATGATTTACTGGCTGCTGTCGATCGTCGGCATCGTCGACCACGGCGAGGCGATCCACCTGCACACTGACATCGGCCACGTCGTCCACGGCGGCCACAGCGTGGACGTGGCGCACGGCGCGCACGAGGCGCCCGACCTGCACACGCTGGCCGGCTATGTGGTGGCGCTCGGCCTGGGCGGCGTGCCGCTGTCGGTGGTGGCCAGCACGCTGGTGTTCTTCACCTGGCTCGGCACGGTGCTGCTGCACCAGTATGTGATTGCCTACCTGCCCACCGAGACGCTGCGCCTGCTGGCCGGCATCGGCACGCTGCTGTTTACGGCGGCGCTGTCGATCCCGCTATCGGCGCGCGTGATCCGGCCCATGCGCGGACTGTTCGTCAAGCACAATGCGCGCACCAATAGCAGCCTGGTGGGCCTGTCGTGCAAGATCACGACCCAGAGCGTGGACCTGGGCTTCGGCCGCGCCGACGTCGACAACCACGGCGCCAACATCAATATCCGGGTCTGGGCCGCCGTGCCGAACGGGCTGGCCAAGAATTCGAAAGCCATCATCCTCGCTTACGACGAGACCACCCGCCAATACGAAGTACACGCCGATCCCGGCACGCTGTAACCGCTGTTTCAAACTATTCAAACTACAGGAATCACAAGGAAATCATGGAGATTATGTTCCTCGCAATTGGTGTCGTCACAGTGATGCTGCTGGGCGGTTTGGTGATGTTCTCGAAGTTTTACCACAAGGTAGAACAGGGCCACGTCATGATCATCAATACGCTGCGCGCCCAGCCCGACGTGACCTTCACCGGCGGGATGGTCTACCCGATCATCCACAAGATGGAGCTGATGGAAATCTCGCTGAAAACCATCGAAATTTCCCGCATGGGCAAGGACGGCTTGATCTGCCAGGATAATATCCGCGCCGATATCAAGGTCACCTTCTTCCTGCACGTGAACAAGACCGCCGAGGATGTGCTGAAGGTCGCGCAGACCGTCGGCTGCGTGCGCGCCTCGCACCAGGAGACGCTCGAGACGCTGTTCGAAGCGAAGTTTTCAGAAGCCCTCAAGACGGTCGGCAAGGCGATGGATTTCGTCGAGCTGTACCAGGCCCGCGGACGCTTCCGCGACGAGATCATCCGCCAGATCGGCGACGACCTGTCCGGCTACGTGCTGGAAGACGCGGCCATCGACTACATCGAGCAGACTTCGCTGGCCCACCTCGACGTGCACAACATCCTCGACGCCCAGGGTATCAAGAAGATCACCGAGCTGACCGCGATCGAACACATACGCACCAATGACCTCAAGCGCGACGAGGAAATGCGGATCAAGAAGAAAGACGTGGAAACGCGCGAAGCGATCCTCGAACTGGAACGCCAGCAGATCGACGCCGAGTCGCGCCAGGGCCGCGAAGTCGGTTCGGTGCGCGCCCGCGAACTGGCCGAAACGCAGAAGGTCCAGGCCGAGGAGCACGCCAAGTCGGAAATGGCGCGCCTGCAGTCCGAACAGATCGTGCTGGTCCAGCAGGAAAACACCACCCGCGAGAAGGAAGTGGCCGAGAACAACCGCAAGCGCGCCGTCGCCATCGAGGAAGAGCGCGTGATCCGTGCGCGCCAGCTCGAGATCGTCGACCGCGAAAAGGAAGTCGCGCTGCAGACCATCGAAAAAGAGAAAGCCATCGAGATCCAGAAGAAGGCGATCGCCGACGTGATCCGCGAACGCATCGTGGTCGAACGCACCGTGGCCGAGCAGGAAGAGGCGATCAAGGATGTGCGCGCCTTTGCGCTGGCCGACCGTAACAAGAAATCGATCGTGGTCGCCGCCGAAGCGAACGCCGAAGAGCAACTGGTCATGACCGTCAAGGCGGCCGAGGCCAACGAGCGCTCGTCCAAGCACCAGGCCAGCCAGGAACTGACGCTGGCCGACGCCGCGCTGAAAGTGGCCGAGCGCCACGCCGAAGCGCAAAAGCGCGAAGCCGAGGGCAAGGAAGCCGAACTGGCCGCGCCTGGCCTGGCCAGCGCCAAGGTGATGATCGCCTCATCCGAAGCGCTGCTCAAGCAGGGCGCCGCGCAGGCCGAATCGACGCGCCTGCGGATGCAGGCCGAAGCCGGCGGCGCCGAGCAGCTGGGCCTGGCCCAGGCTGCGATCAAGACCGCCGATGCCGCCGCCACCGCGTCGCTGGGCGCCGCCCAGGCCGAGTCGACGCGTCTGATGCTGCAAGCGCAAGCCCAGGGTTCCGAGCAGATGGGCCTGGCCCAGGCTGCCGTCAAGACCGCCGACGCCGCCGCCACCGCCACCCATGGCGATGCGGAAGCGAAGGTGATCCACGCGCGCTTCGACGCCGAATCGAAAGGCCTGAAACAGAAGTTCGAAGCGATGGCCGCGATGAGCGACGAGACGCGTGCCCACGAAGAGTTCCGCATGCAGCTGGAGATCACCAACCAGCAGATCAACAAGGGCATCGACGCGCAGACGCATATCGCCAAGGACCAGGCCGAAGTGCTGGGCAAGGCGCTGCAGAACGCGAAGATCGATATCGTCGGCGGCGAGGGCGATTATTTCGACAGCTTCGTCAAGGCGCTGTCGATCGGCAAAGGGATCGACGCCACCGTCGAGAAGAGCCGCACCTTGCAGGTCGGCCTGAAGGATCACCTGTCCGGCCAACGCGACATGGTGGGCGACCTGCGCGGCCTGGTCGGCGCGCTGGGCAACTCGGCCGGCGAAATGCAGAACCTGACCGTGTCGGCCCTGCTGGCGCGCGTCGCCAAAGACGGCACCTCGCAGCAGCAGGCGGCGCTGAAAAACCTGATCTCGACCTTCCAGCCGGCGCTTGAAGCACCGCGCGTGCCATGAAAGGGGCGACCATGATTTGTCCAGCCTGCGGCGGCAAGCACTTCGCGCCGGCCACCATCGAAGGCGGCCTGCCGGCCGAACGCTGCGCCGACTGCGAGGGCGTGTGGGTCGAACTGGACCGCTACCGCAGCTGGCGCACCAGCCAGCCGCAGGTGGCGGCGCACGAATATGAAGGCGAGATTTTCGAACACGACGACAAGATCCGCCTGTGCGCGAGCACGGGCCGCCTGATGACCCGCATCAAGGTCAGCAACGACAATCCGCTGCACCTCGACTACAGCGCCGCCGCCCAGGCGGTCTGGCTCGACAAGGGCGAATGGGAGCGGCTGGTCGCGCTGGACCTGGCCGACCGGCTCGACGCGATCGTGTCGGAGCGCTGGCAGTCGGACCTCAAGCATGCGGCCTCGCGCGAACGCACCGAGATCGCCATGCGCGCGCGCTTCGGCGACAGCGGCTACGACGAACTGGAACGCATGCGCGCCTGGTTGGCGCAGCAGCCGAACCGCTCTGAAATGATCGCCTTCCTGAACGCCAAAGCAGACTGAACATGACCGAAGCACAAGCAGCACCAGCGCCGCAGGACACCCCGGTCGAAGCCGCGCCGCAATCGAGCAGCTTCGACTTGCTGCGCACCCGCCTCGGCGAACACGGCAAGGTGCTGCTGGATAAGGCGGGCAAGCTCAATGCCGCACGCCTGGCCGAATTCGGGCGCCAGGAAATGGTGCTGCGCGCCCGCACCCGTGCCCGCACCGAGAACAACTGCGTGGCGCGCGACCTGGTGCTGGTGGGCGAGGTGCTGCTGTTCGGTTACAACGTGTTCATCGGCCTGCGCCAGGAAACCAAGATCAGCGACGTGTTCGCGCTGTACCGCTTGCGCCAGGATGGTGACCAGGCCGAACTCGATCCGGTGCCGCTGGCCGGCACCTTCCTCGACGACGCCCGCTTCCTGGTCGAATTCAAGGAGCTGTATAGCTACTACAAGAATGCCCAGCTGGTGCAGTTGCGGGTCCACCAGGGAAAACTGCTGGCCGCCTTCAAGATCGGTGAGCGCATCAGCGATGTGCGTGTGTTCCGCTGGAGCCTGGACAATGAGGGCCAGGCCAGCTACATCGACAACCGCGGCGAGCGCGACATGGCGCTGCCGCCGACCCATGACTTCGAATGGACGCCCACCACGCGCGAAGACCATGTGCTGGGCAAGCACCCGCACGTCAATGTGCTCGACACGCTGTTCGTCGAAACGGTGGGCGGCGACCTGACCGTCAAGATCGAGGACAACACCGAAACGGGCCTGGGCATCTACAGTGAGCTGGTCGACGACAAGAACCAGTCGCTCAGCGACGGCGACATCGCCTACGCGGCGGTCGGTGAACTGATCCTGCTGCGTATCAAGCCCTATCGCGAGACCGACTACCGCTACCTGGTGTTCAACCGCCGCACGGTGCAGGTCACCCGGGTCGACGCGATCGGCGAATCGTGCGTGCAGCTGCCCGAGGACCACGGCATCGTGTTCCCCGACGGGTACATCCTGCAAAGCGGCGAGATCAAGATTTTTCCGGACATGCCGGTCGACCTCAAGTTCAAGCGCCGCGTGCTCTCGCCCAATGGCGAAGACGTGCTGTATATTTTTTATGGCTTCGAGCCGGGCGTGTATGTCCTCTTGAGCTACAACATGATCAACAAGTCGATGGCGCAGCCGCTGGTGGCGCACGGCTATGCGCGTTTTTCCAACGGCGATATGCTGGTGTTCACGGCCGAGGGCTTTGATCCGACCCGCAACCACGCGATGCAGCTGTGGCAGACCGCGTTCGACAGCGACGACCACGCGGCGCTGCAGGCGCCGCGCCACAGCATACTGGGCAAGATCGGCAACCGCGAACTGGTGCGCGGTCTGTCGGAGTTGTATTCGATCGCCAAGCTGGTACGCGAGCAGGCCGACGCGCCGCGCGGCCAACTGCCGGGCCGCTTCATGTTCGAGTCGCTGGTCAAGCAGTGCCGCCGCATCACCGACGTTTATCACTGGCTCGACAGCGAGCAGGCGCAGGGCGCCGGCGCCGAAGTGCTGTCCATGATCGAAGTGGCCAGCGCCACGCTCGACGAATTCGACAAGGTCGCAGCCGTGCGGCGCGAAGCGGCCAACCTGCTGGTGCAGACCACCCAGGCGCAGCGCCAGCTGATCACCGAAACGGCCAGCCGGCTGTGGCAGTCGCCGACCGACTTCATTGAAGCGCTGGACCAGATCCGCCTGTCGCGCGGGCGCCTGGCCACGCTCAAGGAACAGCGCTACATGGATGTGGCGGCGCTCGGCGTGCTCGACGACGAGCTGGCCACCGAGGAAGCGCGCGTGGCCGAGCGCACCGTGCAGTTCCTGGCGCAGGAAAACGCCTTCGCCAAGGTCAACGACGAACTGGCCAAGCAGCGCGCGCAGCTGGCCGTCATGCACACCACGGCCGAACTGGCGCCGCTGCACGCGGCACTGGACAAGAGCGCCGCCAACCTGGACGGCCTGACCGAACTGCTGGGTACGCTGGCGGTCGGGGACGCCACGCTGCGCACGCGCATCCTGAACACCATCTCGGGCATCTACGCCGAGGTCAACAAGCTGCGCGCCGAAGCCCGCCACCGCCGCAAGCAGCTGTCGCAGGGCGAGTCGGCGGCCGAATTCGCCGCCCAGTTCCAGCTGTTTGGCCAGTCGGTCGAAAGCGCGCTGGAACAGGCCGATTCGCCGGAACGCTGCGATGAGCTGCTCACGCGCCTGCTGGCCCAGCTGGAGGACCTGGAAGGCAAATTCGCCGAGCAGGAAGACTACCTGGCCGAAATCGCCCACAAGCGCGAGTCGGTGTACGAGGCGCTCGAAGGCCGCAAGCAAGGTTTGCTCGACGCGCGCGGACGCCGCGTGCAAGGCATCATGGAAGCGGCGCGCCGCATCATCGCCGGCGTGCCAAAACGGTTGGCGCAGTTTGCCGAAGCGGCCCAGCTGGAAGCGTATTTCGCGTCCGACGCGCTGCTCAATAAACTGAAAGCGAGCATCGCTGAATTGCGCAAGCTGGGCAACGCGGTTGGCGCCGACGACCTGGCCGGCCAGTTGAAAGCCTTGCGCGAGCAGGGCCAGCGCTCGCTGCGCGACCGCAATGAACTCGTCACCGGGAACACGATTCGCCTGGGCCGCCACAACTTCACCGTCAACCAGCAGTCGCTCGATTTGACGATCGTGTCGCACCAGGAGCAGTTGGCTTTCCACCTGACCGGCACCGATTATTTCGCGCCGCTCAACGACCCGGCGCTCGACGCGCTGCGCCCGTACTGGACACTCGACAGCGTGGCCGAGAGCCCGCAGGTGTACCGCGCAGAATACCTGGCCTACCAGATCATCCTGGCGGCGCAGCACAACAGCGGCGCATGGACCTGGGCCGGCCTGCTGGACGCGGTGCGCGAGCCGGACGCCGCTGCGTTCGACGACAGCGTGCGCCGCTTTGCCGCGCCGCGTTTCAACGAAGGCTACCTGAAGGGCATCCACGACAGCGATGCCGCCGCCATCCTGCGCAAGCTGGTGCCGATGGTGGAGAACGCCGCGCTGCTGCGCTACAGCCCATTGGCGCGCGCACTCGGCCTGCTGTACTGGCAGCATCTGAGCGCGACGCCGAGTCTGCAAGTGGGTGCGCAAACCGTCCAGCACCAGGCCGAGCAGGCCGAGTTGATGCGGCGCCAGTTCGGCAGCGATCGGCTGCAGCGCCAGATTGCGGCGCAGCTCCAGGTCGCCGTGCAAAAATTCCTGACGCAGCAGCAGCTCGACTTCGCGCCATGGCTCGACACCGCCACCGAAAACATGGCGATGCTGCTGGAGCAGTGCGCCAATTACCTGATGGACGAACTGGGCGCGCGCGCCGGCATCGTCAAACGCGCCACCGCCCATTCGTGGGTCTTGAGCCGCGCCGGCGCCGACCTCGCGCAAGGCCTGCAGCAGCACCTGGGCCGCAGCGATATCGCGCTGCCATGGATCGACGAAACCCTGAGCTGGCGCGAGCGCTGGCAGATGGCCACCGAATGGCTGCACGGTTACATCGGTCAGCAGCAACAGGACCTGACCTTGCTGCCCGAAGCAGCGGCCAGCCTGCTGTCGGCCCTGCCGCGCCGGATACAGGTGGCCGAACTGAAGTCCAGCGTCGAAGGCTTGCTGGGTGAGCATCCTCGCCTGGAAAACCAAGTGCTGTCCTTGCAGCTGAACGACTTCCTGCGCCGCCTGGATCACCACAGCCGGATCATCGTGCCGGCCTATCAGCAGCTGCAGCAGCTGCGCCAAAGCCTGGTGCAGGATGAAAAAGCGCGGCTGCACCTGGAGCAGTTCCAGGCCAAGCCGCTGTCGAGTTTCGTGCGCAACCGCCTGATCGACGAGGTCTACCTGCCGCTGGTGGGCGACAACCTGGCCAAGCAGATCGGCGCGGCGGGCGACCAGCGCCGCACCGATTCGATGGGCATGCTGCTGCTGATTTCTCCGCCCGGCTACGGCAAGACCACTTTGATGGAATACCTGGGCGACCGCCTCGGCATGATCTTCGTGCGCATCAACTGCCCGGTGCTGGGGCATGGCGTGACCTCGCTCGACCCGGCGCAGGCGGCCAACGGCGCGGCGCGCATGGAGCTGGAAAAGCTGAACCTGGGCCTCGCAATGGGCAACAATGTGATGCTGTACCTGGACGATATCCAGCACACCAATCCCGAGTTCCTGCAAAAGTTCATCGCGCTGGCCGACGGCACGCGCCGCATCGAAGGCGTGTGGCGCGGCGAGAGCCGCAGCTACGACTTGCGCGGCAAGCGCTTCGCCATCGTCATGGCGGGCAACCCGTACACCGAGTCGGGCGACGTATTCAAGATACCGGATATGCTGGCCAACCGCGCCGACATCTACAACCTGGGCGATGTGCTGAGCGGGCGCGAGGACGTGTTCGCGATGTCGTATATCGAAAACGCGCTGGTGTCGCATCCGGAACTGCAGCCGTTGGCGTCGCGCGATCCGCAGGACGTATACCGCTTGATCCGCATGGCGCAGGGCGAGCCCGTGGCGCCCAGCGATTTGAAGCATGCCTACACGACGCAGGAACTGGCCGAAATCTGCAATGTGCTGCAGCGCTTGTTCAAGGTGCGCGATGCGCTGCTGGGCGTGAATATGGCGTACATTGCTTCGGCTGCCCAGGACGATTCGTACCGGATGGAGCCGCCGTTCAAGCTGCAGGGCAGCTACCGCAACATGAGCAAGCTGACGCCGAAGATATCGGCGCTGATGAAGGACGCCGAACTCGACGACCTGCTGCGCGACCACTACCGCGGCGAGGCTCAGACCCTGACCACCGGCGCCGAAGAGAACCTGCTGAAGCTGGCCCATTTGCTGGGGCGGCCGAATGAGGATGAACAGGCGCGCTGGCTGGCGCTGGTCGACGACTTCGTCCGCCTGCGCAAGCAGGGCGGGGCCGATGCGGACGGCGCGACCCGGGTGGCGAACACGCTGTCGGAAATTGGCATCCACATCGAAGGATTGGGGCGCAAGATGAACCCGTCGGTGAACGTGACTGTGCCGGAGCAGGAACTGCTGCAGCGCACGGTGCAGCGGCTGGCCGAAAGCTACGAGCAGACTTTGCTGCCCCTGATCAGCGCGATGAACCACAAGATGCGGCTCGACCACAGCATCTGGGACAACGTGCGCGACACGTCGGTCGATATCAAGGAAATCGAAGCCAAGCTGGCGCGCTTGATACCGAAAGCAGCAAAAGCACCATCCAAGCCCAAGGAAGGCGAAAGTTAAGGCCATGGCTTCTTTGACTGTGTCCGGCAAGACCGTCGTCGGTCATGACCACCGGATGCATCATGTCAACCCTGCCTGATGTGGTCGAGCACTGGTTCGGCGCCGATTTCTCGGCGCTGCATCCGCGCCTGCAATCGCTGCACCGCGGCGGCGGCCTGTTGCGCGGGCCGGTGGACATTAGCTACGGCAGTGGCGTGGCCCGTGCCGTCGGTCGCCTGCTGGCGTGGCGCATGGGAATTCACGACGCCGGTGCCGGCAATATGCTGGAAGTGATCATTGCGAGCGACGCCAGCGGGCTGCACTGGAGTCGTCGTTTCAACCATGGCCCGGTGTTCAAATCGGTATTCCAGCCCTCAGGCGGCTATCCGAATGGCTATTGGGTCGAGCGTTCCGGACTCATCACGCTCTGGCTGCAGGTGACCGTGCAAGAGGGCGCCTGGCATTGGCAGCAGAAGCGGCTGCGCCTGCTCGGCATGCCCCTGCCAGGCTGGCTAATGCCGCGCACGATCGCCCACAAGGAGGTCGTCGATGGCAACTATGTGTTCTCCGTGGAGATCCGTTTTCCGGCGCTGGGCAAGGTCCTGGCCTACTGCGGCACGCTCGACCTGTGCGCGGAAGGCCGCTGACGCTGGCGGTAACGAAACTCCCTTTTGTTTCGCCCATGCTAGACTCGTTCCCCATGGACACCCACAGCCCACAGCTCGACGCGTCAAAGGGTCCGCATTGGACTGTGCGTATCAATTACCACTATCGCGCCGGGTCGTTTTTCCTGATCTTCATCGGGCTGGCGCTGCACCTGCACGCCAGGGGCGCCGGCATGGTGCTGTGGACGCTGCTCGCGCTGCAGTTCCTGGTGTATCCGCACCTGCTGTACTGGCGCGCCGCGCGCGCCGCGGATTCGCAAAAAGCCGAAATGAACAACCTGGTGCTCGACGCGCTGTTGCTCGGCATGTGGGTGGGGGCGCTGCACTTTCCGCTGTGGCCGTCCTTTTCCTTGTGGATGGGCTGCTCGCTGAACATCACCATCAACAAAGGCTGGCGCGGCATGCTGCCGGCCATGGCGGCCTTCTGCAGCGGCATCCTGGTCGGCGTCGCCATTGTCGGCTTTCAATTCCTGCCCGACACCGGCTGGCCGACGACGGCGGTATCGATCTTTGGCATGGCCGTGTACGTGGTCGTCACCGGCAACGCGTCCAGCGTGCGCAACCGGCAACTGCGCGCCACGCGCGAAAAGTTGCGCCTCGGCGAGCAGGCCATGCAGGCCGCCAACGAGACGCTGCAGCAGCAAATCGGCGAAATCCAGGTCCTGCAGGGCAAGCTCAAGGAGCAAGCCGTGCGCGATCCGTTGACCGGCCTGTTCAACCGGCGCTACCTGGACACCATCGTGCCGCACGAGCTGGCGCGCTGCGCGCGCGATGGTGTTCCGCTGTGCCTGATGATGATGGACATCGACCATTTCAAACACGTCAACGACACCTATGGACACCAGGGCGGCGATGAGGTCTTGAAGACGCTGGGGACCTTGCTGATCGACAGTGTGCGGGTGTCGGACGTGGCCTGCCGCTACGGCGGCGAAGAATTCCTGCTCGTGCTGCCGAACATGCCGGTGACCAACGCGCTGCTGCGCGCCGAACAATTGCGGGCGGTGTTCGCCAAACAAGCGGTCGAATTTGGCGGCGAGCAAATCCGCGTGACGGTGTCGATCGGCATCGCCTGCTATCCCGCCGACGGCTGCACGGGCGACGTCCTGATCCGCTGCGCCGACCTGGCGCTGTACCGCGCCAAGGCGGAAGGGCGTGACCGGGTGCTCCTGTTCGCTCCCGAGATGGTGCCTCACTGACATCGAAATTAACTAATTGTGTCGTTTTTACAACCAATTCGCGGTTCAACCAATCCACGCCTCAATAAGCTGCCCGGCGCTGCGCCGATACGCTACATTCGGGGCATGCTGGCGCGGTATGTACGCGTTCGGCCCCCGTTAAAAACTAGCGCGTTCGCAACAAGGCGCCGCCAACTTATTGGAGACATATCCTCATGCACTTCCCTTCTGTCAAAGCGCCTCTGGCCGTTGCCCTGGCCCTGTGTTTTTGCGTCGCCAGCCCGATCGCGCTGGCCGATGAAACTTGCAACTCGCCGTATATGTCCAGCCTGATCAAGGGCCAGGAAGACTTCGTGCACGTGTGGACGCTGGGCGTGGCCGGCATGGGCGACGGCTTCGACAAGCTGGTCACCATCGACGTCAATCCCGCGTCCAAGAAATTCGGCAAGGTTGTCGGCCATGTGTCGGTGGGCGCGCGCGGCGAAGCGCACCACATGGGCTTTACCGACGACCGCCGCTACCTGTGGGCAGGCGGCCTGGATGACAGCAAGATCTATGTGTTCGACGTGGCCACCAATCCCGGCAAGCCAAAGCTGATCAAGACGATCACCGACTTTGCCACCAAGGGCGGCTTCGTCGGTCCGCACACCTTCTACGCGATGCCAGGACGGATGCTGGTGGGCGGCCTGTCGAACCCCAAGGACCACGGCGGCGTGACCGGCATGGCGATGTACAACAACAAGGGCGACTTCGTCAGCATGCATGAGATGCCGGTCACCAAGGGCGGCGATGGCTACGGCTACGATATCGCCATCAATCCGAACAAGAACGTGATGCTGACCTCCAGCTTCACCGGCTGGAACAACTACATGATGGACCTGGGCAAGCTGATCAAGGACCAGGGCGCCATGAAGAACTTCGGCAGCACCATGGTGGTGTGGAACCTGAAAGCAATGCAGCCGGAGAAGGTGCTGGCCGTGCCGGGCGCGCCGCTGGAAATCCGTTGGTCGCTGAAAGAAGGCGACGACTGGGCCATCACGGCCAGCGCGCTCACGTCCAAATTGTGGCTGGTGAAGAAGGATGGCAAAGGCGAATGGCAAGCCAAGGACGTGGCCACCATCGGCGACCCGGCCAAGATTCCATTGCCGGTCGATATCTCCATCACCGCCGATGGCAAGGGGCTGTGGGTGAACACCTTCATGGACGGCACGACCCGCTATTTCGACCTGAGCAATCCGGAAGCGCCGAAGCAGACCTATTCCAAGCACACCGGTTCGCAGGTGAACATGGTGTCGCAGAGCTGGGACGGCAAGCGCGTCTACATCACCAGCTCGCTGCTGGCCAACTGGGACAAGAAGGGCGCCGACGACGAGCAGTTCCTCAAGCTGTTTGCCTGGGATGGCAAGGAGCTGACCGAGAAGTTCAAGATCGACTTCTACAAGGAAAAGCTGGGCCGCGCGCACCATATGAAGTTTGGCGCGGCGATGCCGAAAGTGGCGCAAGTGCAGCAGGGTGGCGTGCCGCTCGCAGCCCGCTAAGCAGCGCCCCGTCGTCCTCGCGGAAGCGGGGATCCATACTGAATATGCCCAGTATGGGTCCCCGCTTTCGCGAGGACGACGGTCTTGTAGTGAAAACTTAACGGTGGCATCGAGTCTCTCTTGAAAAATTTTATCGCCATCGCGTGCTTTGCCACGATGCTGCCCTGCGCCGCGCTCGCAGCCCCATCAGCCATCCCCGCGCTCGCCTTCGTACCGCCGGCCCCCGGCAGTTACCAGCTCTACCAGATCATGACGGCCCCCGATGGCACAGTGCTCGAAACCGACGGCAGCGTGCATCCGCTGTCCGAGTTCACCAAAGGCAAGGTCACGCTGTTCTCCTTCATCTACACCTACTGCACCGACGCCAGGGGCTGCCCACTGGCCTACGAAACGCTGCACAGCCTGAAAGCGACAATCGAACAGGATCCGACGCTGCGCGACAAGGTGCGCTTCGTCAGCATGAGCTTCGACCCGCGCAACGACACGCCCGAAACAATGCGCTTGTACGGCGACGCCGAAATGCGCGACCGGCGCGGCTTGCGCTGGCACTTCCTGACCGCGCGCTCGGGCAAGGAACTGGCGCCGCTGCTGGACGGCTTCGGCCAGGATGTGACGGTCGCGGCAGACCAGCCGCCCGGCCAGCGCGTGCCGGTGCTGAGCCATCTGCTGAAGGTCTACCTGATCGACGCCAACGGCAAGGTGCGCGAAATCTACAGCACCTCGTTCTTGCAGCCGGCGATCCTGCTCAACGACATCAAGACGCTGCTGCTCGAACGGCGCGGCGGGCGCAAGTGAAACGCCTGCTGCTGGCATGCGCCCTGGCAGCGCTGGCGGCCTGCCAGCGGCCTGCGCCGCAGCTCGGCTTGCCGCCGATGGCCATGGCGCCCGCCAGTGCGGCCCAGGTCGACCTGGGCCGCAAGCTGTTCATGGACCGCCGGCTGTCGCGCAACAACACCATGTCGTGCGCGATGTGCCACGTGCCGGACCAAGGCTTTACCGCGACCGAGCTGGGCACGGCGCTTGGCGTCGAAGGCCGTACCTTGCGGCGCAACGCCCCGACGCTGTTGAACGTGGCCTACGTCGGCCAGCTGTTCCACGACGGGCGCGCAGCGACGCTGGAAAAGCAGGCCTGGGGGCCGTTGCTTAATCCAATAGAGATGGGCAATCCGACGGTGGCCGACGTCATCGGCAAGATCCGCACGATGCCCGATTACGCGGGCAAGTTCGAAGCGGCCTTCGGCGGCGCGGGGCCGGATGAGCAATCGGTCGGCGTGGCGCTGGCCAGCTACCAGCGCACCCTGGTGTCCGGCAACTCACCGTTTGACCGCTGGCGCTACGGACACGACAAGGCCGCGTTGAGCGATGCCGCGCAAGCGGGCTTTGCGGTGTTCGCGGGCAAGGGACATTGCATCGCCTGTCATACCGTCGGCGAGCAGCACGCGCTGTTTTCCGATGCGCGTTTCCACAACACGGGGATCGGATGGGCGCGCAGCAAGGGCGAAGCCGTGCTGCGCCGCTACCGCGTGCAGCTCGCGCCCGGCGTGTTCACCGAGGTGCAGGAACAAGACTTGGCCACGGTATCGGAACCTTTGCAATTGGATGATGGGCGGTTCGAGGTCACGCACAATGCGGCCGAGCGCTGGGCTTATCGCACGCCGACGCTGCGCAATGTGGCGCTGACCGGGCCGTACATGCATGATGGTTCGCTGGCCACGCTGGAAGACGTGATCGAGTATTACCAGCATGGCGGGATCGATAATCCGGGCAAGGACAAACTGATGCAGCCGCTGCAGCTGACCGAGGTCGACAAGCGCAATCTGCTTGCGTTCCTGCGCAGTTTGACGGGAGATAACGTGGCGCGCTTGGCCAGCATGGCAAGGGCCGAGCGTTTCGATTACCCGAATCCATGATGGGGCAGAAGTGTGGATTTGATCGATAAGATCCGCGCGATACAATGGTCTGCTAACCCCAAAGCGGTCATTTTTCAATTTGCGCCGCATAGATTAGCCAGAGAGCAAGAGCACAGCGATGCGCCATGTCAGGCATTACTCGGCATATATCCGGTCAACAAGGCGTGTGCGACATGCGGCGCTCCCCGCGCCCGCGCGAGGCCTGCCATTGGGCGAGCGTCATAGGGCACCGAAATGAGCGCGCACAACCATAGGCCCTCGCGCCGCTCGACAATGGCGTAGCGTGCATCGGGCGATCCGGTTTCGACGTTATGAAGATATGGATAATCGTCCGCATACGCGGGCAGGCCGACGCTACCGGGATTGACAATCAGTGTTCCACGCTCCGTTCGAACTAAACGTGCAATATGGCTGTGTCCACAAGCGACGACGTTGGCGCGCGCTTCGCCGAGGCGCTCTTCGATTTCATCTGATGTCGCCGCACGTTCCGCCGTCTGCAACAAAGTGATGCAGTCACTATGCGGAGTGCCGTGGCATAGCAGGACGCCATCTGGCAATGTTGCGCTGGAGGGCAAAGACGCCAGCCAGTCCAATTCCAACGGGGATAGCACTTCAAGCGCGTTTCGGTCTGACTGGGCGTCTTGGCCAGGGCGGGTTGCTGCTTTCAGGATTTGCCGTTCGTGGTTGCCAGCCAAGTGAATCCAGTTCCGCGCCATCAGGAAACGCGCTGTTTCGAGCGGAAGCAAATGCCCAGATAGACTATCGCCCAGGTTGGCCACTTGATCCACACCGCGAAGATCAATATCGGCAGCGACCGCCTCAAGTGCGGCCAAATTCCCATGAATGTCGGAAACGAGTGCGATGCGCATTCGCTCAGCCGCCCACTGAATCGAGGACGTCGACTGTCGTTCGCACCTCGGCGTACTCGCCATCCAGGTTAGACAAAGCCATCATGTGGACATCCTCGGCACTGCGCATATTGCCAGCAAAATCCAGCTTTTCGAATGCGAAAGTGGCATCTGCTACAACCGTCGTCATAAAACCCAAGTTGCCAGCGGTACGCGCGGTGGCTTCGACCGAGTTGTTGGTGCTGACGCCGACAAGGACGACCTGGTGAATTCCACGTGCATGCAGCCAGCGCTCCAGTCCCGTATTGATTAATGCATCCGGAATATTCTTCTCCACAACATGCTCATGAGGCAGCGGCTCGAATCGTTCCTGGAACTCAACGCCGCTCTGGCCCGGCGCGAACACGGAGGCAGGAGAGCGACTGATATGGCGAACCCAGACGAGCGGTTTGTTCGCTTCGCGCCAAGCTTTCATGAGCCGGGCTATGTTGTCTTCTGCGGAAGGGTTATTCCTCGGCGGAAGCGTGCTGCTGCGCATGCCCTTCTGCATATCAATGATGATCAATGCAGTATCTCTGGTCATAGGAACCTTACAAAAAAATCAATCAGGAAGCTTATCACGACAATGATCCGCTCATGGCTTAGTCAGCGTCCGCATCTGGCCCACAGAGGCTGTTCCCAAGAATATGGTTCAGTGTGAAACATGAGAAATACACCGAATGCACTCAACAGCAGCCCCAAGAGCCAGGCAGGCAACTTCTCCCACGGCAAAAATGCCAATCCCATCCCTGCCTCCAAGTTCGTCAAAAAGACTTATGGCCCGTCCGCTAGCAAGCCGGTACACGAACTTCGCTTAGCGCTTATTGCAGCACGTCGCGACAAAGCGTTGCGCGAAAGCGCGCGCGCTTGCCAACTGCTCCGGCGTCAAACCTTGGGCCAATTCAGATTTGGCGGCAGGATAGTGAGTTGCCATTTTCCGCTCGCGCGGATTACTGCTGTTCATGCGTAATTGTTCCTGGGCCAGGCGGTAGCCATAGGCAAGCTCAACGTCCTTGACGCCCAAGGTGCCGAAGTAGTAAAAATTCGCCACGTCGAGCATGGTGGAAGGTTCCCCAGTGCGCTGCAAGTAAGCCGTGAATTCGCTGAGCATGGTCTGTTTCCATGCGACGACGTAAGGGTCGTCTGGTCGTTGCCGCAGCGCGAACATATCGCCATCGGGACCATAGTAGAACTTGGTTACCAATGCGTTCGGGATATCGCCTGCGACAGCCTTGTCCAGGTTCTTGGACATTTCGCGTATCTGCAGCGCGCTAATGTCGCCGCAATTGTCCCGCTCAGCGTTTTCGTCGATATCGCCGGGAGAAAATCGGCGCCCCAAGCGCATCGAGTGGCACATAACGGTCATCCCGAAGGCCTGATAGGCGTCTGCGGCATCACCAGTCGCCGTCAACCGCGCAACCTCCGCCGCTTTCGATGTCTTTGCCGGTGCTGTATTGCTCGAGTCGACAGCGCTGAAAAAAGGCCTGCCACGAGCTGCAGGCAACTGCGGCGGTACAAGCTGGTCGGCGGTTGTAGCGACAGCCGCTGGTGTTCGACTATCCAAAAAAAGGAAAACCAATGCAGCCGACGCCGCCAATGCAGCCACTGCGCCGATCTGCCACGCATGCTTTTTCATGTCTTGAGTTTCATAGGATTTCGCTTGCCATCGGGACCGTCGTGGCGGCAAGGAGAAGATCATCCATTAGCCGACTTCATTTTCGAGTAACGTGATTTCAAGGTGCTTGCGATGGTCGGCCTGCCATTGGTTCAAGATCGTACAAGTCGCTTCGACCGAAAGAAGCGCCCCCTCGTCTGGCAGACAGTGGCAAAGTGCTCCCGCTCATTATCGGAAGTGACTGCGGTTCCCGAGGTGCCCATGGTATGCGATCAGCGCTTCACATTAATCGAACGAATCTTTTTTCGATTTTCGCTGTGCCAGAAATACACCTAACATGATGATGGGCGTATACATGACTGGTCCGTAAATGTAGTAAAAAGTCTGCGAAACGCCAGGCGCGAGTGTGGGGGACGCGAACAGGAAATTGGTCACCAAGAATATCAGCACGCTGACCGGAAGCGATATTGCGTATGGGCGCCAGCTGGCTGCCATGAACGAACCCAATGCATATCCAAATCCCAGTATGATCATTAACAGCATTGAATTTCCTAGTGTGTGTGCAGATTTTTTTCTGATTAAAACGCGACCTCAGTGTGGCTCGAAACCATCATCGACAGCCCAGTGAGCCGGACAGCGTTCGATACTTCGGCGTTTCGGGGCTGGCCCTGTCGATATCATACCTTGCTGGTAGCGATCGCCAAAAAACTTACCATTACCCCATCGGTGATCAGGTCAACTGTCAATCCGTGCCATATGGAAGAGGTCATAGGAATGAGCGCATCAGGGTATGATATCGGATCGCTGCGCTACCGCCGCAGCGCCATTTTATTTCGAAAGAGACCGAATGAAATTTCTCCAGCTGTCGCTGATGCTTGGCATCGCACTTATCCTGGGTCCGATTGCACATCACGCCTACTACATCAGCCAGTTTGCCAATATCGTTCCCGCTGTCATGAACAGCCAAGGCAACCTTAATTTCCCCGAACTTCCTCAAATGTCCTATGCGATTTCGGGTGCGGCCGGCGTTTTGCTAACCGCTGTATCCATGTTCTTTGGAATAAAAATGGTGCTCGCTGAGCTGCGCGCCGGTCGCATCGGAGCTGCCGCTTAGGTACCGGTCTCGGAGGCTGCGTCGCGCACGCGAACAAAGCATCTCCGACGGCAATTCAAGTTTCCTGCGGCCACTCCCAGTGCCGCAATCCGCCGTGCCACCCCGCCAGGCCGATCGCAAAAATCACCCGCGATCTCACCAATACAGGTGATGTGTTTTAGTAAAGGCTACGTTACGTTAATGCAGCCAGCGTCATCGCGTTCCCCTTGAGACTGGCCAACCCATTCCACAACGGAGAACCTGACGATGAAAATACCACGCCTGTCCACGGCGACTTCAGCGCTGCTCGCTGCAGCGACGAGTCTTTCCCTGCTTCTTGCCAGCGCGCCCGCGCACGCCATCGCCCCCGGCGGCGGGGTCCTGCAAGGCTATGGCTTCGACACCTGCGCCGCGCCGTCCAGCGGCGCCATGAAAGCCTGGTGGAGCAACACGCCCTGGTCGTTTGTCGGCGTCTACATCGGCGGCAGCGCACGCGGCTGTTCGCAGCCCAACCTGACCGCCACCTGGTTCAACACCACCGTCGCCCAGGGATGGCGCTATGAATTGATCTGGGTCGGACCGCAAGCGCCGTGCACCACCTTTGCCAGCCGCATGAGCTCCAACACCACGACCTCCTATCAGCAAGGCAAGAACGAAGCACTGGCCGCGTACAACGCGCTCAAGGCCCTGGGCTTCGGCACGGCGGCAGGCACGCCGGTCGTGTATGACCTGGAAAACTATCCGAACAACAGCGGCTGCCGTGCGGCGGTCAAGTCCTTCATGCAAGGCTGGGTCGACCAGTTGGCCCTTGCCCCGGCCCAGGTGGCGGGCGTGTACGGTTCTGCCTGCGGATCGTATATCGACGACTTCGCGACGCTGGCCCGGCCGCCGCGCTTCATCGTGCCGGCGGACTGGGACAGCAACCCATCGACCACCGCCATGGTGTGCGTGTCCGGCAGCCACTGGACCAGCCATCAGCGCATCAAGCAGTATCGCGGCGACCACAACGAAACCTGGGGCGGCGTGACGATGAATATCGACAGCGACTGCGCCAATGGGCCCGTCGCACCGAGCGGCGCGAATATGAACTCCGCCTGTAACTAAGGGCTGCGCGCGTCCGCATGCCGATCCATCTCTCACTAGGAGTCTAGAAAATGTCATACCGTTCAAATGTAATGCTTTGCCTGCTGGCTGGAATCGCCGCCGCCGGTTCGGCCAACGCCGCCGCGCCCGCGCCGTGGCTCAACGCACCGGCCAGCGAGCCGATGCAATTGGCAGCCGCGGCCCCGCTCGCCCTGCGCGCCTGCGCCGATGCGGACCTGAGCATAGTCGTCGGGCGCCAGGGTGCGCGCAAAGGTTTCGCCACACAGGAAATCCGGGTCACCAACCAGGGCGCCGATGGCTGCTTCCTGGCCGGCGCGCCCGGCATCCATTTGCTGCCGCTGAATGCAGCACCGAGGACCTTGGCTATCCATCCGAATGCGCTGGCGAATGTGCAGGAGCGCGCTGCCCTCGGCGCCGGCGACACGGCGATCCTGCTGATCGGCGCCCCCGGTGCGTGCGAGGCGGCCACCGGCACCCAGCGCAAGGTCAACACGCGCTTGCAGATCGATCCGCCGGGCGGCGGCAAGCGCATCCTGGAGGGCGCCCATATCGATACGTTGTGCGGCGACGCGGCCGTGCTGCATCTGCACGTCGAGCGCAGGCCGGCACCGGCAGGTGCGCTGGAACAGCTGACCGCCGCCGTCAGCGTCGGCAGCCCGGCGGCCGGCGGCGATACGATGCGCTACACAGTCACGCTGAGCAATCCGACCGGCGCGGCGATTGCCTTGAGCCCGTGCCCGACCTACACCGAGTCGCTGTACGCGAACGGCGTGGCCGCATCCAGCACGTGGATGCTCAACTGCGGCGCCAGCGGCAATCAGATTGCGGCCAACGCCAGCGTGACGTACGAGATGCAGCTGGCCGTGCCGGCCAAGCTGCAGGCCGGCGACGCCAAGCTGAGCTGGCAGTTGCACAACGGGCCAGCGGTGGGATCGCTGACCTCGCTGCGCTAGGCGGTACCGGGCCTGATCACAGATCGAACTTCAACTCGGCCACCACGGTGCGCTGGGTGTAAGGGTGGAAGGCCCAGTATTTGTAGTTGTTCAAGTTGTCGATGCCGAGCGCCGCGCTCCATTGCTTGTCGAGCTTGAAGCGCACGCGCGCATCGACGACGAAGAACTTGCTGAAGCCGAGATAGCTGAAGCCGTTCGTATCGCTGTTGTCGAGCTGTCCGTACTGCTTGCCGCTGTAGCGCGCGGCCAGCGAGTACGACAGCTTTTCGTCCTGCTTGTAACTGGCCACCGCGGTGGCGCGCCATGCCGGCACGCGCGGCTGCTGCTTGCCGACGCTGGCCGGCAGGTTGCGGTTGGCCGTGATGATCGAATCGGTGAACGTCAGGCTGCTGTTCAAGTCCAATCCCTTCAGGCCCAGGTCGGCCGTCTGCCATGCCAATTCCACGCCCTTCGTGTGGATCGCATCGACGTTTTGCACGGTATTGACGGCATTCACGGCCGCCGACAGCGCCTGCGAATACAGGGCGTCGCGGGTGCGCTCGACGAACACGGTGGCACGCAGCAGGCCGCTGTCGGTGCTGTGTTCGGCGCTCAGTTCGCCGGTCCAGGATTTCTCCGGCTTCAGGTCGGGGTTGGTGTTGATGATCTCGGCGCCACTGATCGAACCCTGGTACAGCTCGCCCACGGTCGGCATCCGCACCGCGCGTCCGGTCGAGGCCTTGATGACCCAGTCGGCGTTGGCCTGGTAGGCCAGCGCGGCCTTCGGCGAAAAATATGCTTCGCTGCGGTCGCGCCCGAAGGCGACGACCGTGCTCGCGTTCCCCAGTTCGCCGCCAAACGCTTGCCAGCGTTCATAGCGTCCGCCCAGCGTGGTCTTCCACAGCGGCGAGATGGTCCAGGTGTTCTGCAGGAACAAACTCTTCAGGCCGGTATTGCCGTTGAAGGCCGAGAAGCGGGCCCCGGCCGCGCCGTCGATCCAGTTGCTGGTGCTGCTGATCAGCGTGCGCAAGCGGTAGTCGTCCTGCTGGTAGCCAAACTCGATCACCTGGGCGCCGGCGCCATGGTCGGCGCCGGTCGGGCGCCAGGTGCCGCGCAGATTCAGGTTGTGCCAGCCGGTGCCATCCATGTCGGTGATGCGGCCGGCGCCGCCGCTGGCCGCGCCTGGCAAGGCTGCGGTCGGCACGCGCAGGATGTCCTTTGCGTAGTCGTAGCGGCTGGCCGCGGCTTCCCAGTCGAACACGCCCCGGGTATTGCTCTTGAGGGACAGCCCGTGCATGGTCTGCTGCAGCTGGTTCAGGCTCGGTGCGAAGGCCAGGCTGGGTCCATTCAGGTTGTACTGGCGCCCTGCGATGACGACGTTGCCGGAATAGACAGGCTGACCGGCGGCATCGCGCAGGTAGCTGCTGGTGCCGCCGTCGGTCTGGTTGTTCCACCAGCCGAAGGTGTAGCTGGCGCGCAGGGTCGGCGTCAAGTCGTAGGCCAGCTTGAGCTTGGCGTGGTCTTGCGCGGTCTGGTAGCTGGTCGTGCTGCCGAGCAGCCACCAGTCCTGGCCCTTGTTGTTCTTCGATCCAATGGCACCCGTGACGACCGGCGTGCCGGCCTGCGGCGCGATGCTGTCGCTCGGCATCCGGGTCGCCAGCCCCAGCGGATGTCCGGTGCTGTCGAGGCGGTTCAGGTTGAACCACCAGGCGAACTTGCCGCTGCGATTGCCCACCGAGAAGCTGGCCTGCTTGCCGGCGTCGCGTTCGCTGCTGTTGTACAGGTCGAACTTCTGGGTCGCGTAGGTGAGCTTGGCATGGACTTCGAAGGTGGTCGGCATGCGCGTCACGTAATCGACTACGGCACCGACCGAATTGCCGGCGTAGGCGGCCGAGAACGGGCCGTACAGCACATCGACGCGCTCGATTTCCTCGGGCGTGACCAGGCCCCAGCGCGGGGTGTAGCCGGCGCCGTTGCCCAGGTAGTTCGACAGCAAAATGCCGTCCGCATACACCATCGAGCGGGCGCTGTTGCCGGTGCCGGAGGCGCGGGTCGACAGCACCGCGTGGTTGTAGTCGCCGATGAAGCGCTTGCGCACCATCAGGCTGGGCAGGTATTTAAGGGCATCTTCGCTGTCGGTGGCGTTGATGGTTTGGGCGATCTGCTCGGCGGTGATGCCTTCGATGGTGGTCGGAATCTGGGTTGGCAGCGAGGTCGGGCGGCCGCCGTTGACGATGACGGCGCCCATCAATTTGGTCTGGATCTCTGGCGCTTGCTGCGCATGGGCGGCGCTGGGCAGGGTCGCCAGCAGGGCGGCGACGAGTGGGGTGTAGTGCAGTTGCATGCGATTCTCTCCCGAGAATGGAGTGTTCAAGTAGCTGATTGCGGATGAAGCGGCCCAGTGGGCGCCGGTTCAGCCAGTGCGGACGGAATCAGGCTTGCGCGGGAGGGGCGCGTGACTGCGCCGTGGTCCAGATGGACAACGGGCGGGGCGAGCGGTAGAACAGGAAGGGATGGCTGGCCGGCGTGTCGAGTGCCGGCACGGTGAGGCTGGCAACGGGCGGCAGCAGCGCGGGCGAAGTGGCGTGGGTGGCGCAGAACGGGCAGTGCTCGAGGTGCAGCGTTTGCTGCTTGACCGGGTCGGTGCTGGCCTTGATGAATTTGGGGCCGGAGACGCTGCAGACTTCGGCCCACCCTTCGCCGCGCGAGGCCGACATGGCCTGGGCAATCGACGGCGCCAGGGCGGCGAACAGCATCGCAAAACATGCGATCCAGGCCACACAGCGTCGAGTGATTTTTTTCATTCCCATTGCCAGATTATATCAGGCGGGCAAGGCGCGCTCGCGGCGACCGGCTAGTTCAATAGGCGTAAGTCGTGGCAAATTAATACTTACCTGGCGCCCCGTTTGGCGGCTATCCTGTGAGATCGATCCGCGCCAGCTGCTTCGGGGGCGAGGGCAACTGCATAGGCATCCACATGAACAAGACTGACTTCGATCCGCCCAAAATCAGCGTCACGCGCATCGGCGCAGGCATATTCACGATCAATGATTTTCTGCTTCCGGACGAATGCGCCCGGTTTATTGCCCTCAGTGAGGAGATCGGCTTTTCAGAAGCGGTGATCAGCACGGACGATGGCGACCAGATCATGAAAGACGCCCGCAATAACGATCGCATCCTCTATGACAACAAGGACTTGGCCGCCGATTTGTTTGCACGGGCATTGCCGCACCTGCCTGCCGACATCGACGGCTGGAACCCTTGCGGCTTCAACGAACGTTTCAGGTTCTACCGCTACACCAGCGAGCAGTTTTTCAAATGGCACCAGGATGGCACGCATCGTCGTTCCGAGCGCGAGGAAAGTTTTCTCACCTTCATCATCTATTTGAACGACGATTATGTCGGCGGCGCGACCGAGTTTGGCTGGGAGAAGATTGCGCCGACGGGGGGAACGGTGCTGGTGTTTCCGCACCGTTTGCGGCATCAGGGCGCCAAGATCGCCTCGGGCACCAAGTACGTGTTGCGCACCGATGTCATGTACACCGGTAGCGATGCCTGAGCAGAAGCGCATCGTCATGCCCACCGTATTTGCACGCTTATCCAATAAGTGATTGACCAACAGGCTACCGTGCGTGCCTACCAATAGTTATCAATGATGCATAATTATTTTTAAATCAATTGGAAAAATACCTTCATTTTATGTCAACATATTGCCTGTATGGACGTAAGTGCGCGACATGAGCGCGTACTGCCGTTCACCAGTTGACCATCAAATTTAGGATCCCTACATGACCACCGCAATCAATAGAATCGCTTGCCTGCTGCTTCCGACCGCGTTCCTTCTTGCCGGTACCGCCCAGGCCGGGACCGGTCACCTTGGCAATATCGAGACGCTGGGCATCAAGACCGGCATGACGCACGAAGAAGTGCGGGCCACGCTGGCCAAGATCAAGAAGCCGTGGAAGGAGTCGCCGCCACGGTCGAACGGCTTTTATTTCGATAAGAACGTGGGCGAGGTCTTCGAAGCGCACTTCACGGCCACCGATAGCAGCGGGTCGGAAGAGCTGACGCTGAGCTATTCGAAAGAGAATGCCTTGTTCAAAATCCAGCGGATAACGCGCTGGCCCGCGGAAGCGCGTCCTTCCATGGCGACGGCCATCAAGGCGGTGCAGGACAAGTTCGGTATCCCGACTTCGCAGCGCGTCTACAGCGATATGGAACAAATGTATTACTACACGCTCGATGGCGGCAAGCTCATCACGGCAGCCGATTTGCCGAACAAGCGCGGCTACGTATCGGACGCCACCACGTGCTTCGAATTCGACAAAATGCCCCCTTCCAGGTTTAACAATCCCGGCAACCTGGCCACCCAGGACGTGCTCTATGCCAAGTGCGGCGGCGCATTCCAGGTCATCCTGGAACCGGACAATCCGAATTATCCCAACAAGAGCCCGCGTGAGATTGCCCGCAAGATGGAAGTGGAAATCCACGATCCGCGCGTGTTCCTCGTCTCGGCCCAAAAAGAATTGATGGCTCGCCAAAACATGTTGCAAGGCCAGATCGACAAGGCGAAAAATAACGGAATCAAGCCGACGCTGTAAGGCCCGTGTCTTGGCCGCTAGATACTGACGACGCCATCGCCGTCCTTGAACGCGCCAAGCGCGGTGGCGATCGTCAGGCAACCCATCACGAGGGCGATGATTTTCCAGTGCTTGTCGGAATCGATGACGTCGCCGCCCTGCGTGATCAGGATGCAATTCCTGGAGATCTTGGTGGTCTTGACGTCGACTGTGTCGCCATCCTTGAGCCGGCCATAGGTCTGGTAACCAACGGAGCAGGTCGATACATGTCTACCCACGAAATGCAGCTTGTAGCTGGTGTCGTTCGCGCGCTGGCCGTTTCTGTCGACGCTGGTATCGACGTTGCTGGAGTGCTGATCCACATGCAGCGTTTCGGTCCGGGTCGGCAGGCCAATATCGAGCAGCAGCGCGACGCCAATGAAAAACAGGGCAATACGGAAAAGTAGTTTGATCAAGGGGAAGTCCTGATGGGTTTGATGGATGCTCTTTTCATTTTACCAATTTTCTGACGGCACTAAATGCACATGGGCTTAGACAACGCATTGCAGGTACAGTGGAGAAAAAAAGCTTACCAGCACGGTGCAAACAAAGCTCGTTGCGATGAAGAGGATGGCAATGAAATATCGCCCGCACCCAGTAACTCCGCGCGTCCTCAAATGCAGTGCAAGCACCAGCAACAACGGTAGCCAGAGCAGCAGGCGGCCGCGCAGGACTAGCTGAATCTGCTGAGGAATTTCAGGAATGAAATACAGCGACGCGTACTGTGGGGCTACAAACGTAACGAACAGCCCCAGCAGGAAGGTGCTTAGCAGCGCCGATTTCGACTAGCGGGCAGGGCTGTCATCAAGAGCAGAAGCATGGAATGCGCATGGAGCAGACGATCACGAATAGGTGTCGATTCCCGACGATAGGAAATGATCTTACTGCCTTGGCCGTCCGGCATCGAAACTATCTTTGACCAGCGTACAATGTTGGCCAGGCTACGAGCCATCCCGATAAACCAGCCAGAAGGAAACCAATGAGTGCCGATCAGATAGCGGAAATGAGTCCTGCCATTCGCGAGGTCATTGAAGGTGGGGACGACTTTTGTGCGACGTTCGAAATCGTCGGTGCACCCGCCAGCTGGGTCCAGTTCACCCATCGTGCCGTCAATGCCGCTTACCCGCGCGCCACTGAACCAAGTGCACTGCTGGCGACGTTTGGTTGTGTCATTCTCGAAGGCTGGGACGCGAATAAATTCTTGACCGTGAGAATGCCGAGCGCGGATGCGCGCGGTGTCGCGACGTGGATAGACCAGTATTTTGAAAAAGTGTTGAAAGCGAAAACGGGCTATGCTCTCAATGTGAAGATCGAGAAGCTGTAGCTGTCGATCGTCACGGCCAAGTTCAAGGGCGTGCGGCATATTGCGCGATGTGCTTTGGCTTAAGTCTGGTAGTGCAAACTTGCCCCGGCAATGGGTGTCAGCCGGGGTAAAGGCGATCATGGCCCTGCTGGCTGTGGATCGCTGGGCCGGCAGTCAATCTGAAATTGTATTAGCAATCTTTTCGTGTCAGCATGCATTTCCACCTGGAGCCACTATGACTACCTATATACCTGCTTTGATCTGGGTACTTTCAGGCCTGGTTTGCCTCGGCATTGCCAAGCGCCGCCACGTCAAACCAACGACTCTCTGGGCAATGTTGGTCGCCCTGATAGGCCCAATTGCCATCCCTTTGGTGCTGATCGCAAAGCCAGAGAAAAGCAATCACGCGTAACGCATAGTCCGCTATTCAAGTTCATTCCGGCCATGAATAGCGCCCTTTCTCGCTGAAATTGCCGGCCAATCGGCCAAAGGCCGACGGCGGCGAGCGAAGGAAGTTCGCCCGACGCTGGCCGCCGGAGAAAAGAACCTGGTCCGCCGGCTGTGCGCCGTGAACAATGGATCTGATCGGGAGCCAGCTTCCCAGCAATCACGATTACTTCACGCGGGCACCATTGCGGCGGCGCGCGAAGCCCAAAGCGGCCAGACCCAAGGCAAAGAGGAGGGCGCTCTCTGGCTCTGGCACCGGCGCCGGAAGGAACTGCGAAAAGTCGTTACCGGCGATGGTTTGCAGTTGGGCCTGCGTCAAGGCCTGGCTAAAAATCGCCGTGTTGTCCATCTGGCCGTTGAAAAACTCGATGCCGACGGTTTTGCCAATCGCAAAATTGCTGCCAACTGAGTGTGCTCACGCGAGTTGATGGCCCGGTTTTCA
>JANYGW010000102.1 GCA_025359245.1 Massilia sp.
GCCAATCATAGTAAAAACTCACACCCCCGCGTCGCTACGCTCCGACTGTCCGCCATGGCATGGAATGAGTGGCCCAGTTTGGCGTGGACTGGGTGGCCAGTTTGCCGTGGAACGGGTGGCCACTTTGCGTGGAATACGCAGCCAATGCCTGAAGCCGTGTCGGAAGGAATCTTGCCACCTACTCACAGGTGAAAAAATCCTTTATTGCCTTTGCGTCATTCTGGCCACATATGAAAAATATCGTTTTCGCAACCATCGCAATTCTATCGTTCGGCGTAGCATCCGCACGGGCGCGGGAGACGGCCATGGAAACTAATACAATGAAAAACCAACGTCGTGAATTTGAACGGAAAATTGGATACGACGCGGCGCTACAACAACATGTAGGAAACGAAGTCGTCCAGTTTGATTGGGCAAAAATCCGCTCATGCGCCGAATTACCACATTGGGAAATCGACAATTTAAAGCATACAGTGCTTGACGTCGGGGACTTTTCCGACGCTTGGTCTTGGCGTTTCGGAAAGGCGACAGAGACGATTGAAGTTCAAATAACATCGTTCAGGAACGATCAATTAGCGGCGATGAAATCAATCAGCGAATTTTTCCACAAATCCAGCATAATGCCGCCGCCTTATGATCGCGGGCCAAAAAACCTGGGGACGATTTCTATTGTCTTTGAAGGAACCAGTAGCTATGCAGTCTACTGGGCCTTTCGGAATTTGAAATTCGACGTGGACGGCAACGACAAAGCAGCGGTATTAGCCGTAGCGCGTTGTATCCAGAGAGCCGCAGCGGGCAACATCCACTCACGTTGAAGATGAAGAACCCATTTTTTTGACAACAACCCCCTGCGTTTAAACTTGGTTGTGCGCATCACGATGGATTAACTGAATCTAGCGCGGCGCCTCAGCGCCAATTTTACGGTTTTCCATAATCCCGCCGACAGTGTCGAAATGAAAGAAATCGCTTGTCTGTGACTGAAGCGTTGGAATGGATAGCCGGGTCTTTGCCGAAACAAAACAAAACAGTTCAGTCGCGCCACCAATGCATTCAGAATCTTGGTGCGAATCACGCGCCCAGTCCATTTTGGTCCAAAATACTCTGCGCTCGGCGTTCGTGAAAACGTGTGCCGTTTTCTTTTTCCCATCGGCATGACTCAAAACTTTGTACTCGCCAGCGCCAGGCTGAACGGACCAAACAGGCGCATCCTTTGTTGAAGTGAACTCATGACCGAATGTCCCAACCGGAAGCGCGGCGTGCGCCATAGCGGAGGCCGTCAGCAGGAAAGCCGCTAAGAGAAATTTGACCATGGAAATCCCGGTGGTGATTCCTGATTTGATGACCGTTGACGAGTAACCGAAACCCAGCAAGCCTAATCCAACCGCTTGAGCCGCTGCCCATGGATGCCCCACCGGCAATCGACCCCATCGGACGTCCCGCACAGTACCCAGCCAGTCCCGATCTTCTGCACCGTGACCGGGCTTTTCAGTTCGACGGCGAGCTTCTCTGCCCACATGCTGGCCGAGCCCTGCCCTTTGAACAGCTCATTGCCTTCAAAAATCACGGTGGCGTCGAAAACGGGTACGGCAAATATAGTCATTTTGTGTGTCTGCTTCAGCTAAATTAATAAGGTCAGTGCTTGTCGCACGCGCTGCTCGGGCGAACCGGCGAGCGTAGTATAGGCGATCTGCTTTTCATCGAGGATTTTACGATACCAATCGTGCTGCCTCGTGCGGAAATCCGTATCACGTCGGGTGCCATCCTGCACGAATGGAAAATCCGGCGCGCACAGGAAGACGACATCATACCGCCGCGCTGCCAATTGCTCGAGCAAAGGCAGCGCGCCGCCATACATCTCCAGGCTGTAGCACAGCGTCGTCAGCGGCGACGTGTCGCACACCAGCCAGCGCTTCGCCTGCTGCGCCAACTGGTCTTCGCGCGCCACTTGCGTCTCGCCGATGCGGCCCAGGTCCTCGAAGGTCAGCGCGCCGGACTTTTCCACCCACAGTTCACGCCCGAATTCCGCCGCCCATACCGTATCGAGGCGCTCTGCCAGCGCTTGCGCGAGCGTGGTCTTGCCGGTCGACTCGCCGCCCAGGATGCAGGCGCGCTGCACGAAACTCGCATACACGCGCGGATCGAGAAACGCGCGGTGCGCATGCGGATCGGCGCGGATGTCGGTGCCGGAAATCGGCACCGCCCCACGCGCCTTGTCCACGCAGACATGCCGCACCTGCTCGCCCGGCGTCGCGAAATACGCTGTCAGCGCCAGCGCAAAGCCATCGCCATAATCCTCGCTGGTAAAGACGGCATCGATCGTCGTGCCAAACATGGTCCGGCACATCCATCCGCAAAAATCGCGGTGTTCCTGCTCGGGCGCGTCGTTGTGCGGAAGCCTGAGTGCCTCGCTGTCTTCCAGCACGGCGCTGCGCACCTGCGGATAAAGGTGCTTCAGCCATCCTTCACGCACAGTCTTCCCGCACCCGGAAAATTCGGGCTTGGTATAACTGATGACGAACACCTCATCGCACGCAGCGAGTGCCGCGTCGATCACCAGCCTGTGTCCGCGATGAAGCGGGCAGAATTTGCCGACAACCAGGCCTCGCCGAAACGCCTTCATGCGGCGTCAACCCGCGCCAGGCGCCGCCACCAGATCCACGACACCACCGCATTGATCCAGTAGCAGCCATACAGGAACGACGTCAGGTACAACTCGCGGCTGAAGTACAGGGGCACCGCGATCGTATTGACCAGTATCCAGAATGGCCAGTTATCCACGCGCCGCTGCATCATCAGAAATTGCGCAACGACGCTGAACACGAGCACCGTCGAATCGAGAAATGGTGCATAGGCGTTCGTGTAATAGTGCAGCAGCGCGCCATACCCGGCAGTCGCGGCCGCGCCGATCGGCACGATCATCAGCAGCGTCGTCATCCTGGCATGCGTGATCGGCAAGGCCTCGCCCTTCGCTCCCTTGAGCCATTGCCACCAGCCGATCGCACTCGATACGACGAAGAACCCCTGCAGCGCAACGTCGGCATACAGGTTCGATTGGTAGAACAGCACCCCGAACAGACTGCAACCCACGATGCCGGTCCACCAGGTATGGATGCTATTGCGCCCTGCCAGCAAGATCGCGACCGTGGTCACGACATTTGCGCCAATTTCAAGTGGTCCGATCATGCATGCGCTCCCGCCAGGTCCGAAATATATTGGATAGTTTTGTCCTCCGCCGTCAACACCTCCACGGCGATTGCCTGGGTACCGAACAGCGGCGCCAGCGCGCGCGTGGCAGCATCGGCCAGGGCCATCGCACCCGCGCCAAGGCGCAGTGTCAGCGCACCATCAGCACCCTGATAAAACGCGAAGTGCGATATCGCGAGCGGATGCAGCGCGTGCGTGACATCGATATTATTGAGCCATGCGCCGTCCTGCGCCTGGAATCGTACCGGGCTGCGGCCCGCCAGATCCACGATCACAGGCCCCTCCGGCAAATACCGCAGCGCGCCGAAGTCGCCCGTCCGGTAGCGCAGCAGCGGCAGGCAGAAATTGAAGCCGCCGGTCAGCGTGATCTCGCCTCGTTCGCCATCGGGCACCGGACGGCCCGCAACGTCGAGGATCTCCACGTACAACTGAGGCTGAAGCAGCATATGCCCGCCGACGCGGGCGTCGAACACGCCCACCGGGCCGGCCTCATTGAGCGAATAAATATCCAGCACCGGACAATCGAAGCGCTGCTCCAGCCGCTCCCGCATGCCCGGCAACAGCATCATCGATACCGACAGCAGCGCGCGCGGCCTGACCGTGACCGGCAGCGTCAACAGTTCTGCAAACGAGATCGGATCGCCGGCGATAATCTCGGGCGCCATCGCATCCAGATACGCAGCGCGGTCATCGGGCCGGCGCCAGTCGTCGGGGTGCAGGTTGATCTTCGCCAGCCCCGACTCCCCCATGGTCGGCGTGACCGACACATAGGTAAAGCACTTGCGCTGGTGGCCCAGCAGCACAACGCCCACCTGCCCCTGCCCATACGCCGGATCCACGCCAAACCTGCGCAGTGCACGCTTGTGGAATGCCAGGTAGCTCCCGGCTACCAGCGGATGCGACGCGATCAGCAGCGGATGCCCGGTCGTGCCTGTCGTGCGAAAGTTAATCAGCCGGTCGGTATCGACCGTATCCGGAACAAATTGCGCGATATCGGCCGCCAGGTCGGCGCGGCTTATCGGAGCGATATCGGTAAAGCGCAGCGGCGGGGAGCCGAAGGCGCGGTAATGCGGCACCGTGCCAAACGTCCGATCCACAAACTGCGCCACCCATGGCGGGATGGTGCCCGGCTCCCAGCCGACTGCAGTGTCCATGATCTCGTTCTCGAACGCCCGCAGCGCCGTCACTTCATCGGCGAGCAGCTTATTCCCGCTGGTGTTGCGAAAAGCCGGCGCCGCGGGATGCTCCGTCATGAACGCGAGCGTATTCTTGCCTTCCGGCGTCAACGTGGGATAGCGTTCCAGTTCAGCGTTCATTCACGCGACCACTTGTCGGCAGATTCCTCGGCCGCCCTTTTGACCAACGCCGCGCGAATCTCGCGGGCCCGCTCTTCGGCCGCCCTGCTCGCCTGCAGCAAGTGGCGCCGCTCGGTGCCGCTGATGCTCGATAGCCGGTCCGTCGCCTGCGCGACCGTCTCCCCTTCCGGCCTGAAGCCCAGGCGCGACAGGACGATGCGCGCCAGTTCCTCGCGCCGGTCCGGATCGTTGACAAATTTGTGCGCTGGCGTGGTCGCGGCCAGCTCCACCAGCGCATCCGAAAACACCAGCAGCAGGTCCGCCTGCGCAATCGAACGCGCCACGAACCAGGAATCGGCCAGCAGCCACACCGCGATCATGGCCAGCGCCAGCCGGTTGCGGTCAGCCTTGGCGGTCGCGCCCATGAACTGGGCCAGCGACTGCGCCGGCGCGCGTTTCCCATGCCGGAACAACAGGTCATTGACCAGGGCCGCTACATGCACCGCCCCGGATTCGCCAATGCGCGGCTCGCCCAGGAACTCGACCGGCGTATCGCTGAGACGGTGCGTCAGGCTTTCGAGCAGGGGGCCAGGTGTTTGCATGGGCTGGGTCGTTTCAGTCATCATCATTGCGCAGTATAGTGGCGACGGCTGAATCGCCGGGCGAATTCCACCAGGTCGGCCATGTCTTCGATCGCATGGATATCCCAGCCCTCCTTGCGGGCCCGCACCAGGTCTGCCTTGGAACCGCCCCAGCCGCGATATTCGCCGGAGTCCCAGTTGGCCGCCATGTTGAGCGCCATCGTGCCGCCGGCCGCGCCAGCCGCCAGAGCGCGCGCGGCGATGTCCCAGCCGCTGTTGCCCTTTTCATCCTGGGCGAACATCGTCGTAATGCCGTCGTCCGAAAGGTGGAGGATATGCGTTGGCCGTGGCCGCGGGCTCGGTCCGCAAAACGTCTCGCGCAGGCAATGGATCGGGAAGCAAGTGGCGCCGCCGTAAAACCCGGTCAGGACCCGCAAGATATCGTCGCTGTCGCGCACAAAGCCGTGCGTTTGCATGACCTGGTTCTTGCCGCTCCAGAGCGTGACCTTGACCTGCGACCCGGCCCGCAACGCCGATAGCGCGATGATGGCGCCCGCCAGTGCCAGGTAGGAAATACGCTGCTGGGGGTTCGGCATCGATCCGGAGCTGTCCACGTACAGGTCCAGGTCGACCGGGACCTTGACCGGCGCACGCCCCGGCTCCGTGCCGTACATGCGGCGCAATGTCGTCATGCCTGGAATCGGGCGCGGACAATGCATGACGCTTTGCAACCAGTCGATTTCATCAAGCGGATCGCCGATATCCCAGGGTTCGAGCGCTTCCATTTGAGGTTCCGGCGACTGCGGTGTGATCCTGGCTGGGAAGGAGATCAAATGCGGCAAGGCCCGCTCGCGGTAATAGCGTATCGCCAGGTCGTGCTCGGAGAGCTTGATGCCGGCCGCCGCCAGGATCTCGCCATATTCAAACGGCTCGCGCGTTTGTCCGCCGCCCTGTGCTTTGGCCAGTTCATCCACCGGCGCGGCTTCGCTCTCGCTGTCCAATCCTGTGATGCGCGGGTCGTCCACCGGATGAACCAGGCCTTCGCTCTCGTCCATCTCCGCTTCCAGCACGCCGGACGGGTCGCACCCTTCGGCCGCGTCGCGCGTATCGAACAGATACTGCACCGCCCTGCCCATCTGGACGTCGTCGACCAGGTATGGGAGCAACAAGGTCGCAAACCGCCCGGCGCCGCTCATCCAGTCGCCTGCATACACGCGTATCAGCCTGGCGCCAAGCCACGCGTCGGTGTCCGTACCGTCCTTGCCGCCGGCGCTGCCGAGCGCGCCCTTATCGAGCCGCCACAGGTTTTCGTAGATGCGCAGGTAGAGCAGCCACACACTGCTGGACTTGGATTGGGCCGACGGCGCCCTGGCGATCAGGCGGTAAATGTGGTCCATCCGCATGCCCGACTGGCGCTGCAGGCGGTCGTTGATAAACAGGTCGGTGTACATATTGGCCACCATCGGCGCAAAACGCTCGATGGTCGGCAGCGCGGGACGGATCCGCGCCATCAAGCGCATATGGTCGATGGCGCTGCCCGGCGCCAGCACATGGTGGCCAATTTCATGGGCCAGGATCTCGAGCGCGTAGTCTTCCAGGCTCAGTTCCAGCACCGCCTCCATGTCGATCACCACCTTTTGGTCGCGCAGGCTGATCGCGGCAAAACTGCCGCTCATGCCTTCATGCTCCGTTTCGAGCCGGTTGACACACAGGCGCGGATCGCGCAGCCGCGTAAATTTGCTCCACGCCGCCAGCGCATGCGGCCAAGCCTCGCGCCAGCGTTCCAGCAGCGCCGCGAGTTCAACTTCCCTGATCTTTGGGCTGCTCATCGGGCCGGGAACAAGCGGATCGCGTGCGTGAACGGCGACGTCAGCGCGACCGTATGCGCATTGCTGCAGGCGGCCAGGCCGCTGGCCGGCAAATCGAGCTCGATGACCCTTTTCCCGATCTGCAGGTTCGATCCGCGCAGTGTCCAGCTGCCGGCCGCGCAATCGTCCATCGCATGCGCGAATTCGTCGGCGGACGCGCCATGCAGCACCGCGCCGCAAGCATCGGCGATCAGCAAATGATAGCGCTCGCCGCACTTGACGACAAATCCGTCCGGATGCGGCCGCACGACCGGCGGCTCGGCGAATTCCCCGCCAAAGCCCGTGAAGTCGCCGACCTCATTACGCGCATACAAAGAGCCGCCAGCGACCCACCATGGATCTGCCAGCATGCTTGCGCGTACGCTTTCCCATCGCTCGTTGCCACCGACCGCGAATGCCGCCAGCGCCAGCGCGCCCGACAGCCTGTTCGCCGCTTCGATAGCCCCGACGCGAAAATGCGCGACGCCCGCCCGCCACGCCGCTATCTGCCCGACAGCCTGCATGTCCGCCACCGTGTCCAGCTGCGGCGCGATGGCGATCATCTCCGCCAGCCATTGATCCGGGCGCGAGCGCGGCACCGTTTCAAGATAAATGACGGCATTCGACAGCGCGCCCAATACCTCGGCCGGCCGCTCCGCCACCAGCCGTCCCAGGGCCGGAGCAAGCCGCCGCCAGACAGCCTCCACATGACCGCTGCGCGCGGCCGGGCCGACAATCGAGAGGCCGGTCAATTCCAGCGCCAGGTCGTAGGCCGTCAGCGCCACGGCCACGGTCCTGGCGGGATCGATGGCCGCAACCGACTCCAGTACGGGATCGACGCCGCAGCGCAGGAAGTCGGCGAACCCCTGCGCATCGAGCGAAGGATGGCGGCGCCTGGCCTCTGCCATGCGCTGGTTGAACTGGCTGCGGCCGGCCGCCAGTATGCGGGCGAACAAGGGAGAAATCATGCTTATTGCGACCGCAGCCACTGCAGGTAGTTGGTGTAACGCTGATGCAGGTACTTCAGCTTGAGCAGGTCGTCATACAGATGGCCATACAGCTTGCGGCCCTTGACTTGTTCGCCGATCAGCTTCTCGATCCGGGTCAGGCGCGACAGCGTCGTGCGTTCGCTGACGCCGTCCAGGCCCTGCGCGAACTCCTTCGCCATCGCCCCGACCGGGTCGTCGTTATCCAGGTTCAGACGGTTGAATTCGTCGTTCGACAAATCGAACATGCGGCGCAGCCAGCTAAGGCGGTCGGTGCGGTATGCCGCGTTTTCTGGCAGTCCAAAGAACGGCGCATCGGGATCGGGCTGCAGCTTGTCGTGCAGGACGAACGGCAGTATCTGGCGCAAGTCGTCCAGGTCGACCGCCCCATTGCCGCGGAAATAAGCAAGCGCCTTGGCATACACGAGCAGCGTCATCAAGTTGCGCACCGAGACGCCGTTCTTGGTCTGGCATCCCAGGTCCTTGAGCCGGTCACGCCCGCTATCGGCTGCAGTCACCTGGCTCCATTCGAGGCCCGACAGGCGCGCGGTATCCTTGGTCATGTACTCGAACTGGCCGCCGGCAGTCTCGGACAATTCGAACTGGCTGGCGAAAAATTCGAGTCGGCGCCGCACTGCTTCGGGCACCTCAACCTGGCGAATTTCGACGCCCATCCGATCGATCTCTTCTTCCGTGAAGATGATTTCGCGCGGCACCAGTTCTTCGGGACGGATGCCTTCCTCGATGCGCGCCAGCAGTTCGTTCAAAAAGCGCGGATTGAACGAGAGCGCCTGCACGATCACGTCGATACGGTCGCGCAGCGCTTCAATCACCTGGTAAGTGCCGCCGCCCTGGTCGTCGTTCGCCGTCAGGAACCAGGCCGACTCCGGGCACTCGTAAATATGGTTCAACACCTCGGCGTAGTTATCGCCCATCACGGTCAGCAGCGCGCTCTGGGTGCGGGTCGGAATCCGATTGTATTCGTCGATGATCTTGACCCGCATGCCCAGCCAGGACCGCCACGCAATGCGGATGTCGTCCATGCTCTGCGCGTTGATCAGGTCCGACGGCAGCGGATTGCCGAGCAGGTCGGCAATGGTCAACTGCGGATGGCCGTGCTGCATGCCGCGCTTGACCTCGCGCACCGACGCGCCCGAAAGAACGCCCATCAGGATCGCGCTGGCGGTCTTGCCGCGGCCAGGTCCGCCGACGAACAGGCATTTACCGCGCGTGGCGAAGGTCAGCAAGGGCAGCAGGATGAAACTCGAATAGCTCTGCGCCGACGGCAGCGTCAGCAAACGCCTGCTATCGCCGACCGAATAGCTCTGCGCCGGACCGTCGTTGTATTCGATGTCGTAGTGCGGACTGATGATGGCGTGGTTGACGATCCAAAAATACGCCTGGCGCAGCTTTTCGTCGAGCGGCGGTGCGTCCGCCGCTGTTTCCACCCCTGCCTGCAGCGGTCCCTGATACAGGTCGGCGACGTCGAACTGGCGCGACTTTGGCGCCGCCTTCGGGTTGGTCGGCGCGCGCGATACGCGCTGGTACAGATTAAAAAATGCCATCGTCAGCTTCCAGATTCAGGGTGAAAACGCTCATACAACTGCGTGGCTATCGCTTCAATATCGCTACGCATGCTCAGCTTGTCCAGCCAGTCGGCCCGGATCGCGCTTGCCCCGTAATAGGCGCCGGCAATCTGGCCCGTGATCGCGGCGGTGGTATCGGCGTCGTCGCCCAGGTTCGCCGCCCGCAGAACCGCGGCTTCAAAACTGTCCGACTTGAAGAAGCACCACAGCGAAGCCTCCAGCGAAGCGACGCTGTATCCGGTGCCATTGATCGCACTGTCGCCCTTGTCGAGGAAGGCGCCCGATGCCAGTTCGGCGATTTTGGTCTCAACGGGCTTGAATTGCAGCCCCTGCATTAGCGCTTCCTTCTGCGTACCGGCCAGGGCTCGGCTCAGGATTTCGGCAAACAGCTGGCACGACTCGACCGCCTCAGGCGCCCCATGGGTCGTGCGCGAGCTGTCGGCGGCGTGGCGCAGCACGCTGTCCACGTCGGGATGCGCGAACAGTACCACCGGGGCCAGGCGCATCAGCGATCCATTGCCGGCGCTTTGCGGGTGCGTCGAACCGCTATACGCCACGCCGGATGATGCGAAGCGCGACAGCGCATCCTGCACCGTCATCCCGATATCGAAACAGGCGCCGGTGGAACTCAGGTAGCCCCACTTCCACCAGTTCAGGTAGCGGTACATCTGGTCCATCGGATCGAACCCACCCTTGGCCAGCAGGCTCTCGGCCAGGCACAAGGCCATCGACGTGTCGTCGGTCCATTGCCCCGCCTTCAGGCCGAATGGGCCGCCGCCGGTCATGTCCGTGACAGTAGCGAACGAGCCGCGCTCGGAAAATTCGACCGTGGTCCCGATGGCGTCGCCGCACGCAAGGCCGAGCAAGGCGCCCAGGTAACGGTCGCGCGCGCCGCTCACGCCGGCGCTCCGCCAAGCTTCAGAAAGTAGTCCAGAATATGGAAGTGGTCTTCGTAGAACTGCTCTTCCATGCTGGCCAGTTCCGCGATCGGCACCCATGCCACCACAGCGGCGTCGTCCGCCGCCTCCACGCTGGGCAGCGCATCGGAGTTGAGCTCGAAATAGTGTGCATGGGTGATGGTGCGTCCGCGCTGGCTGCGGTCAGGGTGGTCGAATACGCCCACGGCCGACAGCGCGCCCTCCAATGTCGATTCGAGCACGCCCAGCTTGGTCTCCTCGCCCAGTTCGCGAATTGCCGACTGCAGCAGGCGCTCGCGCTGCTCCACGAAACCGCCCGGAACGGCCCACTGCCCCTTGCCCGGAAAGCCGCCGCGCCGGATCAGCAGCACATGCCCGGCGCAGCGAACGACCGCGTCGACGGTCGAAAAAATCGGCGCGTACGGCGCCTTCTTCCACGCGGCCTTGTATTTGTTGACGAAGCGGTGTTCTTCAACCAGGCCCGCGTAATGCGGCAGCGCGGCCCACGCCTTCATGTACTGGCGCACCGCGAGCGGCACCGCATCCTCCAGGACGCTCATCGACACGTCCATGTCCTCGGCCTCGAAATACACGCGCCGGATATCGGACGCATCGTGCGCGTTCCCAGCTTCAGCGGCCTGCATGGTCCATTGCTGAAAATGGTTCAGGTAGTAGCTCGATGCGTCCTTGAAGTGGCCAACCAGCGTGATCGCGTCTGCCTCATCGCTGACCGCGCCGACGGCCTTGCGCACTTCCTCGGCCCACTGCGTATCATCGTAATAGTCGCGCACAGGGACGAAAGTGACCCGTTCGCGCTCGCCGCCTTTCAAGGTCGCGCCTATCATCGCGGCGCGCTCCTGCCAGGTGAACGGATTCTTGGCGCTGCGCGCATGGAAGGACGACCCGAGCACGATCACCACTTTCGGCGCGCTCGCCAGCGCCATCGCCAGCAATCCGGCGTGACCGCAATGAAACGGCTGGAACCGGCCGATGAGGACTGCAACGTTCATGATTGGCTGTCGCCTTCTATGGATGGATGGTTGAACACCTGGCGCAGGTAGGCCAGGAAGGTCTCGTCCTTGCACAGCGTCTTGCCGGCCGAGTCGGACAGCTTGGCCACCGGCTGGCCATTGCACGACATCAGCTTCATGACGATATTGAGCGGCTTGATGCCCATGTCGTTCGACAGGTTGGTGCCGATGCCGAAGCCGGTCATGGTGCGGTCCGCAAAGTGCCGGTACAGCGAGAACGCGGTCGGCAAGTCCAGCCCGTCGGAAAACACCAGGCGCCGCGTATGTGCATCGATCCGCAACCTGGCATAGTGCGCCAACGCCTTTTCGCCCCATACCACCGGGTCGCCCGAGTCGTGCCGCAAGCCGTCGAACAGCTTGGCGAAATACAGGTCGAAGTCGTCCAGGAAGGCATCCATGCCCACCACGTCGGTCAACGCGGTACCGAGGTCGCCGCGGTATTCCTGCACCCATTCTTCCAGCGCCGCTTTCTGAAAGTCGCGCAGGCGCACCCCGAACGACTGGAAGCTTTGCAGGTATTCGTGCGCCATGGTCCCGATCGGCACCAGCTTGTACTTCATCGCCAGATACACGTTCGAAGTCCCCTTGAACAGCGCCGGAACCTCGCGCGCCAGCGTGGCGACGACTTCCTCATGCCAGGCGCCGGAAAAGCGGCGCCGCACGCCAAAGTCGAAGAACTCGAACGGATGCACCCGGCCCGGCTCGGCCGAAAACGCGCGCAGCAAGCCGATCTTGTCCTGCAGCCGCTGGCGCCCTTCGGCCAGCGCGCTGGCCTGGTCGAAGCGCCGGAAATACAGCTCGTTGACGATGTACAGCACATAAATCTCGAAGCCCATCACATGCACTTGCGGGCCGACCGCGCGGATGGTCAGCGTTTCGCCATCGGTGCCGACTTGCACGAAGTGGCGCTGGAAGCGGAACACCGTCAGCAAATCGGCGAAGTCGCTCTTGATGAAGCGCAGCGAGCGCAAATAGGCGACTTCCTCTGTTGTGAACGACAGGCTGCACAGATGATCGAGCTCGCGCTCGACGTCGGCCTTCAGCTCCGCCAATGGATAGGCCGTCTGGTTGCGGCACACGAAGCCATACTCGGCCTGCGCCGACGGATGGCCGTGCAACAGCGCCTGCCACATCGTGAATTTATACAGGTCGGTCTCGAGCAGGCTGCGGACGACGAAATTGCTGGTGGTGTCAGTCATGTTATGCATGTCCTGCGTTGGCGGTCAGTTCGGCGACGACGTCGCCCGCTTGCGCGACCTGCACGCCGCGTGCGCGCATTGCGACGATGAAGTCCTGGTATTGCTGCTCAAATCCGGTGACGGGGCTCATGCAGTCGGTAACCAGCACCAGCTTCGACAACGCAGCCGGATCCCAGTGCTCGACGATATGCTCGGTGGTCGCCTTGACGCAGTGGCTGCCCGCCTCGCCCGTAATGTACACCCGGTCGGACGCGGCCAGCGCGGCGATAAAGGCGCTGTTCAACTGCGTGCTGTCGTCGTCCGCGTCGGGCACCTCGGCCCGGATCGCGGAATAGTGTTCGGTCCACGGGTTGGTGCCCTTGACGATCTTGCTGGCCGTGTGCAGCGTGCTTTCCTCCCAGGCGTTATAGGCGGCGCGCACCGCGCCGTGCACATTCTGTCCCCATGAGCCGATTTCGCAATGGGTGGGCCAGACCATCAGCGTATACCGGCCCGCCGACTCCAGCTGCTCCAGGTAGCGCATCACGCGCGGCAAGGCGCTGGCGTCGCGCGGAGCAAAGCGCCCCTGCGCCACGTCGGCGACAGTGATTTGCGTGAACGGCGGCACCGGCGCGCCGGCGCCGTCCATCCAGAACGCCGGATGCGCAATGTCGATCCGGTGGTGCGAGTCGAGCGTGACGCTGATCGCCGACAGGCCCGCGCCGCCGCGCGCGATGATGTCGGCCACCCGCAGCATGTCGGCATGGGCGCCCGGCACCGGCAAGGCCGGCGTGCCCAGCTCCGGCGGCAGGTCGCAAAAATCGTTCTGGGGATCGATAACAAGCAGATGCAGCTTCATGACTAGTCCTTTTTGAAAACCGTACGACTAGCATAGACCACTTAATTTACTTTTGCAACTAAGTATGGGATACTTTGGAAAATTCCTTCAACAGGCGCTCCGTGAAACCCGACCATACCGACTTGCCCCAGCCGATCTGCACCGTGGACATCGTCCTGCTCACGGTCCGGGATGACGGCCTGATGGTGGCCACGCTCAAGCGCGAACACGCGCCCTACATCGGCCGGAGCGCCCTGCCCGGCGGCTATATCCACGCCGACGAAGACGCCAACGCGTTCGGCGCCGCCATGCGCGTGATCAGGGACAAGACCGGCATCGTGCCGCCTTACCTGGAACAGCTGTCGACTTTTTCAGGTCCCACGCGCGACCCGCGCGGCTGGTCGGTCTCGATCGTCCATTACGCGCTGGTGCCGGGCGAGCTGATCGCGCAGGCCAACAACGCCAGCGTGCAGCTGCTGCCGGTCGACCGTCCGCTGGCCCTGCCCTTCGACCATGAACTGATGGTGCGCACGGCCGTCGAGCGGCTGCGCAACAAGAGCCAGTATTCGTCGCTGCCGTGTTTTCTGGCGGGGGAAACGTTCACGCTGCCGCAGCTGCAGCGGATCTATGAGCTGTTGATGGGCGAGCCGCTCAACAAGGTGAGCTTCCGGCGCAAGATCACCGAAATGGATATGCTCGAACCGATCGAAGGCGGTTTCGAGACGGCCGGCGCGCACCGGCCGGCCCAGCTGTATCGCCTCAAGGCCGCCTTCAGGCAGCGCCTGATGCTGCTCGAGCGGGGCCTGTAAAGCTCAGCGCCCGTGGTGCCGGGTCAAATAGCCGGAACTGTCGCTCTGGCGCGCATCCTTCAGGCGCAGCTCGTCGTCGGCCACCAGCCCCGCCCTGGCGTCATCGTTGCGCTGGCGCTGTTCACGCTCGCGCGCCAGTTCGCGCTCGAGGCGCGAGTTGGCACGTCCGTCCGCGATTGTCATCGGCGCGCTCATGCCAGGTGCCGCGGAAGGACCCGGGTTTGCGCCGCCAGCGCCAGGTAGCCACGCACGCTCGCCACGGCGACGACAACGACCAGCAGGGTCTTGGTACACAGGGTTTTCATCAGCGTCTTCGATCAGGTTCGATGCAGCCAGTGCGCCTGCAAAAAAACCATTCATCTGTTCGAATCGACACATTGGGAAGAGGAGCACGGCGATGGCAGCGAGGCGATCGGCAGCAGCGCCATGAACGCCCGCCTAGGCTGCCGGCGGCGTCTCGCGCACCACCTCGTGGGCGGCGCGGAACGCATCGACGGCCAGCGGCACGCCGCAATAGGCGCTGGCGTGCAGCAGCACCTCGCGGATCTCTTCGACCGTGGCGCCGTTGTTGAGCGCGCCGCGCACATGGCCCTTGATTTCCTGCGTGCGGCCGAGCGCCGTCAGAATCGCCAGCGTCACGAAGCTGCGGCTCTTCAGGTCCAGCCCTTCGCGGCACCAGACCGTGCCCCACGCATTGCGCGTGATGAACTCCTGCAAGGGGAGCGTGAAATCGTCCGCCTTGGCGAACGCGGCGTCGACGAACGCCTCGCCCATGACCTGTTTGCGGATGTGCAGGCCGTCATCGAATTGCTGATCCATGGTGTGCTCTCGTAGTGGGGAAGCCAATTCTACCTGTCCGCGCCGGCCCCTGTTGCATGCACGGAACATATTTATGGACCATGCCGCACTTCGCGCGCCATCAGGATTAAGCTGTGCAAACACAATAAACAATGACGGAGACCAGCATGAAACTAGTATTCAAGTTCGCCGGAACACTGGTATGCGCACTGGCGCTGCACGGCCAGGCCTGGGCCGGAGAGCACGCCACGCCGGCCGAAGCGACAGCCATGGTCAAGAAGGCGATCGCCTTCATCAAGGCCAACGGCAAGGAAAAAGGCTACGCCGCCATCAACGATCCCAAGGGCGCCTTCAGGGACCGCGACCTGTATGTCTTTGCGTACGACATGAACGGCGTCACGCTGGCGCACGGCGCCAATGCCAAGATGATCGGCAAGAACCTGATGGAACTGAAGGACGCCAACGATACCTACATCGTCAAGACCTTCATCGAGGTCGCCAAGACCAAGGGCAGCGGCTGGGTCGACTACAAATGGCCGAATCCCGTGTCCAAGGCGATCGAACCGAAATCGACCTACGTCGAAAAGTACGACGACATCCTGGTCGGCGCCGGGGTCTACAAATAGCCGGCCGCGCTTGCCGGGCGGCGGCAAACGCGATACATGGTTACAATCAAGAAAACTAACTGGAAGACTATGGCGAAGTGGGCGCAACTGGCGGTCTTGTTCTGTGCCGCACTGGCGGGCGCGCCTGCGCTGGGCACCCAGCTGCCCGCCGAGCCGATCCGCATCGCCACCAGCGATCTGCCGCCGTTTTCGATGGAGGGCGCACCGCAGGCGCCCGGCGCGCTGTACGAACTGGTGGCCGAACTGGTGCGCCGCACGCACCTGCCGGCGAATATCGAATTCGTTCCCTGGCAGCGCGCCGTCTACCTGTCGACCAGCCAGGCCCGCACCGCCGTCTTCCCGCTGTCGCGTTCGCCCGAACGGGAACGCCACTACCGCTGGCTGGCGCGGCTCTACCACGAGCACTTCCTGTTCATGAGCCTCAAAGGCAGCCGCTTCGACGTGCTGCACCCGGCGCTGGGCAAGGAACGCCGGATCGGCGTGCTGCGCGGCTCGACGACCCTCAAGACGCTCAGGGAGAGCGGCTACAAGAACATTGTCGAAGCGGCCTCGGTCGACGAGAGCATGCGCTTCCTGCGGCGCGGCATCGTCGATGCCATCTTCGGCGACCGCAACATCTTCCGCGCCTCGTTCAACGGCCGCGACGATGCCAACTACCTGTTGAGCGAACCGATCCACACCACCACCACCTGGCTGGGCGGCACGCTCGATTTCAGCGACGCCGACGTAGCGCTGTTCCAGAAAGCGATGAAGGACATGATCGAGGACGGCAGCTATGCCCAGATCCTCAAGAAATACGAGCTGGCGCCCGGGCCCTGAGCGCTTCGGCCCGCCAGCGCGGCGTTTCAGATAAGATACGGGCTACGCCACCCCGCCCTTCCACGCAAAGCAGCGCATGAAGCCTGTCCAGATCCTCGCCTCGCTGTCGCAGTTGACCGACCAGAAACGGCCGGTGACGCTGGTCGCGATCGCGTTTTTCTCGCTGGTGTGCCTGTCGCTGGCCGGCATGCAGGGCTGGAGCGTGTACAAGGCGCGCGAAGAACAGCTGGCGGCGGCCGACATGGCGACCGTGGCCATGACGCGCGCGCTGGCCGAACGCATCGGCACCACGCTGGGCACGGCCGACGCCTTGCTGGCCGACCTGGCCGAGCGGGTCGAAAATGGCGAAGGCGGCAGCGCGACCGACCGCCTGCCGCGCTACCTGCAGCAGCGCCTGCAGCGCAACCCGGCGCTGGCCGGACTGGGCGTGATCGACGCCGCCGGCGCGCTGACCCTGAACGCCGGCAGCTCGCCGGCGCCGGCCGCGCTGGCCGAGCACCTCGCCTATCACACCTTCGATGCCGGGCGCGCCCTGTTCATCGGCAAACCGCAGCATGACAGCGCCGGCACACTGTGGCTGCTGCCGGTCACGCTGCGCCTGACCCGGCCCGACGGCAACTATGGCGGCACGGCGGTCGCCAGCGTGCGCCTGGGACAGCTGCAGGACTTTGCCAACGGCTTCGACATCGGCCCGCATGGCGCCATCGCCGTCGCCCTCGATAGCGGCGCGCTGCTGATGGCGCGCCCGAACGCCGCGCGTTCCATCGGCAGGGATGTGAGCCAGCACCGCTGGTTCCAGCTGTGGCGCGTCCCCGGCGGCGCCGCGGACGGCCACGACATGGGCGGCGGCAGCCTGTTCAGCTTTCGGCGCGTGGAGGGCTATCCCCTGATCGTGACGATCACCCGCTCGGCCGACGACGTGCTGGCCGGCTGGTGGGAGAGCGCCTACCTGTCGAGCGCCGGCGCCGCGCTGCTGCTGCTGCTACAGCTGTGGATGGGGATCCGGCTGTATGGCCAGATCGCGCTGCGCGACCGGCTCGAGAGGGAGCGCCGCATCCTGCAAAAGCTGCTGGTCAAGAAAAGCCGCTCGCTGCGCTACCAGGCGCACAAGGACGCGCTGACCGGGATCGCCAACCGGCGCCAGCTCGACACCCGGCTGGCGCGCGAATTCAACCGCGCCATCCACGAAGGCAGCTGGCTGGCGATGGTGATCCTCGACGTCGACCACTTCAAGGCCTACAACGACCAGCACGGCCACCCGGCCGGCGACGAATGCCTGAAGTTCATCGCCGGCAGCGTCAACGGCGGGCGCCGCCGCAGTCAGGACCTGGCAGCGCGCATGGGCGGCGAAGAATTCGCGATCCTGCTGCCCAATACCGGCTTGCGCGGCGCGATCGCGGTGGCCGAATCGATCCGCAAGGCCATCGCCGCGCAGCGCCTGACCCACATCCCCGGGCTGCCGCACTCGGTGACGGTGAGCTGCGGCGTGCACGCGCTGATCCCGACCGAAGGGATGGCGCCGCAAGCGCTGGTCGACGCCGCCGACCGCGCGCTGTACCTGGCCAAGGCGAGCGGACGCAACCGGGTGCGGGCCGAAGGGACCGTACCGCCGTCGCGCACGCGCCGCTTCGCGCTGGTCATCAACAAATAAGCCGCCGCGGGTCTGACCTCCGGACACGGTTTCATGCGTAGGGCGGGTATGCCTGGACCTGCCGCCGACGGGTCCTCCGCCGCAAACTTCTGCACCGTGGCGCTGTCCGATTGTCGTTGACATAACGGCATGCCCCTGTCAGCATCCCTTGCCATCTTATCTTTTTTTCATCTTTCTCAAGGGGTGTTGCATGCGCATCAATCAGCTGATCTGTGTGGCGGCGGCCGCGGCCGCCGCCGTGCCCTTCCCTGGCCTGGCCGCCGAGCCGGCGCCGAGCAGTTCCTTCGCCGGCAAACTCGACGCCAACCAGGCCCTTGCCAGCGCGGCCGGCACCCGCGTCACCGGCGTCAAGGACTGGCGCGTGCGCCGCGATGGCAACATGATGGTATTCGACGCCCCCGAAAATGACGCACGCCTGGCCGTCGTCGACCTGCCCGCCACCGACGGCGCGGCCGCCATCAAGGATGCCTGGGCCCGTCTGGGCGGCAAGCATGCGGCGCTGGCGCCGCAGACCGTGACCGCGGCGCCGGCACGCACCGGCTGGGACGAGCGCGTCATCGCCGAATACGACATTCCGGCCGAGGAGATCTCCACCGTGCAGGCCAGCGCGTTGCGCCACGGCGCCACCTGGACCGTGGTGATCCTGGAAGGCAGCGACGCCACCCTGGGCAAGCGCGGCGCCGGTATCGGCCAGATGCGCAGCAGCGTGGTGCCGGCCGACTACACGCCGGAGTCCTTCGCCGGGCGCAAACCCCATCCGCTCGACGCCGCCCGTGTGGCCCAGCTGCGCGCGTTCCTGGCCCAGGCGATGCAGGATGCGGGCGTGCCCGGGGTCGGCTTCGCACTGCTCGAAAACGGCAAAATTGTCTACGAAGGCGGCGTCGGCGTGCGCGAACTGGGCAAGCCGGCCCCGGTCGACGCCAATACGCTGTTCATGGCCGCCTCCAACACCAAGGGCATGAGCACGCTGCTGCTGGCGACGCTGGCCGACCAGGGCAAGCTGCGCTGGGACGAGCCAGTGAGCCAGTTGTACCCGCCGTTCAAACTGGGCAGCGCGGCGGTCACCGCCCAGGTGCTGGTCAAGCATCTGGTCTGCGCCTGCACCGGCCTGCCGCGCCAGGACATGGAATGGCTGTTCGAATACCGCCATACCAGTGCGCTCGGTTCGCTCGCGCTGCTGGCCAAGAACAGCCCGACCAGCGGTTTCGGCGAGCTGTACCAGTACAACAACCTGATGGCCGCCGCGGCCGGCTATATCGGCGCGCACCTGGTTTATCCTAAAATGGAACTGGGCAAGGCCTACGACAAGGCCATGCAAGAACGGGTGTTCACGCCCTTGGGCATGAACGATACCACCTTCGACATGGCGCGCGCGCTGCGCGCCAACCACGCCAGTCCACATGGCATGACATTCGACAGCGAGCTGCATGTCTTGCGCAACAACCTCAACAACGCGGTCTACCCGCATCGGCCGGCCGGCGGCGTGTGGACCTCCGCCCACGACTTCATCCGCTATGTCCAGCTCGAGGCGAATGCCGGCATGCTCCCCAACGGCAAGCAGCTCGTATCGCGCGAGAACCTGCTGATGCGGCGCCAGCCGCAGGTGTCATCCGGCCTGGACAAGACCTACGGCATGGGCTTGTCGAACGAGCGCCTGGCCGGGATCGACGTGGTGCTGCACGGCGGCAGCCTGTTCGGCTACAAGAGCAATTTCTACCTGATGCCGGAAACCGGTGTCGGGGCAGTCCTGCTGACCAACTCGGACGAGGGACAATTGCTGCTCAAGCCCTTCCTGCGGCGCCTGCTCGAAGTCCTGTATGACGGCAAGGCCGAAGCGGCGGATGACGTCCGCAGCGCCGCAGCGCGGAACGCGGCCGGCCTCGGCGCGCAGGCCAAGACCATGCTCATGCCGGCCGATCCGGCCATCGGCGCCACGCTCGCCGCCCGCTACCGTAACGCCGAACTGGGTGACGTGTGGATCCGCCACCAGGGCAAGGAGTGGTGCTCGATGCCGGCGAATGGAACAGCCTGCTCGCCACCCGGCGCAGCGACGATGGCGGCATTTCCCTGGTGACGACCTCGCCCGAGCTGGCCGGCCTGGAGCTGATTGTGGGCAGCCATGAAGGCAAGCGCATCCTGACGCTCAACGACGCCCAGCACGCCTACCGTTTCGACGAGGTGCGCTAGGCTAGTGCGCCATCCACAGCGGCAGCGGCGACGCCAGCATGGCCGCGCGGGTGGCGTCGCCCAGCAGGACGGCGCGAAAGCGCGCACGGCCATGGGCGCCCATGACGATCAGGTCGGCCCCGCTGTCGCACGCGTACCGGACCAGCGCTGCGCCGGCGTTGGCGCCGGCATGGGCTGACCCGAGCTCGACCCGCACGCCGTGGCGCGCCAGGTACAAGGCCATGTCGGCGCCGGCCAGCTCACCGTGCAGGCCGGGGTCGGCATCGAACACCACCAGGTCGACCCGGCGCGCGCGCTGCAGCAGCGCGATCGCGCTGGTGATCGCGCGCAAGGCGCTGGCGCTGCCGTTCCAGCCGACCGTGACGTGCGCACCGGGCGTGCCGGCTTGCCCCTGGGCCGGCAGCACCAGCACCGGACCCGCGCCATGGAGCAGCACATATTCGGGAAAATCGGAGCGCAGCACCGGCATGCCGGCCCCCGCCGTGCTCTGGCCGATCACGACCAGGTC
>JANYGW010000064.1 GCA_025359245.1 Massilia sp.
GGTGGGACCGGTATAATCACGGGATGCAAAATCTCCTCCACAACCTCAATCCCGAACAACTCGCCGCCGTCACGCTGCCCCAGCAAAGCGCCCTGATCCTGGCCGGCGCCGGCTCGGGCAAAACGCGCGTGCTGACCACCCGCATCGCGTGGCTGATCCAGACCGGGCAGGTGGGGCCGGCCGGCATCATGGCCGTCACCTTCACCAACAAGGCCGCCAAGGAGATGCAGACGCGCTTGTCGGCGATGATGCCGATCAGCACGCGCGGCATGTGGATCGGCACCTTCCACGGTCTGTGCAACCGCCTGCTGCGCACCCATTACCGTGACGCGGCGCTGCCGCAGACCTTCCAGATCCTCGATTCGCAAGACCAGTTGTCGGTCATCAAACGCCTGCTTAAGGCCAACAACATCGACGACGAGAAGTATCCGCCGAAGGATCTGATGTACTTCATCAACGGCGCCAAGGACCAGGGCCTGCGCGCCGACAAGGTCGACGCTTACGATCCGGTCGACCGTAAAAAGGCCGAACTCTACGCGATGTACGACGCCCAGTGCCAGCGCGAGGGCGTGGTCGACTTCGCCGAGCTGCTGCTGCGCGCCTACGAGCTGTTGCAGCGCAACGCGCCCCTGCGCGAGCACTACCAGGCGCGCTTCAAGCACATCCTCGTCGACGAGTTCCAGGATACCAATGATCTGCAGTACAACCTGCTCAAGCTGCTGGCCGGCCACGGCGCGCAGTTCGGCGGCGCGCTGTTCGCCGTCGGCGACGACGACCAGAGTATCTACGCCTTCCGCGGCGCCAACGTCGGCAATATGAGCGCGTTCGAGCGCGAGTTCAAGGTTGAGAATCTGATCAAGCTCGAGCAGAATTACCGCTCGCATGGCCACATCCTCGATAGCGCCAATCAATTGATCGCCCATAACAGCAAGCGCCTGGGCAAAAATCTGCGCACCGATGCGGGCCACGGCGAGCAGGTGCGCATCTACGAGGCCAGCTCCGACCTGGAAGAGGCGCAGTGGATCATCGGCGAGGCGAAGAGTCTCATGGCCGAGGGCGCCGCGCGCAGCGATATCGCGATCCTGTACCGCTCGAATGCGCAGTCGCGCGTGATCGAGCATGCGCTGTTCGCGGCCAGCCTGCCGTATATCGTGTATGGCGGCCAGCGCTACTTCCAGCGCGCCGAGGTCAAGCATGTGATCGCCTATCTGCAGCTGATGGACAATCCGCACAACGACTCGGCCTTCCTGCGCGTGGTTAATTTCCCCACGCGGGGGATTGGCACCCGTTCGATCGAGCAGTTGCAGGCGGCCGCCGAGCACCACGGCATCTCGCTGTACGCGGCCGTGCCCTATGTGATGGGCAAGGCCGGCTCGTCGCTGGGCAACTTCGTCAAGCTGGTCGAGGGCGCGCGTTTTGAAACGCAGCAGCAGGCGCTGCCCGAGATGGTGCGCACGGTGATCGAGCGCAGCACCTTGCTCACGCATTACGCGGGCGAGAAGGAGGGCGCCGACCGCATCGAGAATATCGAGCAGATGGTCAGCGCGGCGACCCACTTCGTGCAGGAGGAAGGCTTCGGCCAAGGCGCGCCGGCGCACCTGGGGCCGCAGGCGCAGGCCAGTGCGGGAGCGCCCATCGTCAACGAGGATGGCATCGAGATTTACGATGCGGACGCGCCCTTGCCGACCGTGATGTCGCCCTTGTCGGCCTTCCTCTCGCACGCCTCGCTCGAAGCGGGCGACGCGCAGGCGCAGGCTGGGCAGGACGCCTTGCAGCTGATGACGGTGCACTCGGCCAAGGGCCTCGAGTTCGACGCGGTGTTCATCACCGGCCTGGAGGAGGGCCTGTTCCCGCACGAGAGCAGTTCGCGCGAACTCGATGGCGTGGACGAGGAGCGGCGCCTGATGTATGTGGCGATCACGCGCGCGCGCAAGCGTTTGTACATGACCTTCACGCAGACGCGCATGCTGCACGGGCAGACGCGCTACAACACCAAGTCGCGCTTCTTTGGCGAACTGCCCGAGGACGCGCTCAAGTGGCTGTCGCCGCGGGTGCAGGCTCAGTGGTTCGGCAACAAGAAATCGGCGTGGGACGAGCCGGTGTTCCAGGGCGGATCGGACAACAAGATCGCCCAGCAGTTCACACAGAAGGCCGCGAGCGGGCCGGGCTGGCGGATCGGCGAGTCCGTCGCGCACGGCAAGTTCGGCGAGGGAGTGATTGTGAACATCGAAGGCAGCGGTGGCAATGCGCGCGCCCAGATCAACTTCGGCCGTGCCGGGATGAAGGTGTTGGACCTGTCGGTGGCGAAGCTGGAACGGTTGTAGGCGGCGGTAGCTGGCTGTAGCTGGCGGGGACAGACCATGGGGCTGTCCCTTTCCCTGCGCAGGCGCCGGGGACAGCCCCGCGGGGTCTGCCCCCTCTCTGGCAACGGTGTAACCTAAGGGTTACACTGCGGCGGGCTTCTCCGTCACCGCTGGCGCGCCGAAAATCTGGCGGTAGGCGGCGAAGATCGCGCACTGCAGCAGCAGCACGAACATCAGGCCCACCCACATGATGACAACCCGTCCCATGTCCGAGTTCCCCAGCACCATCACGACGATCATCAGCACCATGAAGAAGATCGCGAACCACGACAGCAGCATCACGATGAACGCGCGCGTGGCGCCGATGACGGCGAAGAAACTATAAAACGTCGCCTTGCCGGCGCTCATGCCCTGCCAGGCCACCAGCGGCGCGCTGAAGCACAGCAAAATCACCGTGGCCACCTGCAGCAGCATGATGCCGAACATGGTCGCCAGGTCCGAGGGATTGATCGCCGGCCCCGTTTTCGGGTCGATCGGCGCG
>JANYGW010000066.1 GCA_025359245.1 Massilia sp.
GCCGCGGCGCGTCCTGACAGCGCGGCGGCCGCCACGGAGGAACTATGCCAGTACAAACAGACCATCTCGGCATCAACCGGACCGGGATCCAGATGTCCCTTGCCCTGAGCAAGGCCATGCAGGACGTCGATCCGGCCATGCTTGGTGCAGCCAGCGGCGACGAATCGGCGCTGACGGATTTGCGCAGCGCCTACATCGCCAACGCCGATACGCTGGGATCGGTCGCGCTGCCGGGCACCTTGGGCGGTGTGATGAAACTGGGCGTGCATCTCATGATTGGCGACAGTCCGCATATCCTGCTCGACAAGCTGGGCGAACGGCTGGCCTTCGAGCGCACCGCAACGCGGCTTTATGATGCACTGATCACCAAGTGCGCTGTTGTGGCCGATGGCGACATCAGCATGACGATCGACGACCTCGAACAAATCCGCGCCGACGAAGCGCGCCACTTCACGCTGCTGTCCGGCGCCATCGCCGCGCTGGGCGGCGACCCGACCTCGCAAACGCCCAGCGCCGACCTGGTCGGGGTCGAATTGATGGGGCTGGTGCAGGTGCTGAACGACCCGCGCACCAGCGTCGCGCAGTCGCTGCACGCGATCGTCACGGCCGAACTGAGCGACAAGTCCGGATGGGAAACCCTGGTCGCGCTGGCCGACGAACACGCGCTGACCGACCTGGTCGAGGACTTTACCAACGCCCTCAACCAGGAGCGCGAACACCTGGCGCTGGTGCAAACCTGGTACGAGGAGGCCATCGGGCTCACCTATGGCGACGTGATCCTGGGCGAGCAGGCCGGCGATGATGAAGGAATTGCGCCGCATTGAACCGCCTCAACTTGCCACTAAAGCAATAACTCCCGGCCCTGGCGCGGCGTTGCAGGCGCTGCCTGGAATTGCGCCTGGACACCAGAGATGCCCTACAATGCGGGATGACTCAAATTACGCTTGTCCTGCCTTTCGCACTGCCCCCTACCGAACTAGCGCCCGACCTGGTGCGCGCACTGCAGGCGCCGGCGCTTGCCGCGCTGATTTCGCGCGCGTCCTGTACGGCGCTGCCGTTCGACGACAACCTGCGCGCGCTGCCGCATGAAGCCTGGCTGGCCCACAGGCTGGGCCTGTCGGCGGATGGCCGCCCGGCCTATGCGGCTGCGGCCATGCGCGGCTTCGGCCTCGATCCGGCCGCCGACAGCTGGTTCATCATCAACCCGGCCCACATCGACATCGCGCGCAGCCACCTGTCGGTCGGCGACATGCGCCAGCTGCAGCTCGACGACAGCCACGCGCACGCGCTGTTCGACACGGCCCGCCCCCTGTTCGACGAGATCGGCAAGATGCTGCTGTACGGCGATGCTCACACCTGGTTCATGCGCGCTGGCGACTGGAGTGCGCTGCAGACCGCCTCGCCGGACGCCGCGGCAGGCCAGAACCTGACCGACTGGCTGCCGACCGGGCCGTTGGCGGCCGACTTTCGCAAACTGCAGAACGAAGTGCAGATGCTGTGGTTCGAACACCCCGCCAACGTCGAGCGCGAAGGCCGCGGCCTGGCGGCGATCAACTCCTTCTGGCCATGGGCCCTGGCCGATGCCGGCGCGGCGGTCGCCCACGCCCCGGCGCTCACCAGCGCCGCCGTTCCGGCCTGGTTGTCGGCGACCGCCAGCGGCCCGGCCCAGCCCAATGCCGCGGGCGGCGATGCGGCCGACAGCGTGTTGGTACGCGGCGACCTGAGCGCAGCGGCCATCGGCGCCGACTGGTCGGGCTGGATCGGGCATATGCACCGGCTCGAGGAAACCCTGTTCGCGCCCACGCTGGCCGCACTCATGCAAGGGCACAAAGCCAAAGTCAAGCTGGTACTCGGCCACCGCCACGCGCATCGCGAATTCACCACCACCAAATGGTCGCAGCGCGCGTTCTGGCGCCGCCCGACCCTGAACCGACTGCTGCCATGACCCGTATCGCGACCCGCCCCTGCTCGTTCCGCACGTCCGAAATGCTGCGCCAGAGCGGCATCCACCCGGTGCTCGCGCGCCTGTACGCGTCGCGCGGGCTGACCGACGCGCGCGAGCTGTCGAGCGAACTCGGTGCGCTGATGGCGCCCAATGGCCTGCTCCATATTGGCGCCGCCGCGGTGTTCCTGGCCGACGCCATTGCGGCCGGCAAAAAGATCTGCATCGTCGCCGACTACGACTGCGACGGCGCGACCGCCTGTGCCGTGGCGCTGCGCGGCCTGCGCGCCATGGGCGCCATCGTCGACTTCATCGTGCCGAACCGTTTCGAGTACGGCTACGGGCTCACGCCCGAAATCGTCGCCCTGACAGCGCGCGAAAAATCGCCCGACATCATCGTCACCGTCGACAACGGTATCGCCAGCATCGACGGCGTGCGCGAAGCGACGCGGCTCGGCATCGAAGTCGTCATCACCGACCACCACCTGCCGGCCGACCAGTTGCCCGAGGCGGCCGTGATCGTCAACCCGAACCAGCCCGAATGCGGCTTTCCGAGCAAGCACCTGGCCGGCGTCGGCGTGGTGTTCTACGTGCTGCTTGCGCTGCGCGCCGAAATGCGCAGCCGCGGCATCTTCGACGCCCAGAGCCAGCCGAAGCTGGACAACCTGCTCGACCTGGTCGCTTTGGGCACCGTGGCCGACGTCGTGCGGCTCGACTCGAACAACCGCATCCTGGTCGCGCAAGGCCTCAAGCGCATGCGCGCTGGGCGCATGCACGCCGGCGTGGCCGCGCTGTTCCGCGTGGCCGCGCGCGAGGCCCGCAGCGCCTCGCCGTTCGACCTGGGATTCGCGCTCGGCCCGCGCCTGAACGCCGCCGGGCGGCTGGACGACATGTCGCTCGGGATCGAATGCCTGATTACCGACGACGAAGGCCGCGCCTGGGCCATCGCCCAGCAGCTCAACGAGATCAACCTGAAACGGCGCGAAATCGAAGCCGACATGCAGGACGCCGCCCTGCTTCACCTCGACGACTACCAGCCGTCGGCCAGCAACACCATCAGCGTATTCGACGCAACGTGGCACCAGGGCGTGATCGGCATCGTCGCCTCGCGCCTGAAGGAAAAATTCTACCGCCCGACGATCACCTTCGCGCCCGGCGCGGACGGCTGGATCAAGGGATCGGGGCGCTCGATTCCCGGCTTCCACCTGCGCGACGCGCTCGACCTGGTATCGAAGCGCGCGCCCAGCCTGATCGACAAATTCGGCGGGCACGCGATGGCGGCCGGATTGACAATCCGCGCCGACGCCTTCGACGCCTTTTCGGAAGCGTTCGAAGCGGTGGGCCGGGCCTGGCTCAGCGCGCCGCAGCTCGAACGCATCATCGAAACGGACGGCCCGCTGGAAGATGCCTACTACACGACCGAATTCATCGACCTGATGGACGGCCAGGTATGGGGCCAGGGGTTTGCGCCGCCGGTGTTCTGCGACGAATTCCGGGTCGTCAGCCAGCGCATACTGAAAGAGCGCCACCTGAAACTGCAGCTTGAGCGCAACGGCCAGCGCTACGACGCGATCTGGTTCGGGCACACCGCGTCGGTGGGCGAACGCGCGCGCGTCGCGTTCCGGCTCGACGCCAACGAATACAACGGCGTCACGCGCGTGCAACTGATGGTCGAGCACGCCGAACCCGCGTAATAATTGGAAATGTTTTCCAATCGGGGTCAGACCTCAATTTTAAAATGTTTTAAAA
>JANYGW010000091.1 GCA_025359245.1 Massilia sp.
GTCCATCACGCTGTTCAGATGGTTGACCACGCCCCAGGCACGGCCCAGGCGCTCGCTGGCTTCTTCCAGCGGGATCACGAAATTGTCCCAGGTGACGCTGTCGTTCGGCGCTTCGAGGTTCTTGACCACGGCGGCTGCCTGCGCGATCAGTTCATCGATGGCGGGCGTGACGTGTTCCGGGCGCACTTCGTCGAAGCGGGTCAGGCTGGAAAAATCGAGCAGGGGGTTCGGCGTAGTCATCTTGGTTTCCTCGTTAAGTGCGCTCAGCGGCTTCCACGGTATTCATCAACAGCATCGTAATCGTCATCGGACCGACGCCGCCAGGCACGGGCGTGATGTACGACGCCACTTCACGGACCCCGGCAGTGTCGACATCGCCGCACAGCTTGCCGTTGTCGTCGCGGTTCATGCCCACGTCGATGACGATGGCGCCCGGCTTGACCATGTCGGCGGTCAGCGTGTTGCGGCGGCCGACAGCGGCGACGACGACATCGGCCTGGCGCGTGTGGTACGCCAGGTCCGGGGTCGCGCTATGGCATATGGTCACGGTAGCGTTCGCTTGCAAGAGCAGCAGGCCCATCGGCTTGCCGACGGTGTTGCTGCGGCCGATCACCACCGCATGCTTGCCGCGCAGGTCGACGCCAGTGCTTTCGATCAGTTTCATGCAGCCGTACGGCGTGCATGGACGGAAGCCTTCCAGCCCGGTCATCAGTTCACCGGCCGACAGCACCGAGTAGCCGTCCACATCCTTGGTGGTGGAGATGGCCTCGATGACCTTGTGCGGGTTGATGTGGCGCGGCAGCGGCATCTGCACCAGGATGCCGTGGATGGCCGGGTCGGCGTTCAACGCGGCGATGCGGTCGAGCAGGGCCGCTTCAGGCAGCTCGGCCGCGTACTTTTCCAGCACCGAATGAAAACCCACGTCGGCGCAGGCTTTCACCTTGTTGCGCACATACACCTGGCTGGCGGGATCTTCACCCACCAGGATCACGGCCAGGCCGGGCTGGCGGCCGCTTGCACTCAGCGTGGCTGCGCGCTGGGCGATGTCTGCGCGCAGTTGTTGGGAGAGCAGGATTCCGTCGATGAGTTGGGCTGGCATGGTGTGGGCGGGGTGGAAAGATTGAAAACGCGATTATAAAGCCGGTGCACGTGGCGTGTGGTTTCCGACCCACACCATACCCCGGAAATCCGCTCCACCTAGGCATAAATGTTACTATCAATCAAGCAATGTTTACTAAAAGTAATATAAAAACACGTCTCTTATCAAGGTTGCCACACCCATGTCACAGCATGCCCGCACCACCTTGTACCGCTGCGGCCGGCTTGCCGCGTCAGTGCTGGCCGTCGGCCTCCTGCTGGCCGCATGCGGCGGCGGGGGTGGCGATAAAACCGCCGCAGTCGCTGCCCCTGTGACCGGCAGCACGCCCGGCGCCACGCTGCCCGCCGCCACCCCAGTCGCCGGCGACACCACCATTATCCCTCCCGTCAGCGGTGACTCCGGCACGCCGCCAGTCGCAGACGCCTACACCGCGCTGTCCTGGTCGGTCCAGCAGCCGGTCACCCAGTACACGCTGGCCGACGGCACGCTGGTGACCCAGCTGGGCGGGCGCACCCGCGACCGCCACGCGCGGGAGCAGCCGAATGTAAAAGGCGAGGGCGACAACTACCTCACCTTCGCTTCGCACTATTTCGAGCGCCGCTCGCATGTGGTGACGATTTACGAGAACGTCGCGCCGAACGACGCCAACGCCCGCATCCTGACGGTCGTGGTGCGGCCGCAATGGTGGTGGTACGGCACCAATTTCCGCCACAGTTACATCGGCCGCCGCGATGGCGATCCGGCCGGCCCGTCGGCAGTGGCCCTGTATGGCGACAACGGCGGCATGAAGCGCCTGCCGGCCGGCGCGCTGCTTGCCGGCCAGGAGCTGAAAACCCCGATCGCCAACTACGACGCCTTGCCGGGCGACCCGGGCGCCAACTACGACACCGACCTGAACGTGCCGCCCAAGGATGGCGAGTTCGTGCTGGTCAAGCAGATCACCGTGTCGGCCGCGTTGCGGCGCA
>JANYGW010000111.1 GCA_025359245.1 Massilia sp.
CGCATGCGGTCACCGTGAATCCCTATATGGGGTTCGATTCGGTCGAGCCTTATATGGAATGGACCGACCGTGGCGCGATCGTGCTGTGCCGTACCTCGAACGCGGGCGGGTCTGACTTGCAGTTCCTTCAGGTCGAGGGGACGCCGCTGTACCAGCACGTGGCTCGCCTGGTGGCGCAGCAGTGGAACCGGAACGGCCAGTGCGCGCTGGTGGTCGGCGCGACTTTCCCCGAGGAGTTGGCGCAGGTGCGCGCGATCGTCGGCGATATGCCGCTGCTGGTGCCGGGCATCGGCGCGCAGGGCGGCGATGTGGCGGCGACGGTGCGCGCGGGGCGCACGCCGGCCGGCATGGGGATGATGATCAATTCGTCGCGCGCGATCCTGTATGCCACGCCCGAGGGCAAGGAGGACTTCGCCGACGCCGCCCGCCGCGTCGCGCTGGAGACGCGCGATGAGATCAACTTGCATCGCTGATGGTTGGCGTTTGACCTGGGGACAGACCCGCGGGTCTGTCCCCAATACACGGGCGCGTCCACGACGGCGCGTGGCGGCTCGGTAGCCGCCCTACAAGAGCCTTCACGCAGGCGGCTTATTTGGCTGATATGGTGACCTGGGGACAGACTGCGGGTCTGTCCCCCACCCACCAACGCCCGCGCAATGCCGGTGGCGCGCTTATTTGGCGGCGTAGGTGATCCGGTAGACGCGGCCCTTGAAGTCGTCGCTGACGAGCATCGAGCCGTCGGCCAGGAAGGCGACGTCGACGGGACGGCCGACCACCACGCCGTTTTGCAGGAAGCCGTCGATGAACACGGTGTCGCTGGCAACCTGGTTGTCGGCCAGCGTGATCAGGGCGACGCGGTAGCCAATCTTCTGGCTGCGGTTCCAGGAGCCGTGCTCGGCGATGAACAATTGATTGCGGTATTGGGCCGGGAAGTGGCTGCCCGTGTTGAAGGCCAGGCCGAGCGCCGCCACGTGCGGTCCCAGCTTGGCCATCGGTGCGACGAACTCGCTGCAGCGGCGGCCGGCCGCGAACGCGGGATCGGGCACCACGCCGCCGGCGCAGTAGGGGAAGCCGAAATGCAGGCCGGTGGTCGGCGCGAGGTTCAATTTGTCGGACGGCAGGTTGTCGCCCATTTCGTCGCGGCCATTGTCGGTGAACCACATCTGCTTGGTCACGGGATGCCAGGCGATGCCGACCGTGTTGCGCACGCCGCGCGCCACTTCTTCAAAATGACTGCCGTCCGGGTCCATGCGGTAGATCTTGGAATACAGCGCGTCTTCCTTGTTGCAGACATTGCAGGGTGCGCCGGTCGGCACGTACAGCTTGCCGTCGGGACCGGCCTTGATGACTTTTTCGCCGTGCCAGGTCTCGGTCGGGAAATCGCCCTTGACGACCTTGTAGGCGGGGCTGTGCTCGTAGGTGGTATCGATGTTGTCGAAGCGCAGCACGCGCGAGATTTCGGCGACGTACAAGGTGCCGTTCAAGTAGGTCACGCCAATCGGGTGGTTCAGGCCGGACGCGACCGTGACAACCTTGTCGGCGACGCCATCGTTCTTGCTGCTGACCAGCGCGTACACCTTGCCGGCCTTGAGCGAACCGACGAACACCACGCCCGACGGCGCCACCGCGAGGCTGCGCGCCGCTTCCACCTGGTCGCTGTAGACGGCGATCGAAAAGCCGACCGGCAGCTTGAAGTTGGCCAGTTCGGGGTAGTTGCGCGGCGCGCTGGACGCAGCAGGCGCCGCCGCAGCGGCAGCGGCAGCGGCAGCGGCAGCGGCAGCGGCAGCGGCAACCGGCGCAGGTGCCAGTACAGCCGGAGCCGCCGCCCGCGGCGCCAGCAGGAAGCTCGCCACGGAGGTGATCTCGCTGGCGCTCAAGGTCTCTTTCCACGATGGCATATTGGCCAGCGGATTGCCCTCGGCGATGAAGGCGGACACGCTCGCCACGGTCGGCTTGACCTTGTCCCACGCGCCCAGCAGTTTGGGGCCGGTGGCGCCCTCGCGGTTGACGCCGTGGCAGGCGGCGCAGTGTTGGGCGAACAGGGCGGCGCCGTCGGCGGCGTTGGCGCCGCCGGCGAGGCCTGTCAGCAGGCAGGCGAGTGCGGCAATCAGAATTTTCATGGCGAGT